>NZ_JBSFJU010000052.1:0-58355 GCF_053598215.1 Kitasatospora sp. NPDC001175 | reverse complement strand
GCGGTCGGCGGCGATGAGCTGGATGCGTCCGGCGGGGACGGCCAGGACGGCGGAGATCGGGGCGGGGGTGTCGAACTTCAGCATCGTGCTCTCCTTCTTCTGCAGCGGGCGCTCTGTCGGCCCGCCGTTTCTGATGAAGGAAAAGCTACGTTGCATTCCAATATCTGACAACAGGCTCGTTGCTCAAAAATGCCATCAGTGCAGGTAGGTGGCATGAAATCGTTGCAGTGGTCTTGAATGTAATGCAACGACACCCACTCGGTTCGTTGCAATGAATTGAGACTGAATGCTATGCCGGGGGCACCACGGGCGACGAAGGGGGCCGCGATGCCCGGAGTCAGGCTCACTCAGCAGGAACGCCACCAGATCGCGCTGGGGCTGGCCGACAGCCTCCCCTACGCCGAGATCGCCAGGCGCCTCGAACGTCCGACCTCGACAACCACGCGCGAGGTGATGCGCAACGGCGGCCCCACCGCCTACCGCGCCGACCTGGCCCACCGAGCCGCCGAACAGTCCCGCGAAATCCTCCACACGAAACCTGAAGCGAGCTCGGAAAGCGCTACCTGAGCCAGGTTCGGACAGTGGGCGACGGTACGGCTTGACCTTGACCGTGCGTCAGGGGCGGAGCCTTGTCGCATGACGACGAACGCTAGACGTCAGCCGATCCCTTGTCGGCGGTCGATCCGATGATGAAGTGCCATCATTAGGGCGCATACCATCACAATCGTCCGGCACGGGCACTTCGCCGTCGATCAGGTATCGCACGGCGGCCGATCAGGCCTGATCAGGATGGCGGCAGAATCCGAAAACAGCCGTGCTAGCGTCGGCGAGCATGAAGACCCGGTTATCCGCTGACCGCTACCTCTGCCTAGCCCTGGCACTCTTACTGTTCGTCAGCTATGGCGCTACCTCGGTCTTGAGCCATCTGCTGATGCAGACCGGCGGCTTCGACCTGGGAATCTTCGACGAGGCAGTGCGCGGCTACGCCGGGCTTGGCAAACCGCTGGTGGCACTCAAGGGGGTCGACTACAACCTCCTCGGTGACCACTTCAGCCCGATCCTCGCACTGCTCGCACCCGTCTACCGAGTCTTCCCTGGGCCGATGACGCTGTTGCTCGCCCAAGCCGCGTTACTGGCAGCCTCGGTGCTGCCAGTGACCAGACTGGCAATGCGGACGGTTGGACGGTGGGGTGGACTGGCGATCGGGCTCGCGTACGGGTTGTCCTGGGGGCTGTGGAGTGCACTCGCCTTCGACTTCCACGAGGTGGCCTTCGCAGTGCCGTTGGCCGCCTTCGCAGCCGAGGCGCTGGTGCTCGGGCGGGCGGTTGCGGCCGTGTGCTGGGCGCTGCCACTGCTGCTGGTCAAGGAGGACCAAGGTCTCCTGGTGGTCGGAATCGGCGCGTACCTCTTCGTTGTGCTCGGGAAACGCCGACTCGGCGCGGGACTTGCCACCATCGCGCTGCTGAGCATGGCACTGGCGATCCTGGTGCTGATACCGCTCGCAAACCCCGAAGGCAAATACACATACGCCGACACGGGGCAGTGGACCGGCGACGATCCTCTGACGCGACTGCTACTGCCGGGCGCCAAGTGGGAGACAGTGGCCACACTATTGGCGCCGACGCTGCTTCTCGCGCTGCGCTCGCCGTTGTGCGTGCTGCTGGTGCTGCCGCTGGCAGCCAGGTTCTGGTCTCTCAACCCGATGTTCTGGGGAACGCTCCAGCACTACAACGCGGTACTCATGCCAGTGCTCTTCCTGGCTCTCATCGACGGACTGCGCAGGCTTCAGATGCGGCCGGTCCGGCCCGCGGTGACGTCGGCGCCCGCTGCGCCGGTGCCGCCCGCGGGTGCTGTGGCCACCCTGACGCGGCCGGTCCGCAACGCTGAACCGGTTACGCGGAGAAAGCTCGACATCGCGCTCAAGCTGGTGCCGAGCGGTGCGCTCGTGGTAGCCGTAGCCATGCTGCCGGTGCCATCGCTCTCATCTCCAGGATCACAAGTAGCGAATGCCAAACAGGCGTTGTCCCTCATACCTGACGGAGCAGCGGTAGCGGCCGCCAACCGCCTGGCTCCGCAGCTGACGGACCGGTGCACCGTCTCGCTCTTTCCCTATCTGACGCCACCCGGCCAGGCGGCGCCCTGGATCCGACCCACCGCCTACTGGGTGGCGACGCTGGATCATCCGGACAACTTCCCGTTTCCAGATGCCCAGCTGAAGCGCTTCGAGGAAGCCCTGCCCTCGATGGGATACCGGCAGGTGGTGGCAGGTGGCGGAGTTACCGTGTACCGGTGGGTCGGCCGCTGACCGGCCGAACCGTCCCGCCCGCACCACCGACCCGATCAACCCGCCGCAGCCACGACCAACAACCGCTCGCGGCCGGATGGATCACGAAGTCACGCGAAGTCGCCTGCCTTGATGCCCGCGACGAAGGCCGACCAGGCGCCGGCGGGGAAGACGAGGGCGGGGCCGTGCGGGTCCTTGGAGTCGCGGACGGGGACGATGCCGGGGAGGCCGTCGGCGACCTCGATGCAGTTTCCCTGGTCAGCGCTGAACTTGCTCTTGCGCCATGTGGCGTGGCTTAGGTCTATACCGACCGGGTCCGTCTGCATCACTCAAGATCCTTTGCAATCTGCCCGATCAAGCGTCGCGACGGCCCAACGTCGAGTGCCGCTGCCCGGAGCCGATCAAACGCCTGGTCGTAGGCCGTTACGTCGTCGTCCCGTTCCAGATAAAGGCTACTCGTCAGGGCTTCGGTGTACACCACATCGAGATCGTTCCGGACGGGGAACTCCAGGATGACAAACGATCCGTGAACGCCCGGGTGGGCGCCCGCCGCGAACGGCACCACCTGCAGGGTGATGTGAGGTTCCCTGCAGCCGGCTACCAGGTGTTGCAGCTGCTTCGCCATGATGGACTGGCTGCCGATCAGTCGACGTAGCGCAGCCTCGTCCACGATCGCCCAGAGTCTCAGCGGATCCTCTCGCTGAAGTGCCGCGTTCTGTCGTGCCAGGCGGACATCAACCAGTGCGTTGACAACCTCCGGCTTGGCGTCCGGTCGGAGTTGTCGGATCAGCGCCCGTGCGTAGTCCGATGTCTGGAGCAGCCCAGGGATGAGCGAAGACTCGAAGTTTCGGACCGACACGGCCTCCGCCTCGAAGCTGATGAACGAGGCGTAGCGCTGGGAGATCACGTCGGAGTATGGCTGCCACCAGACCCTGCGCTTGCCCTCCCGCGCCAGGGCTGCAAGCGCCTCGCGCGTTGCCGGGTCGGTGACTTGGTAGACGTCGAGGAGTGCCCCGACCTCGTTCGCACGCACGCCGGAGCGGCCGGTCTCCAAGCGACTGACCTTGGACTGGTGCCACCCGAGGCGGGACGCGACTTCGTCAACCGTGAGGTCCAGCCTCTCTCGGATCTTCCGGAGTTCCGCACCCAGCATCCGACGGCGCACGGTGGGCGTTGCGGGCACGTTGCTGCCTCCCTCTGTCGCACTGCCTCGTCGGATCACAGTCTGTCCTGCTGAACAGGGCGTCGTCACACGAGATCTGAAAGTGCATATGTACTTTTTCTGATGCGATTGCATGAAGCGACGGACTAGGGGCATGCTACGGCACGTAGTCACTCGTTAGACGCAGAGTGATTACGGAGGGCGGTTGGCCGGGCATCCCTATGCCTGATCCCGGCCGCCGCCGGGCCGTGTGCCCGGATCACGGCTACCGACCATGCCCGGAAGGGGCGTTGCCATGACCGGAACGTTGCAGAGACCGCCCGCTGTGACCGGCGAGCACTCGTGTTGGCTGCCGCGTCACCGCAAGTCGGCGGGTAGAGCCCGCAGGCAGCTGCGTGACTTCCTCGCCGGCCTCGATGGCGGCGAACAGTACGCGGACACCGGGGAGTTGCTGCTCTCCGAGCTTGTCGCCAACGCTGTCGAACACGCCCGCGTGCCACCCGGCCGCCTGATCCAGGTCCGTTTCGAACTCTCCCCCGCCGTACTGCGGATCGAAGTCCACGATGCCAACGCCCGTCATCCGAAGCCCTGTTCGGTGAGCGAGGACGGTGAGGACGGCCGCGGTCTCTGGCTCGTTCAGCAACTGTCCGCCGACTGGGGCTGCCACCCCAGACCGGGCGGCATCGGAAAGGCCGTCTGGTGTCTGATCAGCCCGACCCGGCGGAGTGCGGTATGAGCACCCCGAGCACGGACGACATCCCGGTCGTCGTTGAGATCGAGGGTATCGCCGCCCCCGCCGCGTTCACGCATCTCCCCGACGCGCTCGCCGCCGTCTGGGACGCCCTGAAGCCACTCCCGCTCGGCACTCTCCAGGCCGACGCCTTCCGCTACTTCCTCACTCGCCCCGACGCCGCCGAGCGTGCCACGGAGTTCCTCCGGCGCGACGGCCGGCTCGATCTCTCCTTCACCCTGCACGGCCAACCCCACACCGTCCGCCTCCGCCACCAGGACGCGGAGCACTGACCGTGGACGACGACCCCCAGGCCGAGTACCGCGAAGCCGCCGAACGCCACCGGCGAGGGCAGCCGGACCCCCGCGCCGCTCTCCTCGCCTACGCCTTCTCCAGTGTCTGCATCGCCCTGCTCGCGCTCGCCCTGCTCCTCTCCGCCCACTCCCGCTGATGTCGCATCAGGAACGCCAGTCACGCCTCCAAGGCGATCAGATGACCAGTCGTCAGCGGGCTCTGGAGCTGTCTTGTTCCGCATGCTATCTTGCGTTGCATGGTACCTGGCATGACACACACTGACGGTTCCGGTGCGGCGGACGGGTCGGTGGCCACTCAACTGCGCAAGGGGGTGCTGGAGTACTGCGTGCTGGCGCTGCTGAGGGACGGTCCGCGCTACGGGGTCGAGCTGCTGCAGGAGCTCGGCCGCTTCCCGATGCTGGCGACCAGCCAGGGCACGATCTACCCCCTGCTGTCCCGGTTGCGCCGCGCCGGGCTCGCCGACACCTTCCTGCGCGACTCGGCCAGTGGTCCGTCGCGCCGCTATTACACCCTCACCCCGGCCGGCCGCAGTGCGCTGGAGGAGTTCACCGCGCTTTGGCCCGCCTTCCGAGCAGCCGTAGACCACGTCCTAGCCCCAGGAGAGAAGCCATGACCCCCATCGAGCACCCGCTGGTCCGCGCCTACCTGGACGCGGTCACCCGATTCACTGCCGCGCTGCCCGACGAGCGCCGCCGCGAACTGCTGGCGGACCTGCGCGAGCACATCGAGGTCGCACTGGCGGACCGCGACCCCGTCGACGAGGACGCGGTGCGGCAGGTCCTGAACAACCTGGGCCGCCCCCAGGAGATCGCCGACGCCGCACTCGACGCCGAGGGCGGGCCGCGACCCGAACCGGAGAGCGCCGGCCGCACCAAGCTCACCCTGGCGCTCGCAGTCCTTCCGGCGCCGATGTTCCTGGTCCCGGTCCTCGGGCCGGTACTCGGGCTGGCCGCCGCCATCGCAGTCCTGGTCAGGGTCTGGAAGTCCCCGCAGTGGACCCGGCGGGAGAAGAAGCAGGCGACCCTGCTCCTGTTCTCACCGGTGGTGGCCGTGCCGCTGGTCGCCGCCGCCTTCTCCGTGTCCTCGGCCGGGTTGACCCCGATCAACGTCCTTGCCGTCTGCCTGGTGGGCTTCAGCCTTCCCGTCCTCGCGGCAGTCCGGCTCGCCCGCTCCGCCGCCCGCCTCCGCACCGGCGCTCTCACGGTCTGACCCGGGGCTGCGGGGTAGCGGCGCTCGGCACCGTCAGGCGGTTGCCTCGGCGTCCGGCAGCCCCGGGAGGGTCGGTTCCGCGGTCCAACTGGCCAGCAGCCGTAGCGCCTCGGCGGACGGGGACCCGGTCGAGCAGTTGGTCCTGGGCGGCCCAGACCTCGCCCATTCCGCCCGCGCCCATCGGGCGATCCATCAGGTACCGCCCCGCCACGACCGTGCCGCTGTGCACCGCGCCCCGCCTCTCCGAGATCCCCGGAAGGCAACCCAGGGTAGGGCCATGCGCTGACGCCTTTGCCCGGGCCTCGCCTCGGGCTGTTCCGGCGGTACCGCGCGGCCGTCCGCGTGCGCGCATCGGGCGTCCGGCCCGCCGGCGCTCTTGCGTCGCGCGTCGGCGGGCCGGACGCCCTCAGCCCAGGTCGTGGGCGAGCAGAGCCCGGATGCCCTCGATGTTGGCGGCGAGATAGGCGCGCAGGCTGGGCGGAACGACGTTCACCGAGGTCACGCCCTCGCGGGTGAAGGGGAGGTGGACGATCTCGTACTCGCCGTGCGGGTCGTCCACCTCGGGGCCGTGCCGGCGGGTGGGGTCCATGGCGGCCAGGCGGCAGACGAAGAAGTGCTGGATCTTGACCCCGTGCGGATGGGCGAGGGTGCCGTCGTCGTGGTGGGCGTGGGAGACGGTGTCGACGAAGGCGGGCACCACGTCCACGACCTTGCCGCCGAGCTCCTCGTCGATCTCCCGGTGCAGTGCGTCCACCACGGTGCGGTCACCGGCTTCGACGCCGCCGCCGGGCGTGATCCAGTACGGATTGCTGCCGGGTCGGGTCCGTTTGATCAGGACGATGGAGGCCTGGGCGTGCGGGTCGTCCGGGTCCAGCTCCAGCAGGATGGCCCGGGCCGTGCGTTTGACGACCGGGCGGACGGGGCCGGGCATGGCCACCTCCGGTGCGCGAGCGTTGTGCGGAAGTCTCCCGCGTGCGAGCCTGCCCGAAACCCGAACCGGCCGAAGAACGGGAGGGTTCGGTTCCGCTGAACGGATGATTCTGCGTGTTCGGGGGTGTGGTTCTGCCGGTATGGGTGTAGCGGCCAGGGATCTTCGATTGGAAGGCTTCGCGCTTTACCAATCGTTGAACGTATGGTTGCCTTCTGGCATGGAGAGTGATTCGAAGGCGCTTCGACGGATCCGTTGCTGAGAGTGATTGCAGGCATGCCAACCCTGTGCTGCAATGAGCGTCAATCGGGCAAACGGAGCAGCCAACTCCGGGTCGGGGCCACCACGGCGGGCGGTGCGACTGCCCGGGGCGTGCGGCCCGTCGGATCCCCGGTGGATCGCACGCACCGAACGTGGCCGACGGGTTTGGACCCGGATCCGGGGGCCATAACAGTCGCACAGCCGGGGCAGGCCGGTCAGAACGTGAGGTAGTGGCGCATGCACAGCACGGTCCAGGGCCACGTGGTGATGCACCTCGTGGTCTCGAACGAGCTCTCCTTCCGCATCCTGGTCGACCTCGAGTACGACCCCGCCGACCCGTATGCGATCCGGCTCACCTTCCACCTCCCCGGCGACGCGCCGGTGACGTGGGTCTTCGCGCGGGAGCTGCTGCTGGACGGGATCAGCCAGCCGACCGGCGAGGGCGATGTGCACATCCACCCGCTCGGGGAGGAACTCGCCGAGGTCGGCATCATGCTGCGCTCGCCCGAGGGCGACGCGGTGCTGCGGTCCTCCGCGCCGCCGCTGATCGCCTTCCTCACCCGCACCGACCGCCTGGTGCCGGTGGGCGAGGAGCGCACCGGCGGCGATCTGGACGAGCAGTTGGCGCTCATCCTCAGCCCCGGGGCGCGTTGATCGAGGTCTCCGCACGCCGAGGGTCCGCCGTCCACGACGGCGGGCCCTCGGCGTTGGGGAAGGACGGTCGGTGGTCAGTCCTCGTCGTCGAAGGCCAGGTGGAGGCCCCAGGACACCAGGCTGATGATCAGCGAGCCGAGCAGCGCGGGCCAGAACCCGGTGACGTTGAAGTCCAGGTGGAGGTGGCCGGAGGCCCAGGAAGTCAGCAGCAGCATCAGGGCGTTGATCACAAAAGTGATCAGCCCGAGGGTGAGCACGAACAGCGGCAGCGAGAACAGCTTGACCACCGGCTTGATCAGCCAGTTCACCACGCCGAAGACCAGCGCCACCGAGATCACGGTGACCGTCTTGTGCTGCCAGCCGTCCGCCGTGAGGTCGATCCCGCTGACGATCCAGGCGGCGACCCAGATGGCGGCCGCATTGCTGAGCGTTTTGACGACGAAATGTTTCACGGGTCCGCCCGCATCCAATCTGCTGTGAGCAAGTCTTGCCCTATAGGCGTACCGCAGTCGCAGCGAAAGCCAAACCGGCGGGGCAGCCCGGCGGTGCGGCGGCCGGTGCCGGATGCGGTTGAATGCACCCATCGCGTGGCCGAGTGACGGACGAGATGTGGAGCGGCGCCGATGAAGGTCTTCCGGCTGGACGAACTGGACGCGGAGCGGGCCGCCAACCAAGGCGCCTACCTGCGCTTCCTCAAGGAGCGCAGCATGTCCGCCGGGTTGTACGCGCTTTCGCCGGGCGACACCGACACCCAGTCGCCGCACGCGCAGGACGAGATCTACCAGGTCATCAGCGGCCGGGCCGAGTTGACCGTCGGGTCGGAGACGACCACGGTCGGGCGCGGGAGCGTGGTCTTCGTCCCGGCCGGGATGCCGCACCGGTTCCACCACATCACCGAGGAGCTGCGGGTGCTGGTGATCTTCTCTCCGCCGGAGGACTGACCGGTCACGGGCCCCGGTGCGCCGGGGCCGGACGGCTGTGAACGGCGGCCCGGCCGGGCGGTAGGGTCGGCCGCGTACGCAGTCGAACCGCGGGAGCCCGTGGCAGCGGGCTGAGAGGGCGCTGAACGACACCCCCGGAGCGGGGGTTGTCGCGCCGACCGCCAGAACCTGGCCGTGGCAGCGGGGAACCGCCTGCCCGGGACAGGGAGGGAGTCCACACCGTGTCCCATCCGCACACCGCAGAGCAGCCAGGGGCCCACGCCGCCGAGCAGTCCGGGGAGTTCGGGCAGTTCGGCCAGGTGCAGTCCGGGCCGTTCGAGCCGTACGCCGCCGAGCGGCCCGGTTCGCTCACCGCCGAGCTCTGGGCCGCCATCGCGCCGATCTACGCGGAGATCCTCGGCCACCCGTTCATCGCCGGGCTCACCGACGGCACCCTGCCGCGCGAGGCCTTCCGCCACTTCGTCATCCAGGACTCGCACTATCTGCGCGACTACGCCCGCGCGTTGGCCGTCTGCGCCGCCAAGGCTCCGGGCGAGCAGGACGTCCGGGCTTTCGCCGACGACGCGATCGGCGCACTGGCCGCTGAGCAGGGCATGCACGCCGAGTTCCTGAACGCCTTCGGCCAGACGGCCGCCGAGGCGGCTGCCGAACCCGTGCTGCCGACCACCCGGGCCTACACCAGCTACCTGCTCGCCACCGTCTACGGCGGCTCGTTCGCCGAGGCCGTGGGCGCGGTGCTGCCCTGCTACTGGATCTACGCCCGGGTCGGCGAGCAGCTGCTGGCGAAGTCCTCGCCGCAGCCGCTGTACGCCAAGTGGATCGCCACCTACGGCGACGAGGCGTTCCAGTCGGTGGTCCGGCGGGTGCTGGAGCTGACCGACCGCCTGGGCGAGGAGCTCGCCCCGGCCGAACGGCGGCGGGTGGTCGAGCACTTCACCACGACGTCCCGCTACGAGTGGATGTTCTGGGACGCCGCCTGGCGCGGTGAGACCTGGCCGGTCTGACGTCCGGCGGCCCGTTGCTCCTCCCGGGGAAGCGCAACGGGCGCCGGACGGCGGGTTCGGAGCGCTCGCCGGGCTGGGCACCGATGGGGGCCGTGGGGGTATCCCTGGGCCCGGACTCGGGGGGATCTCGGGGTTCTATGGGGGGCCGGAAGCCTCGTCCACGTGCTGCGACGCCCGTACGATCGAAGCATCGGAAGCGGACGGGACGCGACGGAAGAGCCGGCGCCGGCCCGAGGGGAGATAAGGATCCGACATGGCTGAGCTCTGGAAGTCGCTGCCCTCCTGGGTGCGCAACATCGTTGTCCCGGTCCTCGTCCTGGTACTGGCGTGGAACCTGGTCTGGTTCGTGGTCGGCGTGGTGAGCTCGCTGCTCGGCCTGCTGATCAAGGGCCTGGTGGTGGTCGGCCTGGCCGCCGCGGTGGTGGTGCTGGTGAAGAAGGCTGCGAAGAGCTGACCCGGGCGGCCGGGTCACCGAGACGGCGTGACGGGCCCTGTTCCTCCCAGTCGGGAGCGGCGGGGCCCGTCGTCGTTCCGGGACTCAGACCCGGGTGGTGAACGCGGTGTCCAGGTCCCAACGGGGTGTCCACCCCTGGCCGCGGGCGCGGCCGGTGTCCAGCACCACGCTGTGCGCGAGCTGGTCCACGGCGTACGGAGTGAGGCCCGCAGAGGGCACCGCCCTGGCGGCCAGACGGACCGCCCGGAGCGGGAGATGACGTATCACCGGGTCGGTGACCCCGTGCATCCGGAGCACCCGGCGGACGGCTTCGTCTCGGCGGTACGGCACCGGATCGGCGATGTTGTACGCGCCGGGCGCCCAGCCGGGAGCGGCGAGGCAGGCGTCCGCCAGGTTCTGGACGGCGGTCAGGCTGAGTTCGACGTCCGGGCCGGGCAGCAGCAGCACGCCGCGGCGGACCCGGGCGAGCAGCCGGGGCACCAGATGCGGATCGCCCGGGCCGTACACCGCGCGCGGGCGCAGCACCACCGCTCCGGCGGCGAGCGCGAGCCGCTCCCCGGCGGCCTTGGTGCGGCCGTAGGCGTTGAGGTGCCCGCCGGCGGTGGGGTGGTCCTCGCGGACCAGGCGGCGGCTGGGCCTCGGGTCGTAGACGCTGGCGCTGCTCACCCAGACCACCGGTCTGCCGGCGGCCGCCGCCAACAGCCGCTCGGCACCTGCCACGTTGACCGCGTGGCTCTCCGCCTCCGCCGGGGAGCCCGGCCTCGGGTCGCCGACCGCGGCCGCGCAGTGGACGAGCAGGTCGCAGTCGCGCAGCGCGGCACGCAGCTCGGCGGAGGCCGGGGCGGTGGCCTCCCAGTGCAGGTGCTGCCCGAGCGGGCCCGGGCGGCGACCGAGGCAGAGCACCTGGGCTCCGGCGGCCGCGGCGGCGCGGGCGACGTGCGAGCCGCAGAAACCGCCGGCACCGGTGACGGCGATGCGCATGGATCACGCCTCTCGTAGGGGAGTTCGGAAGCTGTCGGGGCGGTACCGTGCCGCGGCCGGTTCACCGCCGCGGGCGGACCAGGAGGGACGAGTAGCCCGGAAGTGCGGCACGGCGGTCGACCGTGGCGCGGCGGACGGTCGGCTGGTGGCGGGCCAACGCGGCCAGGAAATCCGCGAGTTGGGCGCGGGCTAGCCGGGCGCCGGGGCAGGCGTGCGGGCCGGTGCCGAAGACCGCCTGGACGGCGGCGGCCGGGTCGGCGGGCGTGTCGCGGTGGGATTCGGCGGCGTGCCGGGCCACCAGGACCAGCCGGTCGCCGGGCCGGATCGGGCAGCCGGCGACGGCGGTGCCCCGTGCGCTCGGGGCGGCGGCGCGCGGGAGGATGGGGGACGGTGCGGTCAACCGCAACAGTTCACCGACGAGTTGGGGTGCCGGGCCGGCGGAGATCTCGTCCCAGAGGCCGGCGTCCGCGCACCAGGCGGCGGCGCGCGGGAGCGCGGCCACGGTGGTGTTCACTGCGGCGACGACGAGCATCGCGTCCAGGGCGTCCGGCAGGATTCGCGTCAACTCCAATGCGGCGTACGGCGATCGGCGCCGTGGCAGCAGGCTGGGCAGGTGCTCGCGGGCGGTGGCCGAGGCGGCGTCGGCGGCGGCCCGGGCCAGGTCGAGGGGTGCCGCCGTACTGCCGGTCAGGGCGGCCGCGGTGGCGCCGGCGAGTTCGCGGACGACCGGCACCAGGTCGGCGCCGTCGTGGAGCCGGCTCAGCCGGTGGTCGAGGACGGCCTGCCAGACCGGGCGCAGCCGCTCCACGCCCTGGGTGCTGAGGTGTTCGGCCAGTTCGCGGCGGGTGGCGCGGTGTTCGGCGCCCTCCTGGTCGAACAGCAGTCCGCCGTCGGTGAGTCGGGCCGCCGCGCCGCCGGTGGTGCCGGACGCGGTACGGTCCAGCGGCACCCGGGTGAGCACTTCGCGGTACGCCTGCGGGCTGTGCACCAGCACGGTACGGCCGAGTCGGACGACCGGGCGGTGCCGGGTCGCGGCCAGCAGCGCGAACAGGGCCGGGTGGCTGCGGAGGTAGACCTGCCGGTCACGGCGCCGGGCAAGGGCGTTCACAGGAAGGCTCCTCGGGGGTCGGGGCGGGTCGGGGAGAGGGACTTGTCCGCTGGGGGCCGGGGCGCGGCCGGGGGCGGTCACCTTCCGCCGCGCGTGCCCGAGGGACGGCTCCCGTCCGCTTCGAGGGCGCGGGCGCACAGGCGGGAGGCCGCCGCGCGGTCGGGTTTGCGGGAGCGCCCGGAGAGCGGGATCTCGGCGAAGAGCAGTGCGTCCGGGCGGGCGCTGCCCATCCGGCCCAGCGGGGCCTGCAGCGCGGTGCGCAGCTGCCGCCGGTCGGCTCCGGCCTGCGGCTGGATGAGGGCGACCAGCCGTTCGTCGCCCTCCTCGGCCGGTACGCCCACCAGTACGGCGAGTTCGACTCCGGGCAGGTGCAGCGCTGGCTCGTACAGGCCCGGATAGATGTTCTCCGCGCGGCGCAGCACCATGTCCTTGCAGCGTCCGGCGAGCACGATCCGTCCGTCCGGGGTGAGCCTGGCGCGGTCGCCGGTGCGGACCCAGGGGTCGGGCCGTTCGCCGAGGTAGCGGTGGCGGGCGGCGGGGCCGGTGAGCAGCAGTTCGCCCTCGGGCGAGAGCCTGGCCCCCACGCCGGGCAGCGGCTGCCCGAGCAGGTCGCCGTCGCCCCGGTGGGCGGCCTTGTCGGCCTCCTCGACGGCCGCGGCCGGGAACAGCTCGGTCAGCGCGTACACGCTCCAGGCCTCCCGGGCGCCTGCCCGCTTGACCCGGCCGAGCAGTTCGGCGCTGGCCGGGGCGGATCCCGTCCAGACGCGTCCGGTGAAGCCGTCCAGGCCGCGCAGCTGCGGTGGGGTGAGGTAGGTGTTGGCGGGCCGCAGCAGGCGGATCTGGCGCTGGAGCAGCCGGGTCGAGCGGGCCGGGAGGGCCACCGCGGCCCCGGCGGCCAGCGAGGGGACGAGGACGAAGGAGGTGCCGCCGAGCACGGTCTCCCCCGGCCGGGGCCGGACCAGGTCGGTGACGGTGCGCATTCCGGCGGCCAGTCCACCGCGGCTGTGGACCACGGCGCGCGGGCTCGAGGTGGTGCCGGAGGTGAAGACGATTACGGCGTCGCCGTCACCCTCGTACGGCGCGGGCAGCGGAGCCCGGGCCGGGCGGAGGGCCGGTGCGCAGCCCGGGGCGCGCGGGCCGACCGTCACCACCGGGCCGAGGGCGGCCAGCGGCGGCAGGGCGAGGCCCGCCCGCCGGGCCAGCGGGTGCGCCCAGCCCGCGACGGCCTGGGCGGCGGCGTCGGCGAGCACCAGGGCGGGCCGGGCGGACGACAGCCGGGCGAGCAGGACGTCCGGCCCGGCGGCGGGGTCGAGGACGGCGATGGCGAGGCCCAGGCGGTGTGCGGCGAGCATGACGGCCAGGGCCCGGGGGCCCGGGCGGACGGCCACGCCGATGGTGTCGCCGGGGCGCAGCCCGTACCGCTGGTGCAGGGCGCTCGCGTAGCCGTCCGCGAGCTCGGTGAGTTCGCCGCAGCGGGCCAGCACCCGGGTGGCACCGGTGCGGGACGCGCCGAGTACGGCGGGGCGGTCGGCGCCCTGGCGGAGGGCGTGCGCGAGCTGTTCCAGCATGGTGGCTCCGGTGGGTGCGGGAGATGGGGCGGAGGGCCGTTTCCGGGGGCTCGCTCCTGGCCGCGAACGGTTCCGGTCCGCGGCGGCGGGGCTTCAGCGCGGGTCGACGCCGCGGCCGCCGCTGCCGCGTTCGAGGTACCAGCGGGCGGTGCCGAGGACGCCGTAGGCGCGGATCCGGCGGGTGGAGTTGTGCACCACCATGTCCCGGCAGTGGACGATCGCCGTGGTGTGGCGGCGGACCCGGTTGATGAAGGTGCGGTCGGTCGGTGAGGGGCGGCGGGGCATGCCGCCGACCGCGAGGTAGAGCTCGGCGGTGATGGCCATGTTGTTTCCTGCGTGCATCCGGTACGGGACCAGGTAGCCGTGCCTGCGGTGGTGGGCCGGCCGGATGCGGCCGAAGGCGGCGCCGAGGGTGACCAGGGCGCGGAACGCCGCCCGTCCGAGGAGGCCGTGTTCGTCGTGCCGGGCTGTGATGTGCCCGCAGACCAGGCCCCCTGAGCGGAGCACGGCCGCCCGCGCGGCCGCCGTCCAGCCGGGCTGCGGGAGGCAGTCGGCGTCGGTGCGGGCGAGCAGCGCGGCGCCGGCGGAGATGGCGTGCCTGAAGCCGGTGTCGACGGCGCAGCCGACCCCCTTCTCCGTCTCGACCAGCAGCTCGACCGGGAACGGCGCCCGGGACGCGAACTCCCGTACCACCTCGCCGGTCCGGTCACAGGAGTCGTTGTCGACCACCAGCAGCCGGAAGTCCCGGTCGTGCTGGCGGGCCAGCGCGTCCAGCGTGCCCGCTATCCGGGCCTCCTCCTGGTACGCGGGCACGACGACCCAGAGCTCGGTCACGAGACCTCCCAGACCATCGTCATCAGGCTGACGCCACCGCCCAGACCCACCAGCAGCACCCGGTCGCCCCGCTTCAACTCATCGCGTATCCGGTCGAGTTGGACGCCCAGGGTGGCGCTGGCGATGTTGCCGAGCTCGGGTACGGTCAGCACCAGCCGGTCGGCCGGGACGCCGGTCAGTTCGACGAACCGCTCCAGGTAGGGCACCGTCACCTGATGCACCAGCACCCGGGCGTAGGCGTCCCAGCCGAGCCCGGTGCGGGCGGCCACCCGGGTCAGGATGTCGCCGCCGATCTTCTCGAAGACGCCGCGCAACTCCTTGCCCCCGCCGTGGAAGTAGGTGTGCTCGTCGCCGCGCGGGTGGCGCGATCCGCCGCCCGGTATGCCGCCGACCGTCCAGTGCTCGGAAGCGGTCTCGGTCTCGATGTCGAGGATCCCGCCGTGCGGCACCGGCTCGACCACCACGGCCGCGCCCGCGTCGCCGAAGGTGTAGCCGGCGAAGCCCGCGCGGAACTCGGCCAGTCCGCCCGGGTCGCGGCGCATCGCCCGGCTGGGCGTCTCGCCGGTGACCACCAGGGCGCGCCGGCCCCGGCCGGCCAGGATCATCGCGCGGGCCACGTCGATGCCGTTGATGAAGCTGTTGCACGCGTTGGAGACGTCGAACGCGTGGGCACGAGAACCGAGTTCGGCCTGCACCAGATGGGCGGTGGCCGGTTCCACCACGTCCCGCGTGGCGGAGGCGTACACCAGCAGGTCGATGTCGAGCGGGTGGTACCCGCCGGCCGCCAGCGCCCGGCGGCCGGCGCCCAGCGCGAGCGTCGAGGCGTACTCGCCATCGGCCGCGAACCGCCGGGTCACTATGCCGGTGGCCTTCTCGAACATCCGCTCCGGCAGCCGCAGGCCGGTGCCGGCGGTGACATGGTCCTGGAGTTCCCGCGAGGTGAGCACCTGGTCCGGCAGGCAGGAGCCGACGGCGGTGATGCCGATGCCCGGCGTGTGGAGGTTCATGCCTCCCATGCTTCTGGCCGGCACCGTCCAGCGACCTGAGTACGGGTACTCAGCGCTGAGTGGCCATCAGCTCAACATGACATCCGTCATGTCGCTTCCCGGACGGCAGACACTGCCGGCGGACCGGCCCCGGACGGGATTCTTGAGGCACAGGGAAGCCCGCAGCAGGGACGACAGGAAAGGTCACGGATCATGGCACTCACTGCTGGCAATGTGATGGAGCAGCCCGCCGGGATCGCTCAGGCAGAGACCGCCGCGGCCGGGACCGCTCCGGCCGGGACCGCCGCCGCCGAGGAGAAGCACAGCGAGCTGGCTCCGCTCCGGCCGCTGCTGATCGACGTCGCGCTGCCGCTGCTGGCCTACTACGCGGCGCACTCGGTGTTCCATCTGAGCATGATCGCCTCGCTGACCGTCTCCAGTGTGGTGCCCGCCGTCCGCACCGTCCTCCAACTGGTGCGCGAGCGCTCGTTCAACGCGTTCGCCACCCTGATGCTGGTGGTCAACCTGGCGGGCATCGGCCTCTCGGCGGTCACCGGGGACGCCCGGCTGATGATCGCCAAGGACGGCGCGATCAGCAGCGTGATCGGCTTGGCGGTGCTGGTCTCGGCCTTCGCCGGCCGGCCGATGATGACCGCCGGGATGCGGCCGTTCGTCGTCAAGGGGAAGCCGGCCATGTCGGCCGCGTGGGACCGGCTGGCGTCCGGCGCGGCGGCCTCGGTGGGTGCCTCGGTCTCCTTCCGGCGCTGCGAGCGGGCCTTCTCGCTGATCTGGGGCACCGTGCTGGTGGCCGAGTGCGTGGCCAAGGTGATCGGCGCCTACACCCTGCCGGTGGCGACCATGGCCTGGATGGGCACGGTCTTCCTCGTCGCCGCGATCCTGATCGGCATCGTGGCCGGCAACGCCGCCGCCGGCCGGATCCACGGCCTGGTCGCCGCCGAGGCCGAGCGCACCCCGGCCCCGCTCGCCTGAGCCCCGCCGCCCCGCTTCCCCAAGACCCCCGCTTCCCTGAGTACGGCACCGGGCCCGGCCACCGAGACAACGGTGGCCGGGCCCGGCTCATTCGGTGCGCGGTGGAATCAGTTCCGCTGCTCCTGCACCGGAATCGCCTGGGCAACGGGCTTGGCGGCCGGGGCGGTGGGCGCGGCGTCCGCCGCCCCCGCCTCGCCGCCGCCCGCGTTCATCGCGGAGAGCAGCTGGCGGGCGAGCCCGAGGCCGGTGCCGCCCATGGTCAGCGCCTTGGCGAACATCTCGCCCATGCCGTCGGCGCCGTTCAGCAGCACCATGTGGTCCACGTTGCCGAAGGCCTCGGCACCCGCGCGGACGATCTCGGGCCACTTCTCGGCGAGTTGCTGGGCGACCACGGCCTCCTGGTTCTCGGCGAGCGCGGCCGCGCGGGCCTTGATCGCCTCGGCCTCGGCCAGACCCAGCGCGCGGGCCGCCTCGGCCTGGGCGAGACCCTTGGCCTCGGCCGCCGCGGCCTCCGCCTGGCCGGTCGCCTTGGTCGCCTCGGCGGCGGCCAGACCCCGGGCCCGGGTGGCCTCGGCCTCGGCCGCCGCGGCGATCTTCAGCCGGTTCGCCTCGGCACCGGCCTTCAGCTCGGTCTCCTTGGCGTGCGCCTCGGCCGCCGAGATCCGCGCGTCACGCTCGGCCTCGGCCTTGGTACGGGTCTCGTACGCCCGGGCGTCGGCGGGCTTGCGGACGTCCGCCTGGAGCTGCTGCTCCTTGCGGTGCGCCTCCAGCTCGGCCACCTTGGTCTCCTGGACCACGACCTCCTGCCGGGCGGCGGCCTGCGCCAGCGGCCCGGCCTGCAGCGCGGCGGCCGTCGCCTTCTCCAGCTCGGCCTGGTAACCAGCCTGCTGGATACCGGAG
The DNA here is from genome assembly GCF_053598215.1 of Kitasatospora sp. NPDC001175. Classification (NCBI taxonomy): domain Bacteria; kingdom Bacillati; phylum Actinomycetota; class Actinomycetes; order Kitasatosporales; family Streptomycetaceae; genus Kitasatospora; species Kitasatospora sp. NPDC001175. Next base: position 41,046 of record NZ_JBSFJU010000052.1, on the reverse strand, counting down.
TTGCGGGTCGCCTCGGCCTTGCGCGCGGCGGCCTCCTGCTCGGCCTCGGTGGCCTCCCGGTCGGCTGCGGCGGCCGCGATGCGGGCGTCGCGCTGGACGGCGGCGGCGTGCGGCGCGGCCAGGTTCTTGATGTAGCCGGTCGGGTCGAGGATCTCCTGGATCTGCAGCGAGTCGATGATCAGACCCAGCTTCTCCATCTCCGTGCCGGAGGCGGCCCGGGTCTCACCGGTCAGCCGCTCGCGGTCGCGGATCATGTCCTCGACCGTCAGATTGCCGACGATGGAGCGCAGGTGACCGGCGAACACGTTGTGCACCCGCTGGCCCATCGCCTTCTGCTGGTCCAGGAAGCGGCGGGCGGCGTTGGCGATCGACACCGCGTCGTCGCCGACCTTGAAGATCACAACGCCCTTGACGTGTACCGGAATTCCCTGCGACGTCACGCACTCGACGTCCAGCTCGGCCTCGTTCAGGTCGAGCGACAGCCGGCGGACCGCCTGCACGCCGGGCACCACCAGCGTGCCGCGGCCGGTGACGATCCGGAAGCCCAGGCCCTCGCCGACCCCCTCGGCGCGGTGCTTGGACCCGGAGATGACCAGTGCTTCGTTGGGTTCGGCAACCCGCCACATGAGCTTGAACACGGTCACGATGACCACGAGAGCGACGACCGCTCCCACAACGCCGATCAACATCGGCATTCTCCCCCTTCAGGGCACCGGTTCCGTGGCTGCGCTCTGTTGTGCAGGATGGCGCGGAACCGGTGGCAGCAGGAGATTCTGCGCCTGATGGGATCCAATGTGAAGCCGGGACGGTTCGTGTTCTGCATCGAACCCGTCAAGATTCCGTCAACGCGATGACAATACGGATGACTCGGACTTGTGCCGTCCGGTCGGAGCAGTGTTCAGGCCGGTGCGCGGGCGGCGGTGCTCAGGCCAGCGCGCGGGCCACGTAGACCGTGCGCGGCGGCTGGTACTCCACCACGACCACCGGCGTGCCGACCGGCAGCGTCTCGTCCGGCACCGACGGATGCGCCAGGAACGCCTCCGTCCCCTGCCGCTCAGGTACGTGTACCAGCACCTCGCCGACCAGACCGGCACCGACCTTGCCGGTGACCCGGCCCGTGTTGCCCACCATGGCCCCAGTCTGCCCCTCACCGCGCACGGCCGGAACCCGTCTGGACCGCCCGGGTTCCGCCCGCTACGGTGTTGGACGTCTCACGCAGGCAACACCGCCTGCCGAAACGGGAGCTCGGAGCACCGGGCTGAGAGGGCGCTGACCGGTACACGCGTACCGAACGCTGCGCCGACCGCAGGAACCTGACCGGGTAATGCCGGCGTAGGGAGTAGAGGTCCGAGATGACCACGTTTGATGCACAGCAGCCTGCCCGCGAGCCGGAGGCGACCGCCAAGGTCACCAGCGCGAGCACCGGCTACCCGACCCCGGCATGGCGGAAGGCGTACCACGAGGGCTCCCGGCCCGACCTGCGGGTGCCGTACCGCGAGGTCCGGCTCACCAACGGCACCACCGTGCCGCTGTACGACACCTCAGGGCCGTACACCGACCCCGCGTACGAGCCGGACGTGCGCCGCGGTCTGCCCGCGCTCCGCGACGCGTGGATCCGCCAGCGCGGCGACGTCGAGGAGTACGACGGCCGTGAGGCCCGCCCCGAGGACGACGGGATCCGGCACACCTCGCCGCGCGGCGGCAACCTGCGCAACCTGGACGCGGTCTTCCCGGGCCGTCCGCGCCGTCCGCTGCGCGCCCGGGACGGCGTCGCGGTCACCCAACTCGCCTACGCGAAGCGGGGGATCGTCACGCCGGAGATGGAGTTCATCGCGTTGCGCGAGGGCCTGGAGGCGGAGTTCGTCCGGGCCGAGGTCGCCGCCGGCCGGGCCGTCATCCCGCTGAACGTGAACCACCCCGAGGTGGAACCGGCCATCATCGGCACCAACTTCCTGGTGAAGATCAACGCCAACATCGGCAACTCCGCGGTGACCTCCTCCATCGAGGAGGAGGTGGAGAAGATGACCTGGGCGACCCGCTGGGGCGCCGACACCGTCATGGACCTCTCCACCGGCCGCAACATCCACACCACCCGCGAGTGGATCCTGCGCAACTCCCCCGTGCCGATCGGCACCGTGCCGCTCTACCAGGCACTGGAGAAGGTCGACGGCAAGGCCGAGGAGCTGAGCTGGGAGGTCTACCGCGACACCATCATCGAGCAGTGCGAGCAGGGCGTCGACTACATGACCGTCCACGCGGGCGTACTGCTGCGCTACGTCCCACTGACGGCCCGTCGCAAGACCGGCATCGTCTCGCGCGGCGGCTCGATCATGGCGGCCTGGTGCCTGGCGCACCACAAGGAGAACTTCCTCTACACCAACTTCGAGGAGCTCTGCGACATCCTGCGCGCCTACGACGTCACCTTCTCGCTCGGTGACGGCCTGCGTCCGGGTTCGATCGCGGACGCCAACGACGAGGCGCAGTTCGCCGAACTGCAGACGCTGGGCGAGCTCGGGCGCATCGCCCGTTCGAAGGACGTCCAGGTGATGATCGAGGGCCCGGGCCACGTCCCGATGCACAAGATCAAGGAGAACATGGATCTCCAGAAGGAGATCTGCGACGAGGCGCCCTTCTACACCCTCGGCCCGCTCACCACGGACGTCGCCCCCGGCTACGACCACATCACCTCGGGCATCGGCGCCGCGATGATCGCCTGGTGGGGCACCGCGATGCTCTGCTACGTCACGCCCAAGGAGCACCTGGGCCTGCCCAACCGCGACGACGTCAAGACCGGCGTGATCACCTACAAGATCGCCGCCCATGCCGCGGACCTCGCCAAGGGCCACCCCGGCGCCCAGGCCTGGGACGACGCCCTCTCCGACGCCCGCTTCGAGTTCCGCTGGGAGGACCAGTTCAACCTGGCCCTGGACCCGGAGACCGCGCGCGACTTCCACGACGAGACCCTCCCCGCCGAGCCCGCCAAGACGGCCCACTTCTGTTCCATGTGCGGCCCGAAGTTCTGCTCGATGAAGATCAGCAAATCCATCAACGAGAAGTTCGGCGGCGATGGGGCCTCGCCGGAGTACGACGCGGCGGCCGTCGAGGGCATGAAGACCATGTCCGAGGAGTTCGCGGCCCACGGCAACCGGGTCTACCTGCCGCTGGCTGACTGACGGCACTCCAGTCGGGGCTGCCCCGGAAACCGGGACCGGGCTCCGGGGCAGCCCTCCTTTTCGCCACCCGTGACACCGACGCTGTTGTCCGGTGACGAACCGCCCGATCTCGGTGCCTCGCTGCGCCGTATCGCCGCGAACCGCGCTACGGGCGCTCAGGGCCTGTCCGGCGGAGAACGGGCGGTGCCCCGAGCAGCTTCAGCTGCTCGGGGCACCGCTTCGTTGTCGCGCGTGTCAGCCCTGTGCCTGACGGCGGCGGCGCTGGGTGAAGAAGAGCGTGCCGGCGCCGAGCACCACGAGGGCTCCGCCTGCGCCGACGAGGGCACCGGTGTTGCTCGCGCCGGTGGAGGCAAGCGAGGTGGAGGTGGGGGTGAGATCGGCGAACGGGGCCGAGGAGGTGTCGGCCGCCTGGACGACCTTGCTGGTGGACGTCTTGTCCGGGGAGGTCGAGCCGGAGGTGGCCTCAGTGGTCGGCGAAGGCTGGGCGGGCTGGGCGGTCGGGCTGCTGGAGTCGGACGGGGCGGGGGTGCCGTCCACGGTCACGTGCGCCGGCTGGGAGCTGATCACCGGGCCCTGGCCGATGTACGACAAGGCGCTGAGCCAGCCCGTGACGCGCGGGCCAGTCCGAGGATGCGAGCGGCTCGGACCGCTGCCGCTCGTCGCGTGTGCGGAGGTGGCCAGGCGTCGGTGCGGGCTGGCACGATGCTGTACCTGCGCAATGCTTGACGGGCGAATGCGTTTCAGAGAGAAGCGATGAGGCGTGGAAGAGCGTCTCCGCAGAGTCACCGCCAAACTGGCGAGGGTGCCTCGCCTTCCCGGGGCCATGGACCACGCCGAGGGCGCACCCAGCCTCGCCGACCTCCGTACGGCGTTCATGCACGGTGGGGCGCACCAGGGGCCCCCGGAATCACCCCTCGGCGTCCTGCGGGTACCAGCGCAGTTCGATGGTGTTGCCGTCCGGGTCCCGCACATAGACCGAGGTTGCGCTGCCGCGCGCGCCGTACCGGCCGACCGGCCCGTCCAGGACGGTGAAGACGCCCGAGTCGATGGCCTCCTGCCAGTCCAGCGGCTCCACGGTGAGGCAGAAGTGGTCGACGTTCGATCCCTCCCGGGGGCCGCTCACCAGGTCGATGATGGTCTCGGCGCTGACCCGCACCGACGGGAAGGGGGCCCGGCCGGCCCGCCACTCGTCCACCCGCACCGGCTCCAGGCCGAGCGGTCCGCAGTAGAACTCCAGTGCGCGCTCGATGTCCTGGACGTTGAGGACCAGGTGGTCGAAGGCTTTCACACGCATGACGGTCACTTCGCTTCCGGGGTCGCGGCCTGCTGGGCCGGTCGGTGGTGGGACACACGGTGCCGTTGGCGGGCACCCGCGTGGCCGGTGTGCCGTTCAACCGGTGCCGGAGGCTCCCTGGGGGCCGGGACCGGGCGACGTCTTCCACGATCCGCCGAACGGGCCGCGCCATCAAGACGGGAACGGACTAAGACCGTTTAGCTGGGCTGAACGACGGGACGACCATGTTGGAACGGCATGTCGCCGATCTGTTGCTGGGGTGTGTCGTGCTGTTGGGCGCCTCCGTGCAGCGATTGGCCGGGATCGGGTTCGCTCTGGTCGCGGCGCCGGTGCTGGTGTTGCTGCTCGGACCGGGCCAGGGGGTGGTGCTGGCGAACTGCGCGGCGGGGGCGATCAGCGCGATCGGGCTGGCGGGCACCTGGCGGCAGGTCCGGTTGACCGCGATGCTCCCGCTGGTGGTCGCGGCCGCGTGTACCGTCCCGGCCGGGGCCTGGTTGGCCGCGCGGATGCCGGAGCCCGAACTGCTGGCCGGCGTGGGAGCGTTGGTGACCGCGGCGGTGGTGCTGGTGATGGCCGGGGCCCGAGTGCGCGCGCTGCGCGGGGTCAGCGGGGCGATCGCCGCGGGCGCCACCAGCGGGTTCATGAACTCCGCAGCCGGGGTGGGCGGGCCGGCCGTCTCCCTGTACGCGGTCAACGCGGGTTGGACGGCCGGGGAGTTCGTGCCCAATGCGCAGTTCTACGGGGTCCTGGTCAACACCCTCTCCGTCTCGGCCAAAGGCGTGCCACGGCTCACCGGAACGGTGTGGCTGCTGGCCGCGGCGGGCATCGCGGGGGGAGCGCTGATCGGGAGGGCGCTCGCCGACCGGGTGCCGGAGAGGTACGCCCGGTGGGCGGTGCTGTCGCTCGCGCTGGCGGGTGGGCTCACCACGCTGGGAAAGGGGCTGTGGGAGCTCTGAACCGGGAGCCGTGAGCCCGTCGGCGCCCGGTGGCCGGCTCCGGCCCGCGTCCCCACCTCACGGGTCCGCCGGTGGCGGGCGGCCGGACGGGGCCGTGGAGCGGCCTGCCCCGGGCCGGCGTTCGGCGGCGGAAATCCCAGGGCGGCGGCCGGGGCGGGGCTGGGTGCTGACGGCCGGGCCACCGGAGCGCCAAGATGAAGGAATGTCAGATGACTTGAGCACACCACGACGTATCGCCGACGGCCACGTGGAGCGGGTGGCCGCGCAGGACCCGTCGGTCGCCACCGCGTTGGGGCTGAACCCGGGGGACGACCGGCAGCCCGACCTGTCGCCGGAAGGCTTCGAGGCGCTCGCCGAACTCGCCCGCGGCACCCTCGGCAGGCTCGACGGCCAGGAGGCGGGAACCGACCCCGCCGAGCAGGCCTGCGCCCGGCTGCTGCGCGAGCGTCTCACCGCCGAACTCGCCGTGCACGACGCCGGCGACCACTACCGCTCGCTGCGCAACCTCAACTCCCCGGTGCAGCGGCTGCGTTCCATCTTCGTCCTGATGCCGACCGAGAGCGAGGAGGACTGGGCGACGGTGGCCGGCCGGCTGCGCAACCTCCCCGGCGCGCTGGACGGTTACCGGGCCACCCTGACCGAGGGGATCTCACGCGGTCTGCTCTCCGCCCCGCGCCAGGTGGGCGCCGTGATCCGCCAACTCGACGCCTGGACCGGCCGGGACACCGGCGGCACCAGCTGGTTCGCCGACTTCGTCTCCGACTGCGCCACCGGGCAGCGCCCCGGGCTGGACGACGACGCCGTCGGGGCGAGCGCCGCCGTCGGCGAGTTCCGCGACTGGCTGCACGGGACGTACCTGCCGGCCGCCGCCGGAGTCCCGGACCCGGTCGGCCGGGAACGCTACCTGCGGTCCGCCCGCTTCTCCACCGGCGCCGACGTCGACGTCGACGAGGCGTACGCCTGGGCCTGGGACGAGTTCCACCGGAACCTGGCCGAGATGCGGGCCGAGGCCGGCCGCATCCTGCCCGGCGCCACCGTGCTGGAGGCCATGCACCACCTGGACGAGTACGGCCACGTCATCAAGGGGGAGGAGGAGATCCGGGTCTGGCTGCAGCAGATCATGGACGAGGCGATAGCGGCGCTGGACGGCACCCACTTCGACATCTCGGGGCCGCTGCGCCGGGTCGAGTCGAGGATCGCGCCCCCCGGCAGCTCCCCCGCGCCCCACTACACCCGTCCCAGCCTCGACTTCAGCCGCCCCGGCCGGACCTACCTGCCGACCCTCGGCAAGGACACCTTCCCGACCTGGGAGATCGTCAGCACCTGGTACCACGAGGGCGTTCCGGGCCACCACCTCCAGCTGGCCCGTTGGGTCGAGGTCGCCGACCGGCTCAGCCGCTACCAGGTGACCCTGGGCAGTGTCAGTGCCAACACCGAGGGCTGGGCCCTGTACGCGGAGCGGCTGATGGACGAACTCGGCTTCCTATCCGACCCGGGCCGCCGCCTCGGCTACCTCGACAAGCAGATGCTGCGCATCATCCGCGTGATCATCGATATCGGCATGCACCTGGAACTCGCCATCCCCGCCGACTCCCCCTTCCACCCGGGCGAGCGCTGGACTCCGGAGCTGGCCACCGCGTTCATGGCCGCCTACCACGGCAGTTCGGTCGAGCGCCGCACCGGCGAGGTGGACCGCTACCTCGGCTGGCCGGGTCAGGCGATCAGCTACAAGCTCGGTGAACGTGCCTGGCTGCGGGGCCGCGAGGCCGCCAGGAAGCGGCACGGCGGCGCCTTCGACCTCAAGGCCTGGCACATGAAGGCGCTCTCCCAGGGCTCCTACGGGCTCGACGACCTGGCCGCCAACCTCGCGACGCTGTAACTGGTCGTTTCGGCCGACAGGGGTGCGACTGCTCGGCTCCGCCAGGTCTGCCAGAACATCGGCACCGCCCTCAAGCCCGCGAGGGCGGACTGACGGCACGTCACCAAGCTGACCGTCGACCTGGTGGATCCCGAACTCCCGGCCTCCGCGCGGTCGGCCATCGCCCGCCGTGGGACCGCGAGCCGGGGCCGGACGGTCTGACCGCCGGTGACGCCGGACGGTCAGACCTCGTCCGGTCCGGTGAAGCCCGGTGGGCTGTAGCCCGGGCTGCTGAACTCGGCGGTACGCGGCGTACGGCCCTCGGGGCCGGTCAGGTTCTCGGCACCCGGGCTGGTGAAGCCCGGGCTGCCGAAGGCCGCGCGGCTGTAGCCGGGGCTGAGCAGCTCCGGCGGGTTGGGGTGGGCGGCCGGTTGGGCGGGGAGCGCGGGTTCGGCGCTCAGGTTGGCACGCAGGTAGGGGAGCAGCGCGCGTTCGAGCAGCGCGGTGTGCCAGGCGAGCCGGGCCTCGGCGAGGCCGTCCGATGGCGTGGGAGCGTCCGTCCGGCCGCCGCCAGTGCCGCCGCCAGCGCCGCCACCAGTGCCGCCGTCGGGCGCCGCCCCGGCCGCCGCCCGAGGCTGTGCCGCCGCCTGGGGCTGTGCTGCCGTCTGCGGCGGTGCGTACGGCGGCGGTGCCGTGCTGTCGCGCAGTGCGGTGAGCATCAGTCCGACCGCGCCGGTCACCAGCGTGGCGACGCCGACGGCCAGTGCCGTCCACCCGGCGGTCACCACGGCCCGTCCGAGGGCGAGAGCGGGGCTGGTGGCGCGCAGGGTGTAGCCGAGCAGCAGCAGGACGGCCGCCGCCGACCAGGAGAGGATCGGCGCCAGCACGGTGAGCGCGGGCAGCAGCCCGACGCCCTGTTCGGCCGGCGCGGGGGCTGGCTCCGGCTCCGGCCGCGTCCGGGGTCGGGCGCCCTCCTGGTGCCGCAGGGCGGTGCGCAGCCCGGTGTAGCGAAGGTATTCGTCCGCTGCGCCGGCCGCGGCGGTGTCGGCGGCGAGCAGGGCCTTGGTGCGGAGCTGGGCGGCGGTGAGGTGCGGGCCGGCCCCGGCCAGGGCAGCGAGTATCTCCGGGGCGCGCAGGGCTTCGTCGAGGATGCGCTCGAAGTCCGGGCGGTCCTCGGCGAGCAGATGTGGGGTGGTGGTCATGGGTACCCCGTTCCGCTGGATCACGGAGGTGGACTGGTCCATGCCGGTGGACCGTCGGGTGCCGGTGCTCGGAGCGACCGGGACCCGGCCCGGCATGGTGCATCGATGGTAGGGGCGAGCAGCGAGTGACTGACAGTCGGTTTCCGGATTTTCAGTGGTACGAGCACCCTTGTGGTATCGGACTGCTGTTCACTCCGGTACTGCCGTTCGAAAACACGGCGCCCGGCCGGAGAGTCCGGGCCGGGCGCGAGGCGTTGATTCGGCGTCAGTTGAGGGGCAGTCGGGCGACCAGCAGTCGACCCTCCATGGTGACCCCGCCGTCCATCGCGATGGCCAGCTCGTCCGCGTAGATGTACGGGCCGGGGATGTGCGGCGGCACGCCCTCCTCGGCGTGCGTGGAGCCGGTGAGGTACGGGATCGGGCTGTGCCCGTGCACCACGCGCTGCCCGCCGTACGCGGCGAGCAGCTCGTGCGCGGCCATCGGCCCGGCCTGGCCGCGGAAGGCGAACCGCTTGGTGAAGCGGCGGAAGCAGTCCCACCACTCGTCCGCGCCCTCGTCCGCGAGCAGGTGGTGCACCGCGTCGTTGACCTCGGCGATGGACTCGCCGTACTCCAGGTAGGCGGTGGTGTCGGAGTGCAGCAGCAGGTGGTTGTCCTCGAGGGCCATCGCGGGGAGCCGGGAGAGCCAGCTGATGTGGTGCGGCTCCAGGCGGTCCAGGTCCTGCTGCTGGCCGCCGTTGAGCCGCCAGGCGGCGAGGAAGGAGGCGGTGCCGGCGGTGGACTGGACCGGCTCGTCGCCGTACTTGGCGGCGCCGAGGAAGAGCAGTTCGTGATTGCCCATCAGGGCCCGGCAGTAGCCGCCCGCGGCGGCGGCCTCGGCGGCGAGCTGCATGACCAGGTCGATGACGCCGATGCCGTCGGGGCCGCGGTCGGTGAAGTCGCCGAGGAACCAGAGCCTGGCGCGACCGGCGGACCAGTGGCCCTCGGCGTCGATCAGGCCCTGCTGGTGCAGCGCGGCCCGCAGTTCGTCGAGATAGCCGTGCACGTCGCCGACCACGTACAGCGGGCCCGGAGCCTCGCCCGGGGTGGGTTGCGGATACGGGAAGTGGACTTCCTCGGGTGGCGGCGGAGCGAGCGGTGGACCCAGTTCGATGGTCGGCCGGTCCTCGTGGTGGACCGGCGCCGGCAGCGGCTCGCGGTGGACCATCTGCACTGTCACGTCGTCGGGGTGACTGTGCGTCGGCCAGTGCTGTTCGAGGAAGCGGGCGCCGCCGTAGCCGCTGTAAGTGGTGTCGTAGCCGTACCCGGGCGGCGGCTCGGGAGGCTCGTAGTAGGAGCCGTACGGGAGCACGTCGAGGTCCTGGGGGTGGTGGGGGCCTGAGTCGGGCAGTTCAGGCCCGGGGAAGCGGTCCTCGGGTGTCATTCGCCCATCATAGGAAGACCACTCTCCCGGCGTCCTCACCTGGTCGGTATCCAATCGGCCGGAGAGTCTCGCCGACCCGCTCCGAGCGGGCGCGGACGGTGCTTCCGGCGCCTCAACCGGGGCGGTGTACGACCCGATTTGTCCCATCGTGTGGCGGTCCAGGGCCTGTCCGGCGCCGCGCGCCCGGAAAGATCCGCCGGACAGGCCCTAAACCTCGCCCGGTGGGCGGGGTGCGCTGATGGTGGTCCGGGGACTGCGGCGCTGCGAGGACGCCCGCACGATCAGCTCGGTGGGCATCAGGGTGCCCGGCGGCGGTCCGGTGCCGGCGGTGCGGAAGCGCGGCGGGAAGAGCCGGGTGCCCCCGGTCAGGTCGGAGAGCGCCACGCCCGTGCCGGAGTCGACTCCCTCGATGGCGTCGATCAGCAGGTTGACCACGGTGGTGCCGATCCGGCGCGGCTTGAGCGAGAGGGTGGTGATCGGCGGTTCGGTGCCCGCGTACACGTCGCTCTCGCTGCAGCAGACCAGCAGCAGGTCGTCGGGGACCCGCAGGCCGTACCGGCGGGCGGCGGCGAGCAGGTCGGTGCCGTTGGGGTCGAACAGGCCGTACACCGCGTCGGGGCGGTCCGGGCGGGCCAGCAGCCGGTCGGCGGCGACCGCGCCGGCGGCCGGGTCGTGGGCGGGGTAGGTCTCGTAGACCGGTTCCTGGCCGACCCGCTTGCACCAGGCGAGGTACGCCTCGGTGGAGAGCCGGGTGTAGGTGTCGGTGCTGGTCCCGGTGAGCAGGCCGATCCGGCGGGCGCCGGCCTCGGAGAGGTGGTCCAGGATGCCCAGCACGGCGGCCTCGTGGTCGTTGTCCACCCAGGCGGTGACCGGGCAGTTGCCGGGCTTGCCGTCGCTGACCACCGGTACGCCCGACCGGTACAGCTCGCTGACCAGCGGGTCCTGGTCGGGCGGGTCGATCACCACGGTGCCGTCCAGCGCGATGTTGCTCCAGACGTCGTGCCGCGAGGAGGCGGGCAGCACCACCAGGGCGTACCCGCGGCCGAGCGCCGCGCTGGTGGCCGCCCGGGCCATCTCGGCGAAGTAGGCGAACTCGGTGAAGGTGAACGGTTCCTCGCCGTAGGTGGTGACGGTCAGCCCGATCAGTCCGGACCGGCCGGTGCGCAGGGTCCGGGCGGCCGCGGACGGGCGGTAGCCGAGGCGCTCGGCGACCTCGCGCACCCGGCTTCTGGTCTCGTCGGGCAGGCGGCCCTTGCCGTTGAGGGCGTCCGAGACAGTGGTGATCGACACTCCGGCGGCTGCCGCCACATCCCGGATGCCGGCCCGCTCCAGACGCCGAGAGGTGGGTCGCCGACCGCTCTGATTGGCTGCTGCTGTCATGGCTGACCGATCGTATGGCGCATGGCGGCGGTCCGTGACCGGGGCGGCCCTCGGGCGAGAAGTACCGTTTCTCCATGAACTGTCGCGGTTGTCCCCTTGGATATCCGCGCCAATTCCGGCTTCCCACCTCTGACATGTGCCGTCGGAACCCGGCAGAATGGCTGATCCGCGTCCATGGCCCCGAGGAGCATCTCACTCCTACGGGTGAGCGCGATCGGTATCGTTCAAGGCACCCGACCGGGGCGGAACGGGTGCGTCGGAAGGGTTCGGCACCGCGCGGCGACCCCGGCGGCACCGGGCACCGATCGCATTGCGGCCACCAGGCGGCACGTGCCCGCCGCACGAACAGCAATGAGCAGAAGGAGAGCACCGTGAGCGAGACGGCAGCGCAGGGGCCCCGGCTGAGGCCGACCCTGGACGCCATTCCGACCTACAAGCCCGGTAAGCCCGCCGGCGCCGACTCGTACAAGCTGTCCTCCAACGAGAACCCCTACGACCCGCTGCCGGGCGTGCTGGAGGCCGCCGTGGCCGCCGCCGGCTCGCTGAACCGCTACCCCGACATGGCGGTCACCGAGCTCACCGCCGAACTGGCCGCACGCTTCGGCGTCCCCGCCGAGCACATCGCCACCGGCACCGGCTCGGTCAGCGTCGCCCAGTCCCTGGTGCTCTCCACCGCCGGTCCCGGCGACGAGGTCATGTTCGCCTGGCGCTCCTTCGAGGCGTACCCGATCATCACCCAGGTCGCCGGCGCCACCCCGGTCGCCGTCCCGCTCACCGCCGACGAGGCGCACGACCTGGACGCGATGCTCGCCGCGATCACCGACCGGACTCGGCTGATCTTCGTCTGCAACCCCAACAACCCCACCGGTGTGGTGATCCACCGTGCCGAGCTGGAGCGCTTCCTGGACGCCGTCCCCAGCGACATCCTGGTCGTCATCGACGAGGCGTACATCGAGTTCATCCGCGACGAGCAGGTCCCCAACGGGATCGACCTCTACCGCGACCGCCCCAACGTCTGCGTGCTGCGCACCTTCTCCAAGGCGTACGGCCTGGCGGGACTGCGGGTCGGCTTCGCCATCGCGCACGAGCCGGTGGCCACCGCGCTTCGCAAGACCGCCGTGCCGTTCGGCGTCAGCCGGATCGCCCAGGACGCGGCCCTCGCCTCGCTGCGCTCCGAGGACGCGCTGCTGGAGCGCGTCGAGGCACTGGTCCAGGAGCGCGCCCGGGTCGCCGCGGGTCTCGCCGAGCAGGGCTGGACGGTCGAGGACTCCCAGGCCAACTTCGTCTGGCTGCGCCTGGGCGAGCGCACCCTCGACTTCGCCGCCGCCTGCGCCGAGGCCGGCGTGGTGGTCCGTCCCTTCCCGGGCGAGGGCGTCCGGGTCACCATCGGCGAGACCGAGGCCAACAGCATCTTCCTGGCCACCGCCGCGGCCTTCCGCAAGGAGCTCTGACCTCCCGCGGGCCCGGCCGGCAGGGGCACGGCGCGCCGATGTGCGCGCCGTGCCCCTGCGTCGTCGAGGGTGGTGCGAGGCGCGCAGCCGGGTGGAAGGAGCACCTGCGTCAGCGCCCCTGCGACGGAGAGCGGCGTGATGACCACTCTCAAGTACCTGCTGCCCGAGGACGAGATCCCCACCGCCCGGTGCAACGTGCTGCCCGATCTCCCGTCGCCGGTACCGCCGCTGCTGCACCCGGGGACCAGGAAGCCGGTCACCGAGGAGGACCTGGCACCGCTCCTCCCGCCGGAGGTCGTCGCCCAGGAGTTCACCAGCGCGCGGGAGGCAGGACGCCTGCTTCGAGGCGGGGGTGCGGTTCGCGCGCAGCGAGGACATCGTGCCCGCGCCCGAGTCCTGCCATGCCGTCCGGGCCACCGTCGACGAGGCGCCGGCCTGCCGGGAGAGCGGGGAGGCGAAGGCCATCGTGTTCTCGCTCTCGGGGCACGCCCACTTCGACATGCGGGCCTACACGGACCACTTCGCGGGCCGGCTGGCCGACTGACCGTCGAGAGCTCCAGGGCCAACGGGCCTGCCCCTGACGGCTGCTGCCCCCGGAGGGGCCGGGCCGGATCAGAAAGCGGACCGGAAATGCTGGGAAGTCCCTGGGAGGTCGATCAACCGCTGCCCAAGCGGGAGGAAGAGTTCCGGCCGCCCGGGACCCGGTATGCGGCTGAATGTCCGGATTGCTGGCGTCAGCTCGCTCCCAGGCCTGCCCCAGGACTTGGCAAGAGCACCGCGTCACGCTGACCCCCATGAAGGTGCTCCCGCGACGGCGTGGTGCCGTCCTCGTCAATTCCGCGCTCGGCGTGGTCCTGCTGGGCGGTGCCGCCCTGGCGTACGCCACGCTGGACAGCGGTACCAGTACGGCCGCGGGCCGGCCGCAGACCCGTACCGCCACGGTGACCAAGGGCACCGTGCTGGCCACGGTCTCCGGCTCCGGCACGCTCTCCTCCCCCGGCGACGCCGGGCAGGACTTCGCCACGGGCGGCAAGGTGACCGCGGTCAAGGTGGCGGTCGGCGACACGGTGAAGAAGGGCCAGCTGCTCGCCACCGTGGACACCACGCAGGCACTTCAGCAGGTCACCGCGGCCGAGTCCGCGCTCACCGCCGCCCAGGCCAACCTCACCAAGGCGCAGGACGGCGAGACCACCACCACCCAGGTCCCCGCCAGCGGCAGCAGCAGCGGCAGCGGCCGGGGAGGCGCGTCGGCCGCCCCCAAGACCACCACCGTCACCACCACCAAGGTGGACGCGGCCCAGGTCGCCCAGGCCCAGCAGCAGCTGACCACGGCCGAGGCCGGGCTCACCAACGCCAAGGCGGCGCTCGCCGGCACCAGCCTGGTCGCCTCGGAGGACGGTACGGTCGCGTCCGTCGGCGGCAAGGTCGGCGACACCGTCGCGGGCAGCTCGGGCTCCGCCGGCTCCGGCTCGGGCGGCAGTTCCGGCAGCAGCGGCAGCGGCAAGTCCGGTGGCAGCGGGTCGGGTTCGAGCACGACGAGCGCGCCGAGCGGCTTCATCGTGCTGACCAACCCGGCCGGGATGCAGGTCTCCGCGTCCTTCTCCGAACTCGACTCGCTGAAGCTGAAGAAGGGCCAGGCGGCCACCGTCACCCTGAACGCGAAGTCCGACACCCAGCTCAAGGCGACCGTGCTGTCGGTGAGTTCGCTGCCGGTCGGCTCGGGCAGCGGCGGCGCGGGCGGATCCTCCAGCGCGGTCCAGTACGGCGCGGTGCTGCAGATCGACGGTGACACCAGCTCGCTGCGGACCGGTCTCAGCGCCACCATCTCGGTGATCACCGGCGAGGCCGACAACGCGCTCTCCGTCCCGACCGCCGCGCTCTCGGGCACAGGTGACTCCCGGACCGCGACCGTGGTGCACGACGACGGCAGCACCGAGCGGGTGGACGTCACCGCCGGGGTGGAGGGCGACTCCACGGTCCAGGTGGTCTCCGGGCTGACCGAGGGCGAGCACGTCCAGCTGACCTCGACCACCGCGGGCACCGGAAACGGCTTCCCCGGCGGCTCCTTCCCCGGCCTGGGCGGCGGTGGCGGCGGCTTCGGCGGCGGTGGCGGTGGTGGTGGCTTCGGCGGCGGCCGTGGCGGCAACGGCGGTGGCGGCAACGGCGGTGGCGGCAACGGCGGTGGCGGGGGCGGTCGCGGATGACGCCCTCCCAGACGGCGGCCGCCTGGGAGGCCCGGCAGCGGGCCGCCCAGCAGCCTCCGGTGATCCAGATCCGCAACCTCACCAAGGCGTACGGCCACGGCGACGCGACCGTGCACGCCCTGCGCGGCCCGCTCGCGCCCGGCACCGGCGAGCCCCAGGGCGTCAGCCTCGACATCGCCCAGGGCGACTACGTCGCGGTGATGGGCAGTTCGGGCTCCGGCAAGTCCACGCTGATGAACATCCTGGGCTGCCTGGACGTCCCGACCTCCGGCCGCTACCTGCTGGACGGCATCGACGTCGGGCACCTGGACGAGCAGCAGCTCTCCCTGGTCCGCAACCGCAAGATCGGGTTCATCTTCCAGTCGTTCAACCTGGTGCCCCGCACCACTGCGCTCGCCCAGGTGGAACTCCCGCTGGCGTACGCCGGCGTGCGTGCCGCCGAGCGCAAGCGCCGGGCGCTCGCCGCACTCTCGCTGGTTGGCCTGCTGGAGCGCGCCGGGCACCGGCCCAACCAGCTCTCCGGTGGCCAGCAGCAGCGCGTGGCGGTCGCCCGCGCGCTGGTCACCGCACCCGCGATGCTGCTCGCCGACGAACCCACCGGAAACCTGGACAGCCACTCCACCAAGGAGGTGCTGGCCATCATCGACGGCCTCAATGCCACCGGCCGCACCGTCGTACTGATCACCCATGAGGACGAGGTGGCCGAGCACGCCAAGCGGGTGCTGCGCCTGGTCGACGGGCAGATCATCTCCGACGTCCGGCAGGCCCCGGTGGACGGGCCGCCGCCCGCGCTGCGCGAACTCACCGGAGCCCGCCCGTGATCGTCTGGCAGATGCTCCGCTTCGCACTCGGCGGTCTGGCCGCCAACAAGGTCAGGTCGGCGCTCACCATGCTCGGTGTGCTGATCGGCGTGGCCTCGGTGATCCTGCTGCTGGCGGTCGGCAACGGCTCCTCGCAGGCCGTCAAGAACTCGATCACCTCGCTCGGCACCAACTCGCTCACCGTCTCCTCGATGAACGCCCGCGGCAGCGGCTCGGCTGCCAAGAAGCTCACCGTGGACGACGCCAAGGCGCTGGCCGCCGCCACCGACGCACCGTCGATCAAGTCGGTCGCCCCGGTGGTCACCACCACCGCCACCGCGCTCTACGGGAACATCTCGTACACCCCGGGCTCGATCATCGGCACCTACCCGGCGTACTTCGAGACCGCCAACCAGAAGGTGGCGCACGGCGACTACTTCAGCAACGACGACGTGCTGAACTCCCGCAAGGTCGCGGTGATCGGCTCCACCACCGCCGCCCAGCTGTTCGCGGACGAGGACCCGGTCGGCAAGCGGATCGTGGTCGGCGGCACCCCGTTCACCGTGGTCGGCGTGCTCGCCACCAAGGGCAGCACCGGCTTCAACGACCCGGACGACGTGGTGATCGCGCCGCTGCCCACCGTGCAGAACGCCTTCACCGGCTTCGGCTCGGTCAACCAGATCCTGGTGCAGGCGTCCTCGGCCGACGCCACCACCGCCGCGCAGAGCGACATCACCCGGATCCTGATGGGCACCCACGGGATCTCGGACCCGAGCAAGGCGGACTTCCGGATCAGCAACCAGACCTCGCTGCTGACCGCCCGGGAGAGCACCACCAAGACCTTCACCGTGCTGCTCGGCGCGGTCGCCGCGATCTCGCTGCTGGTCGGCGGGATCGGGATCACCAACATCATGCTGGTCACCGTCACCGAGCGGACCAGGGAGATCGGCATCCGCAAGGCGCTCGGCGCCCCCAAGGCGGTCATCCTGGGCCAGTTCCTCACCGAGTCCACCCTGCTGTCGGTGCTCGGCGCCGGGCTCGGGGTGCTGGCCGGGATCGTCGGCTCGCAGTTCAGCGTCGTCGGCATCAAACCGGTGGTCATCCCGCAGTCGGTGCTCGGCGCCTTCGCCATCGCGGTGGCCATCGGCCTGTTCTTCGGCAGCTATCCCGCCAACCGGGCCGCCTCGCTGCGCCCGATCGACGCCCTCCGGCACGAGTAGACCCCCCCCACGAGCAGACCCCTGAGACGAGCAGAAGAAGGCCACATGACCTCCGAACACGAGCCGTCGGCGAAGCCCGCAGCGCCGGCCGACCCCGCCACGCACGTCGAGCTGCTGGCCACCCCGCCGGACGCCCGCGACGTCACCGCCGAACTGGCCGCGCCGCCGCGCCGCAAGCTGCCCTGGGTCACCCTGGCCCTGGCCGGCGCGGCCATCGCGGTGTTCTCCTTCGCCGGCGGTGTCTGGTACGAGCAGGGCAACGGGAAGAGCAACACCACCCAGCGCGCCGCCGGCCAGCGCGGCCAGGGCTTCGGCACTGGCCAGGGCGGTGGCGGCCAGGGCGGTGGCGGCCGCCGCGGCGGTGGCCAGGGCGGCCAGGGCGGGGCGGGCTTCACCCGGGGCACGGTCAAGGCCGTGGACGGCGGCACCGTCTACCTCACCGATGCGAACGGCAACACCGTCAAGGTGACCACCGGCGACAGCACCAAGGTCCAGCTCAACAAGGAGGGCAAGGTTTCCGACCTCCAGCCCGGCCAGAGCGTGACCGTGATCGGCACCCCCGACTCCTCCGGCGGCTACGCGGCCACCCAGCTCACAGAGGGATCCGGTGGCCCCGGCGGCTTCGGTGGTGGCGGTTTCGGTGGCGGGGGCTTCGGCGGAGCCCGTAACCCGTCCAACCCGTCCAACCCGTCCAACCCGTCCAACCCGTCCAACCCATCCAACTCGTCCAACGGCTGAACCCCGCAGTCGTCGGACGAACCGGGCCCGGCAGATCCCCCATCGGCCGGGCCCGGCCCATGGGCGGTGGAGCCGGGCCAGGGGCTGGTGGAGCGAACACGGGATCCACTACTGTCCGGTCCGGCAAAATCAAATGATCATCGGGGGAATCGTGTCGGACCAGACTCCGGCCAGGCGAGGCGGCGCGGCCGCGCTCGGCTGGGTGTTCACCATCATCTTCAACATCGTCGCGCCGATCCTGACCGAAAGTCAGCTCAAATCGCACGGGTATCCGGAGTACACCGCGCTGCTGGCCTCGGCGGCCTGGCCGATCCTGGGCATGCTGATCAGCATCGCCTGGCAGCGCAAGATCGACGAGTTCGGCATCTTCAGCCTGATCATCGTCGCGCTCACCCTGGCGGTCACCCTCGTCGGTCCGCACTCGGCCCGGCTGCTCCTGGTCAAGGACTCGGCGATCACCGGTCTCTTCGGCCTGGTCTGCCTGGCCACGCTGGCCGCTCCGCGTCCGCTGATGTTCTACTTCGGCCGCAAGTTCGCCACCGACGGCTCCCGCGAGTCGATCGACCACTGGAACGGCCTGTGGGCCTACGAAGGCTTCCGCAAGGTCCAGCGCACGATGACCCTGGTCTGGGGCCTGGGCTCGATCGCCGAGGCAGCACTGCGGATCGTCCTCTCGTACGTCCTGAGCAGCGGCGCGATGGTCGCCGTGAACTCCGTGCTCTCCTACGGAGCCACGGCCGCCCTGATCGTCTGGAGCATCGCCTACGGCAAGCGCGCCCACGCCCGCGCGGCCGCCACCACGGCCGCGGCCGTCACCTCGGTCGCGGCTGCCTGATACTTCAATGGGGCGCGGGGGAGCCTCGTCCGCCGTGGCGCGCCGGTCGCGCACGCGGTCGGCCGAGGAAGGCCCCGCGCCCGTGGGCGTTACCTGGTCGATGCACGTCTAATCCCGTCCTCATCAACCACGCGTAGCCTCCCCGGGCTATCGTCCAACGAGGATGCATCATCCGACCGGGAGGCGGAACAGCAGTGCAAGGGACAGTTTCGACAGCCAGCGGTACCGCCACAGCGGGCGTACCCGCACGTCAGGCTGGCTCAGGCGGCGAACCGTTCCTGCTGGTGGTGGACGACGAGCCGAACATCCGTGAGCTGCTCTCCGCGAGCCTGCGCTTCTCCGGTTTCCGGGTGGCCTCCGCCGCGAGCGGCGAGGAGGCGCTGCAGGCCGTCGCCGCCGAGCGGCCCGACCTGGTGGTGCTCGACGTGATGCTGCCCGACCTGGACGGCTTCACCGTGGTCGAGCGGCTGCGCCAGCAGGCCCAGTGGCCGCAGGCCGCCGAGCACGTCCCAGTGCTCTTCCTCACCGCCAAGGACGGCACCGGCGACAAGGTACAGGGGCTCGCGGCCGGCGCCGACGACTACGTCACCAAGCCGTTCAGCTTGGAGGAGCTGATCGCCCGGATCCGGGCCATCCTGCGCCGGGCCGGCGGCCCCACGGAGGACGGCCGGCTGGTGGTCGGCGACCTCACCCTCGACCCGGTCGCCCACGAGGTCACCCGCGGCGAGCGGACGATCTCGCTCTCGCCGACCGAGTTCAAGCTGCTGCACTACCTGATGGCCAACGTCGGCCGGGTGGTCTCCAAGGCCCAGATCCTCGACCACGTCTGGGCGTACGACTTCGGCGGCGACCTCTCCATCGTCGAGTCGTACATCTCCTACCTGCGCCGCAAGCTCGACTCCGGGCCCGCGCACGGTCCCAAGCTGATCCACACCGTGCGCGGCATCGGTTACGCCCTGCGCCGCCCGCCCCAGCACTGAACCCGTGCGCCGCCTCCGCCTGCCCGGAAAGTTCCTCGGACTGCCGAGGCCGCCCCGGCTCACCCGCCCGCCCCGGTTCGCCGCGCTGTCCTGGCTCGCCCGTCTGGCCAGGTCCGCCCGGTTGTCCCGGTTCGCCCGGCTGTCGCTGCGGGCACGGCTGCTGGTGCTCGCGGTGCTGCTGGTGGCCACCGGACTGGTGGTGAGCGATACCGTCGTCCTCGGGACCGTCCGCGTTCAGCTCGCCGACCGGGCCGACCAGCAGCTGCTCCGGTTCGCCGAACCGCTGTCGCACCGCGGTTTCGGCGGCAACCGCCAGAACAACCCGAGCCCGAACCTGCGCCGGGCCGGGCAGTTCCTGCCCAGCCAGTACGTGGTGCAGTACCTGTCCGCCGACGGCACGGTCCAGCAGACCATGCGGCAGCCGATCGCCGATACCGATCCGGCACCCGATCTCGGGAAGCTGACGTATAGTCAACTGCATCAGCATGCAGGAGAGTTGACCGGATTCGACCTCCCTGACCAGACCGGTCAGGGGCGCTGGCGGGTGGTCGTGCTCCCGTTGCTGCACACCGGCGGCAACCCGTTCGCCGCCCCCTCCTACCTGCTTGCCGCGGTCTCGATGGACGACGTGGACGCCACGGTGGCCAAGCTGCGCGCGTCCTTCTGGGCCATCGGCGGCGCCGTCCTGGTGCTGATCGCCGCGCTCGGCGCGATCGCGGTACGGGCCGGGCTGCGCCCGCTCGCCAGGATCGAGCAGGACGCCGAGCTGATCGCCGCCGGACGGCTCTCGCACCGGATGCCCGAACTCCCGCCCGGCACAGAGGTGGGACGGCTCTCCGCGACCCTCAACGGGATGCTCACCCAGATCGAGGCCGCGTTCGCCGCCCGCGCCGAGTCCGAGGCGAAGATGCGCCGCTTCGTCGCCGACGCCTCGCACGAGCTGCGCACCCCGCTCGCGGGCATCCGGGGCTTCGCGGAGCTGTACCGGATGGGCGCGCTGCCCGACGTGGACCGGGCGATGGACCGGATCGAGAGCGAGGCCGTCCGGATGAGCGGGCTGGTCGAGGACCTGCTCACGCTCGCCCGGCTCGACGAGGAGCGCCCGCTCGACCTGGCCCCGATGGACCTGCGCACGCTGGCCGCCGACGCCCTGCACGACCTGACCGCGCTCGACCCCGGCCGCCCGGTCTCCCTCACCGGGCCCGACGGCAGCGGCGCCCCGCAGCCCGCTCCGGTGCTCGGCGACGAGGCCCGGCTGCGGCAGGTGGTGACCAACCTGGTCGGCAACGCGGTCAAGCACACCCCCTCGGGCACCGCAGTCCGGATCGGGGTCGGCACCACGGGGGACGGCCGCTGCCTGCTGGAAGTCGCCGACTCGGGCCCCGGTCTGACCGAGGAGCAGGCCGCCCAGGTCTTCGAGCGCTTCTACCGCGTCGACGCCTCCCGCAGCCGCCACGAGGGCGGTGGCGCCGGCCTCGGCCTGGCCATCGCCACCGCCCTGGTCCACGCCCACGACGGCACCCTCACCCTCTCCACCGCCCCGGGCCGGGGCGCCGCCTTCCGCGTCCACATCCCCGCGCAGAGCCACTGAGCAAGGGGGCGTCCCTGCCGCCGGGGTGATCGGCCCCTCCTGCGGCGGGGTCTTTCGGGCATGCCTTCGGGACAGGGTCTTCCGGGCAGGCGTTCCAGGGCGGGCCGGCGGCCCGGGGGAGGCCCGCCGGCCCGTGAGGAGTGCCCGTCCGGCCCTTGCCTGGAGGGTCGCCGCGCAGTCGTGCCGTCAAGCTCCCGAGCGGCGAAGAAGCCCGCCGTTGTCCTGCCGTCCGTTTCTTGTCGCAGGCCATGGCCGCGTCGGATGGTCCGTTCGACCATCCGAGACCCACCCCCCACTGTCCGCGCTGTCGTAAGCATGGGAGATACTGCCCTTGTGAACGTGTTCACGTTCACAAGCGGACAAGTCCGTGCTGATCGCTCTCATGCCGAAGGCGCGGCTCGTCCGAAGCGCGGGGAACGACCAGAGAGAGGGCGCCGTGGAGCTAGCAGTCGCTCACGAGACCATCGCGAGATGGCAGTTCGGTGTCACCACCGTCTACCACTTCCTGTTCGTGCCGTTGACGATCAGCCTCGCCGCCACCGTGGCCGGCCTGGAGACCGCCTGGGTACGGACCGGCAAGGAGAAGTACTTCCACGCCACCAAGTTCTGGGGCAAGCTCTTCCTGATCAACATCGCCATGGGCGTGGTGACCGGGATCGTGCAGGAGTTCCAGTTCGGGATGAACTGGTCCGACTACTCACGCTTCGTCGGCGATGTCTTCGGCGCCCCGCTCGCGATGGAGGCGCTGATCGCCTTCTTCTTCGAGTCCACCTTCATCGGCCTGTGGATCTTCGGTTGGGACAAGCTGCCGAAGAAGATCCACTGCGCCTGCATCTGGATGGTGTCGATCGGCACCGTGCTCTCCGCGTACTTCATCCTGGCCGCCAACTCCTGGATGCAGCACCCGGTCGGCTACGCCGTCGACAAGGCCACCGGCAAGGCGCGGCTGACCGACATCACCAAGGTGCTGTTCCAGGACACCACCCTGGTCGTGGTCTTCCACACCCTCACCGCCGCCTTCCTGACCGGCGCCGCCTTCATGGTCGGCATCGCCTCGTACCACCTGGTCCGGGCCAGGCGCGCCGCCGCGGCCGGAGAGGTCACCGCGGACCAGCGCAAGAAGGTCGCCACCATGCGGACGTCGCTGCGGGTCGGCCTGGCGATGGCCGTGGTGGCCGGCCTCGGCACCGCGATCAGCGGTGACACCCTGGCAAAGGTGATGTTCGAGCAGCAGCCGATGAAGATGGCCGCCGCCGAGGCGCTCTGGGACACCCAGTCGCCCGCACCGTTCTCGGTCTTCGCGGTCGGCGACGTCACCAAGGGCCACAACTCGGTGGAGCTGGAGGTGCCGGCGGCGCTCTCCTTCCTGGCCAAGAGCGACTTCAGTTCGGCCGTCCCCGGCATCAACAACACCGCCGAAGCCGAGGCGGCCAAGTACGGCGGCAAGCCCGCCGGCTACATCCCGAACGTCTTCGTGACGTACTGGGGCTTCCGCCTCATGATCGGTTTCGGGATGACCTCCTTCGTGGCCGGCCTGATCGGGCTCTGGACCACCAGGAGAAGATTCCTCCTCGCCCCCGAGTTCCGCACCGAGGATGACGAGGCGCCCCGGCTGATGCTCACCAGGACCCGGGAGATGGGCCCGTTCCTCACCAAGTGGAGCTGGCGGATCGGCATCTGGACCATGGGCTTCCCGCTGATCGCCAACAGCTTCGGCTGGGTCTTCACCGAGATGGGCCGCCAGCCCTGGGCCGTCTTCGGCCTGATGACCACCGCCGACGCCGTCTCGCCCAATGTCAACGCCGCCACCCAGGTCGGTGCGCTGGCCACCTTCACGCTGCTGTACGCGATCCTCGCGGTGATCGAGGTGCGGCTTCTCGCCAAGTACGCCTCGGCCGGACCGGTCACCTCGGAGCAGCCGCCCGCCAAGGACCCGACGCTCCGTGGTCCGTCCTCGGCAGAGGACGCCGAAAAGCCCCTCGCCTTCGCCTACTGAGACCCCGTTCACCGAGGGACAGTGACATGCAACTCCACGACGTCTGGTTCGTCCTCATCGCGGTCCTGTGGATCGGCTACTTCTTCCTCGAAGGCTTCGACTTCGGCATCGGCGTGCTCACCAAGCTGCTCGCCAGGAACACCGCCGAACGCCGGGTCCTGATCAACACCATCGGCCCGGTCTGGGACGGCAACGAGGTCTGGCTGCTCACCGCCGGCGGCGCCACCTTCGCCGCCTTCCCCGACTGGTACGCCACCCTGTTCAGCGGCTTCTACCTGCCGCTGCTGGCGATCCTGGTCTGCCTGATCGTCCGGGGCGTGGCCTTCGAGTACCGGGCCAAGCGCACCGAGGAGCGCTGGCAGCGCAACTGGGAGCACGCCGTCTTCTGGACCTCCCTGCTGCCCGCCTTCCTGTGGGGCGTGGCCTTCGCCAACATCGTCCACGGCGTGGCGATCGACGAGCACAAGAACTACGTCGGTGGCGTCCTCGACCTGCTGAACCCCTATGCGCTGCTCGGCGGCCTGGTCACCCTGGCGCTGTTCACCTTCCACGGCGCGGTGTTCGCCTCGCTCAAGACGGTCGGCGAGATCCGCGACCGGGCGCGCGCCGCGGCGCGCTGGCTCGGGCTGGCCACCGCCGTGGCGGCGGCGGGCTTCCTGGCCTGGACCCAGGCCCACCAGGGCACCGGCTGGAGCCTGGCCGCGCTGCTCGTCGCGGTGCTGGCGCTGGCCGCCGCGTTGGCGGCCAACCAACTGGGCCGCGAGGGCTGGGCGTTCACCTTCTCCGGGCTGACCGTGGTGGCGGCGGTGGCTATGCTCTTCCTGTCGCTCTTCCCGGACGTCATGCCCTCGACGCTGAACAGCAGTTGGTCGCTGACGGTGGAGAACGCCGCCTCCTCGCCCTACACGCTCAAGCTGATGACCGTCATCGCAGCGGTCTTCACCCCCCTGGTGCTGCTCTACCAGGGCTGGACGTACTGGGTGTTCCGCAAGCGGATCGGCGTCCAGCACCTTCCGGCGGTCCACACCGCCGACCACTGACCCGCCCGCGTACGCACCGAAGGAGCCGACCGTGAAGCCTGTGGACCCCCGGCTCCTGCGGTACGCCCGCACCACCCGCGCCTTCCTCGCCGGGTCGGTGGTGCTCGGCGCCCTCGGCGCAGTGCTGGTGGTGGCCCAGGCCTCGCTGATCGCCGAGATCGTGGTCCGGGCCTTCCAACGGCACTCCTACCACCTCGCCGCTCCGCTGCTCGGGCTGGCCGCCACCGCGGCCGGCCGGGCGGCGGTCGCCTGGCTGACCGAGCTGACCGCACACCGCTCGGTCGCCACGGTGAAGTCCACCCTGCGGCGGCGGTTGCTCGACCACACCACCGCCCTCGGTCCCGCCTACCTGTCGGGCCGGCGGACGGGGGAACTCGCCGCGCTGGCCACCCGGGGCGTCGACGCCCTGGACGACTACTTCGCCCGCTACCTGCCGCAGCTGGCCCTCGCCGTGGTGGTCCCGGTGGTGGTGCTGGCCCGGATCCTCGGCGCCGACTGGACCTCCGCCGCGATCATCGCGGGCACGCTGCCGCTGATCCCGCTCTTCATGGTGCTGATCGGCTGGGCCACCCAGTCCCGGATGGACCGGCAGTGGGCCTCGCTCTCCCGGCTCTCGCACCACTTCCTGGACGTGGTCGCGGGCCTCCCCACGCTCAAGGTCTTCAACCGGGCCAAGGCGCAGGCCCGCACCATCGCCAGGATCACCGACGAGTACCGCCGGGCCACCATGCGGACCCTGCGGATCGCCTTCATCTCCTCATTCGCCCTGGAGCTGCTCTCCACCCTCTCGGTCGCCCTGGTCGCCGTCTCGATCGGCTTCCGGCTGGTCGACGGCAGCCTCGGCCTGGAGACCGGGCTGCTGGTGCTGATCCTGGCGCCCGAGGTGTACTTCCCGATCCGGCAGGTCGGCGCGCTCTACCACGCCAGCGTCGAGGGGCTCGCCGCCGCCGACCAGATCTTCGAGGTGCTGGAGACCCCATTGCCCGCCTCGGGCACCCGTCCGGCCCCCACGCCGGCCGGTGCGGTGATCTCGGTCGAGGGGGTCGGCCTCACCCACCCGGGCCGGACGGCGCCCGCGCTGTCCGGGCTCTCGCTCACCATCCGGCCGGGTCGCACGACCGCGCTCACCGGCCCGAGCGGCTCGGGCAAGAGCACCCTGCTGTCCGTCCTGCTCGGCTTCACCCGGCCGGACTCGGGCCGGGTGCTGGTCGACGGCCAGGACCTCGCCGACCTCGACCCGGCGAGCTGGCGCAGCCGGATCGCCTGGGTGCCGCAGCATCCCCACCTGTTCGCCGGGACGATCGCCGAGAACGTCAAGCTCGCCCGCCCCGACGCCACCGACGACCAGGTCAGGGCCGCGCTCGCGGCCGCCCACGCCACCGACTTCGCCGCCCTGGACACCGTGCTCGGCGAGGGCGGCGCCGGCCTCTCGGCCGGCCAGCGCCAGCGCATCGCGCTCGCCCGCGCGCTGCTCACCGACCGCCCGCTGGTCCTGCTGGACGAACCCACCGCCAACCTGGACGGGGCGAGCGAGGCCGCCGTCGTCGAGGCCGTCCGCGCCCTGGCCGGCCGCACCGTCCTGCTGGTCGCCCACCGTCCGGCCCTGCTCGCCGTCGCCGACCACCACTACCACCTCACCGCCCCCGAACCCGTGGCGGCCGTACAGGCCGCCCAGGCATCCGAGGGGCGGCCCGAGATCGAGCAGGACGCACCCCGCGACCCCGGCGGGGCGGCGCCCGTGCTTCCCGTGGCGCGGGTGCCCCACGCGGTTCCCCGCGACGCCGAGGGCGAAGACGCAGTCCCCGGACTCCCCGAGGCGGCGGCCGAGCCCCGCCTGGCGCCCGCCGTCCTGCTGGGCGCCCTCGCGCTGGGCTGCGCCGTGGCCCTGATGGCCACCTCCGGCTGGCTGATCTCCTACGCCTCCGAGATGCCCCCGGTGCTCTACCTGATGATGGCCGTCACCTCAGTACGGGCCTTCGGCATCGGCCGCAGCGCCTTCCGCTACGCCGAGCGCCTGGTCTCCCACGACGCCGTCCTGCGCGCCCTCGGGGGCGTCCGGACCGCCGTCTACCGGCGGCTCGAACAGCTCGCCCCGGCCGCCCTGCCCGCCTTCCGCCGCGGCGACCTGCTCTCCCGCCTGGTCCGTGACGTGGACGCGGTCCAGGACCACCACCTGCGCTGGCGCCTGCCCGCCGCCGTCGCACTGCTGGTTTCGCTCGGCTCCGCCGCCGCCCTGGCCGCCTTCCTCCCACTCGCGGGCGCCCTGCTGGCGCTCGGCCTGCTGCTCGCGGGGGCCGTCGTACCCGCCCTCGCCGCCCGGATCTCCGGTCGTGCCGAGCGCCAACAGGCGCCCGCCCGTGGCGAGTTGGCGGCCATGGTGGTCGACACCCTGACCGGTACCGCCGAGCTGGCCGTCGCCGGGGCGCTGCCCGCCCGGCTCGACGCCACCCGCGCCGCCGACCGCCGCCTGACCGCCCTCGCCGCCCGCTCGGCCGCCGCCGGCGGGGTGTCGGCCGGGCTGATCGCCCTGGTCACCGGGCTGACCGTGACCGCGAGCGCGGCCGCCGGAGTGCACGCGGTCAGCGGCGGCACGCTCCCGGGCGTGTGCTTGGCGGTGGTGGTGCTCACTCCGCTGGCCGCCTTCGAGGCCGTCGCGGGCATGTCCACCGCCGTGCAGTTCCGCGAGCGCAGCCGGGCCGCACGGGCCAGGCTCGCCGAGGTGCTCGCGGCCGAGCCGCCGGTCGCCGAACCCGTAGCACCGGCTGCCCCGCCCGCCGACCCGTTCCCGATCGCCGTCCGCGGCCTGACCGCCCGTTGGCCGGGACAGGCCGAGGACGCGCTGCGCGACGTCGACCTCGACCTCACCCCGGGCCGTCGGATCGCCGTGGTCGGCCCGTCCGGCTCCGGCAAGACCACCCTCGCCCAGGTGCTGCTGCGCTTCGTGGACCAGCGCGCGGGGTCCGTCACCCTCGGCGGCCGTCCACAGCCTGTGGACACCCGGATGCTCGACTCGGACGACGTCCGCCGCGTCATCGGCCTCTGCGCCCAGGACGCGCACGTCTTCGACAGCTCGCTGCGCGAGAACCTGCGCCTCGCCCGGCCGGACTGCACCGAGGAGCAACTGCGGGCCGCGCTCGCCGCCGCCCGCCTGCTCGACTGGGTGGACGGCCTGCCCGACGGCCTGGACACCATGGTCGGCGAGCACGGCGCCCGGCTCTCCGGCGGCCAGCGCCGGCGCCTGGCACTCGCCCGCGCGCTGCTCGCCGACTTCCCCGTTCTGATCCTGGACGAGCCCGCCGAGCACCTGGACCTGCCCACCGCCGACGTCCTCACCGCCGACCTGCTGGCCGCCACCGCGGGCCGTACCACCCTGCTGATCACCCACCGGCTGGCCGGGCTGGACGACAACACGGTGGACGAGGTGATCGTCCTGGAGCACGGCCGGATCGTGGAGCGCGGCCGCTGGTCGGAACTCACCGCGGATCCGGACAGCCGCCTCGGCGCGCTCCGCCGGCGGGAGGAGCGGGCCGACACGCTGCTCGCCGCCGCCTGAATCATCGGGTCAAACCTGAACGAACTAGGCTCACAGGCATGGAGAGCAGACCGGACCCCGCCCGAGAGGACCGGCCACGGCCGGGCCGCTCCGTGCCGGAGCGTCCTGTTCCCGGGCGCCCCGCTCCGGTGTACTCCGCACCGGACCTCACCGCGCAGCCAGCCGCCGGCCAGCCCCCGCACCGGGTGCCCGAGATCGCCTCGCTCGGCCTGGACACCCTGGTCACCGAGGTCGCCGAGCGCCTCCAGTCCGCCGCCGCCGTCACCGAGCGGATGCAGCGGCTGCTGGAGGCCGTGGTCTCGGTCGGCGCCGGGCTCGACCTGCACGCCACGCTGCACCGGATCGCCGCCGCCGCGGCCGAACTGGTCGACGCCAAGTACGCGGCCCTCGGTGTGATCTCCCCGCACGGCGACGGGCTCTCCGACTTCATCCACATCGGCATCGACGACGAGACCGCCGACGAGATCGGCCAACTCCCCACCGGACGCGGCATCCTGGGCGCCCTGATCGAACGCCCCGAACCACTGCGGCTGGCCGACCTCGCCACCGACCCGCGCTCCGTGGGCTTCCCGCCGCACCACCCGCCGATGACCTCCTTCCTCGGCGAGCCGATCCGGGTCAGGGGCGAGGTGTTCGGCAACCTCTACCTGACCGAGAAGCGCAGCGGCAGCGGCGTCTTCACCCCAGAGGACGCCCAGGTGCTGAACGCGCTCGCCGCCGCGGCCGGGGTCGCCATCGAGAACGCCCGCCTCTACGAGGAGGGCCGCCGCCGCGAGCGCTGGATCGCCGGCGCCGCCGCCGTCTCCACCGCGCTGCTCTCCACCGACGAGGCCGAGGTCGCCCTCACCGTCGCCGCCGAGCAGGTCCGCGAACTGGCCGACGGCGCACTGGGCATGATCCTGCTGCCCACCGGCGACGGCCAGATGCGGGTGGCCCACGCCTCCGGCGAGGCGGCCGAGTTCGTCCGGGGCGAGCTGCTCCCTCAGGGCAGCTTCGCCTCCCGGCTGATGGCCGGTTCGGGCGTCTACCTGGACGACATGTCCACCGACCCCGACGTGGAGATCCGGCTCGCCCGCAACTTCGGTGCCTCGATGGCCGTCCCGATGATCGCCGCCGGACGGGTCCTCGGCGGGCTCTGCGTCTGGCGCAGCGTTGACGCGCCCCCGTTCACCGAGACCGAGAAGCAGCTCGCCCAGACCTTCGCCTCGCAGTCAGCGCTCGCCCTGCGACTGGCCGAGGGCCAGCGCGACCAGCAGCGGCTGGCCGTCTTCCAGGACCGCGACCGGATCGCCCGGGACCTCCACGACCTGGTGATCCAACGGCTGTTCGCCACCGGCATGATGCTGGAGGGCGCGGCCCGGCGCGCCGTCGTCCCCGAGGTCAGGACGGGCATCGGAAAGGCGGTGGACGAGCTCGACGCCACCATCCAGGAGGTCCGCACCACCATCTACGCCCTCCAGCACGACGAGAGCGGCGACGAACCGGACAACCTGCGCACCCGCGTGCTGCGCGAGGCCGGCCAGGCGGCTGCCGCCCTCGGCTTCAAGCCCTCGGTGACCTTCACCGGCCCCGTGGAGAGCCTGGTCGGCGAGCAGACCGGTCGCCAACTCCTGGCCGCGCTGAGGGAGATGCTCTCCAACGCGGCTCGCCACGCCCGCGCCTCCCGGGTCGGCGCCGAGATCGACGCCACCGTCCACCTCGACGCCGACGGCCACCCGGTCTCCGGCGCCCCCGGGTCGTTGGACCTGGCCGGTCGGCCGGGCGTGCTGCTCACCGTCACCGACGACGGGGTCGGCATACCGCACGGCGGCCGGCGCAGCGGGCTGAAGAACCTCACCAGGCGCGCCGAGAACCTCGACGGCGCCGCCTGGCACGAGCCCGGTCCCCACGGCAAGGGCACCCGGGTCCGCTGGTCGGCCAGGCTCTGACGACCGGGCCGGAGCGTGCCGCCCGGCCGCGCGGGGTCAGCCCCGTTCGAGCAGTTCCTCGATCGCCACCGCCACGCCGTCGTGCTCGTTGCTGACGGTGTGCTGCGCGACCGCAGCCAGCACCTCGGGGTGGGCGTTGGCGACGGCGTACGAGGTACCGGCCCAGGCCAGCATCTCCAGGTCGTTCGGCATGTCGCCGAAGGCCACCACCTCGGAGCGGTCGATCCCCTGTTCACGGCACCAACTGGCCAGCGTGCTGGCCTTGGTGACCCCGAGCGCGCTGATCTCCAGCAGGGCGACCGGCGCGGAGCGGGTGATCTCGGCGAGGTGTCCGGCGACCCGGCGGGCCTCTGCCAGGAAGGCGTCCGGATCGAGGTCGGAGTGCTGGGCGAGCACCTTGTAGAGTCCGCGCACCCGACCCTGCGGAGCCAGCAGCTCCTCGGCCGGGGCGGCCGGCCGGACGTCGTCGTCACCCCACATCCTGAGCTCGTACTCGGGTTCGCGGGCGAACCCGTCCAGGTGCTCGAAGGCGAAGGCGGTACCCGGCAGCGCCTCCCGCAGCGCCGTGATCACGGCCAGCGCGTCCGCCGGGCCAAGCGGGAAGACCTCCACCATCTCGCCCTGCCGGACGTCGAAGACCGCTCCGCCGTTGGAGCAGATCGCCACCCCGTGACCGCCGATGTGCGGGCTGATCTGCTGCATCCAGCGCGGCGGCCGCCCGGTCACGAACACCACCTGCAGGCCTGCCTCCTCGGCCGCCGCCAGCGCGGCGGCCGTCCGTTCGGAGACGGTCCCGCTCGGGCAGAGCAGGGTGCCGTCGAGGTCGGTCGCGATCAGGCGGGGGCGCACGGGGTTGGTGGTCACCGCTCCATCTTCGCGCACCCGCCCGGTGCCGCCTCCGGCCGGCTCGGGCGGCGGCCCCGCCCGGTGCCCGGCGCCCGGCGCCCGGGGCCCGGGGCCTCCCGGCGCCGGTGCCAGGGCCCACCCGGCGTACCGGGACGGGCGGGGCGAGGCCGGTCAGGAGTGCCAGAGCTCCTTGATCTCGGTGATCTCCCCGGAGGAGTTCTGAGTGATGTCGTAGACCGGGAAGGCGGAGCAGGTCAGCGGGGGCTTCACGTTCTGGCCGCCGTCCAGGCAGTCACCGATGTGGTTCCAGAGCTCGCCGACCGCGACCGACTTGTAGCCGACCGATCCGGCGGCGAGCTCGGCCTTGGCGTGCGGCGCGAAGACGAACCTCTCCGGGCTGCCGACCGCCTCCCAGTGGCCGTCGTTGGGGTCGCAGGCGAACTTGGTCGCCTTGGCGGGCATGGTGTTCTGCTTGGGCTGCTGCACCGGTTGGACGATCTTGTGGCCCGCCGGGAGCTTGGCCGGGGTGCAGTTCTCCCCGGGGTCCCCGTCGGGAGCGCTCGAGGACTTGCCGGCGGGCGCCGGCTTCGCCGTACCGGAGGCAGCGCCGGAAGCCGTGGCGGACGGTGCCGCAGGGGCCGCCGAGGAGCCGCCCTTCGGGTCGTTGGGATCGCACCCGACCAGCCCGAGAGCGGCGACGGTGAGCACGGCGGCGGCAAGCAGTCTGCGAGAGGACATCGGATAGGTTTCCCCCATGGTTGTGACGCGGCGTCGGGCCGCGCTGACGGCGAGACAGGCTATCGATCCGTGCCGACACCTGCTCACGCAGCCCGCCACTGCTCACCCGGCTCTCGCATCCCGTCCACGCAGCTGCATCTGACTGACAGTTCGAGAGCGCCTCCGGGGGGGCGTCAGTGCCCGGCGGGCTTGAGGGCGGCCATCAGCAGCCGGTTGGAGAGTGCGGTCGGACGGCCGTTGTTCAGGTCGGTGGTGGAGACCGAGAAGACGCCCTTCATCGACAGGTCGCGGGTGGCGAACACGCCGTTGGCGTAGCCGAGGTCGTGGCCCGTCTTGCCCCAGAGCACGGTGCCGTCGGGCAGCGGGTTGCCCATCAGTCCGGCACCGAAGCAGGCCGGACCCGGATTGCCCTTGCCGTCGGTGCAGTTGGAGTTGTCGAAGTACTTGAGCGTCTTGCCGTCGCTGCCCTCGGGCAGCCGGAACATCTCGTCCAGCTGGGCGGCGGGCAGCAGCCGGCCCTGGAACAGCGCGGTGATGAAGTGGTCCAGGTCGGACGGGGTGGAGATCATGTTGGACGGATTGCCGCCCTGCTCGCTGACATCGACCGCCCTGCCGTCGCCGCTGGTCAGGTAGCCGTGCAGGTACGGGCGGGGCATCCGGGTGCGGTCCTCGGGCACGGAGGTCTGCGAGAGGTGCAGCGGCTTGATGATCCGCTCGGTGACCTCGTCCCTGAACGAGTTGCCGGTGATCTGCTCGATCAGCTTCCCGGCGATCCGGAAGCCCAGCGAGTTGTACTGCTGCGCGGTGCCGGGCGCGAAGTTCGGGCCCGGCGCCGGGCGGCCGAGCGGGCGCAGGGTGTCCTGGATGACCTGGTCGAAGGTGCGGTAGTCGTACCGGTGGGCGATCAGGTAGTCCGCCGACTGGTCCGGCGCCCCCTGGTCGACGTCCGGCAGGCCGCTGGTCATGTTGAGCAGCTCGCGCACGGTGATGGGCTGCCGGAAGGTGTCCGGCAGCAGTCCCGGCATGTAGTGCTGGACGGTCTGGTCCAGGTCGATCCTTCCCTCGGCCGCCAGCTGCAGGACCACCACGGTCTCGAAGGTCTTGGAGATGCTGCCGATGTGGAAGTGCGCGTCGGCCGGAACACTCCGTCCGGTCACCGTGTCACCGGACGACCCCTGCCACACCTGGCCGCCCTTGACCACCCGGGCGATGGCCCCCGCCGCCCCCTCCTCCGGCCGGGGCTGGATCGCCGCCTGCAGCGCCGCGGTGTCCAGCGTCTGCTGCCCCACCCGCGCCGCGACCCGCTCGCTCGCCATCGCCTGTCCGCCGACCACGGCAGTGGTCCCGACCGCGGCCGCACACGCCAGTCCAAGGGCCGAAACGCGTCGCACAAGCTTGTTCACCACTGGCTCCCCAGTCTCCTGAACCGCCTGCCGCGGCTCTCGGCTCACAGCCTGTCCCGCCGCCCCGCCCCCTCGGAACCGGTGATCGCCCTGACCGCACCCCGAGACGCCCCTGACGCCCGGTCAGGTCCGTGCGGTCGCCGGCAGCGGGGCGGCCGGGGCGACTTCCATCGAGGGAATCCGAGGCCATCGAGCGGATCCGGCTCGGCGCCCTCGTCACCTCGGTCAAGCCTCGTTCACCTATTGCATCCTGAGCTGCGGAAACGCTCGACAGGGGCGTCCGGGCGCCAGGTTCAGATCGGGATGAGTCGGACGCGGGTTCCGCAGAGTCTCGCCATGTCGTCGACGTCGGAGGTGAGCATGGCCACCGGTCCCGGCTGGCGCAGTGCCATTTCGGCGACAGTCGCGTCGATCGCGCACTTGTGGCCGTGCAGACCGGCGTGCTTGAGCAGTTCCGCCGCCGCCTTGGCCGAACTCTCGGTGACCGCCTCGACCCTGATCCGGGAGAGCGCCCAGTTCAGTCGCGCCACGTTCACGCGAGCGTGCGCGACTTCCACGATCGTGTTGGCGCAGGCAGCGAACTCGGCGCCCATGGCGACGAACACCTGCAACCTGACGAGTAGTCGGCGATCCTGTGCGATCCAGGCGGACAACCCCTGGGAGTCGAGAACGACCGTCTCGAAGCGCTCGGTCACGCAGCGCTCGCCGAGTCCGTGGCCCCTCCGGGCCCGAAGATCTCCGCGTGTGCCTCGGCCAGCTCCTCGTCGGTGAATTCGCCGTGTTCCGCCTGATAACGGCGAAGGTCTTCAGCGAGCAGCTGGTGCCTGATCTGCCGCGCGACCGCCTCGGCGACGTAGCCGGAGACGTTGTCCGTGAGCTTCTTCAGCTCGGCCACCTGCTCGGTGGGCAGGGTTACTGTGATCCGGGTGGTAGCTCCCATGGGGAAAGCATACTGCGGTATGTCTCGGCTTCAGGGCCTTTCGCGACGTGGGTCGTGGCATGCGTCCGAGTATCGTGATCCTCCCCGTCCACTGGTGGGGCGAAGGGCGGAGGAGGAGATGGTCGGCCTGCTCCCGGCTCGCGGGTACTCGCTTCGGTTCCTTGCGCGTCAGCATGCCCTCGACTGCGGCCCTGCGCTCTTACGCGTGATCGGGCTGGCGCGGCACGCGCCGTGCTCTGGCGAACTTCCGTCCTCGGTTATCAGCGGCGAGTTCGATGAGGCGCTCGCCGATCACGGAAACGCCGGGTCGGGGCTCCTGCGCGTAGTACCAGGGCTTGCGTCGGCGCAGCAGGGCCTCGCCGTCCTCGCTCCAGGTGAATCCAGATTTCCGCAGCAGCTTTCGGAACACCGCGTCGACGGTCTCCGGGTACGCGGCGGCCAGTCGGCGGATCGGTAGTGGCGCGATCGACTCCTCGCGCAGGTATGTGCGCAACAGGTCCTGGTGCTGCCTGCGCCCCGGGAGGTCCGGGTTGGCGAACAGGTCTCGCAGCAGCCCGTAGTCCGCGTAGAAGTTGAGTCCGTCGACCTCGTCGTAGATGACGCCGATGGTGTCCGAGTCCGCGAGTTCTTGTGGCAGTTCGAAGGCCGGAAAGTCGAGGCCCGGGAGTCGCCTGCCTCGGGCACGGTCGGGGTGCCCGGCGACGGCGGCCTCCTGCCGGTGCCGGTAGTAGGCGTTGAGCCGGTCCTCGGTCTCGGCTGGGGGAAGGACCAGTTCGTCGGCGCCGCAGAACTCGACGAACGCGGCCCGGTCCTCCCGCATCCGTTCCCATCCCTGCTCCATCTTCTCGGGGTTGC
Organism: Kitasatospora sp. NPDC001175; assembly: GCF_053598215.1. NCBI lineage: Bacteria > Bacillati > Actinomycetota > Actinomycetes > Kitasatosporales > Streptomycetaceae > Kitasatospora > Kitasatospora sp. NPDC001175. The sequence continues at coordinate 6,642 of NZ_JBSFJU010000052.1, read as the reverse complement.
GGAAGACCAGTTCAGGGTGGCTCGTCGCCAATTGGAGCGCGGCCTGGGCGATCTCGGTGGCGCTGGACCTCGGGTAGGACGACATCGCTCCGGAGATCAGCCACGCGCCGTCGGCCGAGTGGACGGGCACCAGGCAGGCGAGAAGGAATCCTCCCTTGGACGCCTTGTGGAAGGCCCCCCGTCCGACGTTCGAGTACGTGCGGTACTCCATGTCGTCGACCAGGTTCAGCAGGACGACGCCATCCCCGTCCTTGCGCCGGATCTCGAAGATGCCCTCGACCGGGTCACGCCAGCCGAGCAGCATCTCCCGGTCGCCTTCGCTCAAGTCCCGCCGCCCGGCGACGAAGCGGTCCACCACGGTCGCACCGTCCGGCAGACGGTACCGCAGGATGAAGTGGTCGATGATCCGGATTGCCTCGCTCTCGTCCAGCCGCCGCTCAGGGCCTGCGGCCTCCAGCAGGAGGGGAGTCAGCCACCGGTCGAAGCGCGCGCTCTGCGCGAAGGCGACCAGCTCGCCCTTCAACTCGGCGCTGCGCTCGATCAGTTCGCTGAGCGAGCGCTCGTCGATGCCGTGATTAGCGTCCTGCGCGGCGATCGCCATGTCCTGCCTTTCTTCACAAGCCAGTTCCGAGGTGTTGTGTGAGCTGTTTGGCGTCAGGCGGCCCAGTGTCGGTAGGCCTCGATCCACTCGGAGCCCTCCGGGGCAGGTGTCGGCATCGGCAGGTCCAGGATCCCGATCTTCTGTCGAGCGGGGCCGCGAGAGCACAGTGCGACGATCCGGCCGTCCTGTGCGAGGTCGATGCCGCGCACGGTCACCTCGACCCCGAGAACCGTCGTGCTGAACGGCACCGCGAGGTTCTCCTCGATCATGGTGAACAAGCCGGTCAGCTGCTCGTCCTCGCCGTAGGCGTCGACAGTGGCCTCATCGATCATTGCCTCAAGCTCGGCCCTACCCAGAACACCCATGGCGCCACGTTAGCGGTCACGCAGGTGACGTCGCCGCGGGTTGCCCGAACCTCACCCGCCGGAGCGTAAGCGGTCAAGGGAAGCAAGGTGCGGCCGAACAGGAAGACCCCGGGAACGGCCAAGGGCCTCAAGTTGCCCAACGGAAAGATCCTGACGAGCCCCAGCAGCAAGGGCGCGGCTCCGGTGCTGGATCCCGACGTCCAGGCCATCCTCGATACGGCGAAGGCTCCGGGGGACGGCCACGGCAAGTGTGGGCTCCCGGTGCTGCTGACGGAGGCTCTGAACAATGGCGATGATCCCACCGGAGCCGCCGCGGCTGCCGTGATCATCCGCCACCGGTGCGCCTGCGGAGCTGACCCAAGCGCAGGTTGACGGGCGCTTCTGCGCGATCATCACCGACCTCGTCGGTACTCCTACCACCTCTGGCCCCGAGGTCCCAGGCCTGTCTGCCGCACGGCCCCCACGACCCTGCCGCCGACGCCCTACGCCGGGGGCCGCTGGCTCCGCCTGCGCGACGCGTGGGCACCCTGCGCGATCGCCTGACCCACCGCGGCTAGGCGGCTGTGCATGCGTGACGAAGCGACCTGGCAGGGCCTCGACCGGCTGGGCGGGGCCGAACTGCCGGCCGGCCCGGGGCAGCCGGTGCACGGCCCCGCGGACAGGGCGGAGGTTTGCCTTCCTGAAGAGGTGACCACGGCTCCCGTAGGGTCGAGGGCATGCGTCTGAGTACCGTGATCCTCCCCATCCACCGGTGGGGCGAGGGGCAGAAGATCTGGCGGCGGGCCGAGGAGCTCGGGTTTCACGCCGCGTACACGTATGACCACCTGAGTTGGCGGTCCTTCCAGGACGAGCCGTGGTTCGGGGCGATCCCGACGCTGGCGGCGGCGGCGGTGGCCACCGAGCGGATCCGGCTCGGGACGCTGGTGACCTCGCCGAACTTCCGGCACCCGGTCACGCTGGCGAAGGAGCTGATGTCGGTCGACGACGTCTCCGGCGGGCGGCTGACGGTGGGGATCGGGGCCGGCGGGGTCGGGTTCGACGCCACCGCGATGGGCCAGGAGGCCTGGACGCCCAAGGAGCGCGCGGAGCGCTTCGGGGAGTTCCTGCCGCTGCTGGACAAGCTGCTGACGCAGGACGCCACGACCCACGAGGGCCGGTTCTACTCGGCGGTGGAGGCGCGGAACATCCCGGGCTGCGTGCAGCGGCCGCGGGTGCCGTTCTACGTGGCGGCGACCGGTCCGCGCGGGCTGCGGCTGGCGGCCGAGCACGGGCAGGGCTGGGTCACGTACGGCGACCCGAAGGGGCCCGCGGCGATGCCGGCGGAGCAGGCGCCCGCCGTCATCGAGGCGCAGCTGGAGAAGCTGACGGCGGCCTGCGAGGCGCAGGGCCGGGACATGGCGACCCTGGAGAAGGTGCTGCTGCAGGGGTCGACCGCGGAGAAGCCGCTGCAGTCGGTGGGCGCCTTCGTCGACTGGGCGGGGACGTACCGCGAGTTCGGCATCACCGAGCTGGTGATCCACTGGCCGGTGCCGGACTCGATCTTCGAGAACGACCTCGCGGTCTTCGAGGAGATCGCCACCGAGGGCCTCTCGCAGCTGGGCTGAGCCCGGCCGCGGACGGGCGGCGCCGGGGTGCCCGAGCGGGCGCCCCGGCGCCGTGCCGTCCACGGGATCCGCCGCAGGGCAGACTCGTCGCGGCCGGGGCCCGTTGCGGTTCGATCACGACGTGTCCGATTGATCGGCCAATGCGCCGACTGTCGGGAACTATCGTGTTGTTGAAGGGGTTGACGAGATCTCATAATCCTGCTGAACGCGTTGCGGCCGGTCCGCGCGGAGCCGGCGGGGGGCGGCCCGGACCGGGATCGCGCGCGGCGTCATCCATTCACAGTGGGGGAATCCCTTGTCCGCGCCCGAAACCGCGCCGGTCGACAACGCGTCGCCTGGCAGAGCGCCGTCCGACACCGTGCCGCCTGACCACGTACCGTCGGACGGCGCGCCGTCCGACCCGCCCGCACCCAAGGCCGTACCGGGGCCCGGGCGCGGGCTGCCGCGCGCCGTGGGCATCGCGCTGGCGACGGCCGGTCTGCTCGCCGTGACCGCGACCAGTGCCGCGGTCACCGTCGCCGTGGGCAGGCCGACGGCGCACCCGGCCGCCTCGGCCGCCGGTCCCGCAGCATCGGCCACGGCCACGGGCACCACCCCGACCGCCGCCCCGGCCGCGGGCCGGAGCCCGGGCGCCGCCCCGAGCACGAGCGCAGCGCCGACCCCCACCCCGAGCAGCACCCTGCACGGCACCGTGAACGGCGACACGCACGGCGGCGACCTCCGCTACTTCCTGCTGCCGATGCCGGACGGCGCCGAGCCCTACGGCTCCCCCGACGGCACCGGGCTGAGCGTCAAGGACATCGCCGCCCAGTACAGCAACGCCGGCGAGATCCCCTCCGTGCTGGACTCGTACGGCTACCAGGACGAGGGCGCCTACCGCCGGTACCGCTCCGCGGACGGCAGGCAGGAGGTCGAGACCCGGCTGCTGCGCTTCAAGTCCCGCGCCATGGCGCAGGAGTTCGCGCAGGCGGAGACCTTCAAGAACGGCGAGGGCTTCGGCATCGACGGCGACGACTCGGCCAAGGGGTACCTGATGAAGCCGCGTCAGGAGGCCTGGACCGGCAGGCTGGTCGGGGTGGGCTACGTCGGCGACGTCCAGTACGAGATCACCGTCTTCGTGAAGGGCACACCGGACAAGTCGCAGCTGATGGACGTGATGAAGCGCCAGCGCGAGCGGCTGTCCGACGGCGGCTGAGCCGCCGCGGCCTCACGACACCGGCCTTCGATTCCCTTCCGACACAGCGGTCGAACCGCCGCACTGGAGAAAACGTGATCACCCACGAGACCGAAGAGTCTCCCGAGCGGCACCAGGGCCAGGAGCCGGGAGGGGCAGCCGAGTTCGGCGATGTCGTCTCGTCCGGTCTGCCCGAGCCCGAGCCCGCCGTGAATTTGGACGCCGGTCCGGACGCCGGGCGCCGCCGCCCCCGTACCGTGACGCTGCTGGCCGGCGCACTGCTGCTGGGTCCGCTGCTGGGCGCCGGCGTCGGCTACTCGATCCAGGCCGCCCGTCCCGAGACGCCGCTGCCGTCGCTGCACGTCGCAGTGGAGAGCTACCCCGCCACCCCGCTGGACCCGACGGCCGCCGCCGAGGCCGAGCCGAAGCCGCTCGCGATCGACGGTGACCTGCGCAAGCTGCTGATCAGCAAGCCCGACGGCGCGGACGACTGGGACAACTACGGCCACGGCGACGGGTCCGGCTGGCTCAGCGTCGGAGCGAAGGCCGGTTCGTACGGCGGCGCGGACCGGCAGTTCAGGAATCTGGTCCACGGCGGCTTCCGCCGGGACGCGATGGTCGCCTGGACCAAGGGCGGCAACAACTACCGGGTCGAGCTGATCCAGTTCGACGAGGACCACGTCTCCTCCGCGGTCGACTGGGCCCAGGGGGACACCGGCAGCGGCACCGGCATCGACGGCACGCTGGACGGCACGGTGCACGGCACCTATCTGGCGCGGACCCAGCAGGACCACTTCGCCGACAGCACCACCACCTACTACTTCGGGAGCGCCACCGCCCGGCGTGGCAACGTCGTGATGGTGGTCAGCATCTACTCCCAGAGCCGGGTCTCCGCCGACGAGCTCAAGGACATCGCCGAGCAGCAGTGGAAGCGACTGGTATGAGCGAGACCACCGGCATGACCGGTACGGACGAGGCCGTCACCGAGCAGCACCCGGCCCCGGCAGGCGAGTCGAAGCCCAGGCCGAAGCCCGGCCCGGCACTGCGCGCGGGTGCGGCGGTGGTCGCGGCGGCACTGCTCGGGGTCGGGATCGGCGTCGGCATACTGAAGGTCCGGTACCGCGACCCGGAGCCCGACACCGCCGCCCGGGACACCGCGCCCACCGCGGCGCCGAGCACTCCGGCAGGGTCCTCCTACGGCGCCAAGTCCAACGGCACGCACTTCGGTTCGATGCGCGACCTGCTGCTGCCGGTGCCCGCCGGCTACACGCTGGGCCCGGACGCCGGGGCGTACGGCAACGACACCGAACTGACGGAGGACCAGCGCAAGGCCTGGGTCGACGACCAGATCCAGGCCCTGCCGCAGAAGCTCCGGGACGACGTGCGCAAGGTCTGGCAGGACGTGCCGCTGAAGGGCGGCGGGGTCCGCAGCTACGCCGATGCCGCCGGTGGTGACCTGGTGGTCACCATCTGGCTGCTCCAGTACCACCAGGACGCGGTGAAGGCGGACAACGCCTTCGTGGGCGCGATGGCGTCGGACTCCGGGCTGTTCCGCGAGGGGCCGCAGGTGCCGGGACACCAGGAGGCGCACTGCTACCTGCCGTCCGCGCCGCCGGGCGAGAAGCTCGACGCGCTGATCTGCTCGGCGGCGGTGGGCGACCTCCGGGTCGAGACGAGGGTGGAGGGCGTGGCGCCGCTGCCCAAGGACAAGGTCGTGACCCTTCTCCGCCGGCAACTCGACCGGCTCGCCCTGCCAGGAGCATCCGCATGACCGAGAGCACCCGACCCGACGCGCCGGTCGAGCCCGCTGCGCCTGCGCCCGCCCCCGCTCCCGCGAAGCCCGCACCCGAGCCCGCCGCGGTGTCCCCGGATCCGGTGAACCCCTGGGCCGTCTCCGCCGAGGCGAGCGCCGCCGAGGCCGCCCGGAAGGCGGGCCGCACGACCGCCCTGCGCTGGGGCGCCACCGCCCTCCTCCTGCTGCTCTCGGGGACCGCGACGGCGGTGGCGGTCACAGCGCAGGACCGGACCGACATCCCCGGTCTGCGGACCACGAACGACGGCCGGTACGCGTTCCCGGCGCTGACGCTGCCTCCGCTGCCGTCCGGCAAGCCCGTACCGAGCGCCGACCCGGCGAACCGGCGCCACTACGCGGATCTGCGCGGACTGCTGCTGCCCGCTCCCAAGGGAGCGTCGGACGAAGCCGGTCCCCCGGCCGCGCCCGCAACGGCGGTCGCGAGCGCCGCGCCGTCCGCCGGCACGTCCCCCTCCGCGAGCACCGCATCCTCCACCGCGGCCGCCACGCCCGCCGCGCCGTCCGCGACCGCCGTTGCGGGCGCCGCCCGGGTGAGCTGTGCGGACTACGCGAACCGTCACAAGTCCCCGGCCGTGCTCACCGCGATGCTCGACGAGAACGCCTGTCGCGCCGCGGCCAGGCGCGTGTGGACCGGGCCGGACGGCACCCGCACCGAGATCTGGCTGCTCTCCTTCGGTTCGCGCACCGAGGCCGCCGCCTTCGCCCGCGACCTCGGAACGGACGACCTCAAGGACGTGCCGGCGCTGCTCCACGTCAGCCTGCCGATCGACGTGGAGGGGCACACCACGAACCAGCTGCTTCAGACCAAGGAGCGGGCGGCCGGGAAGGACCCGGTCGGCCGGGTGGCCGAGCTGGTCAACGGCGACGTCTTCGGCTCGGTCGTGATGACCAACCCGAAGGGCGTGCCACTCCAGGCATTCCAGCAGGTGACGATCCTTCAGTCCGTCATGCTGGACTGACGCTTGCACGTTGTGGGTCCGATCCCCTAGGCGCGCACTTGCCGTGTCCGATACCGGTCGGGCCGATCTTGCCGTCCTGGGAGTCCTTCAGGATGTCGTCCAGCGCTTGCTTCACGGTTGGATGTG
>NZ_JBSFJU010000051.1:0-61126 GCF_053598215.1 Kitasatospora sp. NPDC001175 | reverse complement strand
TGCTTGCGCCAAGGTGCCAAGGCCGCCGACAACGCCGCGTCCAGCCCCGTCTTGCGGGCGGTCTCGACCAGCAGCACGGCGCCGGACTGCGAGACCGCCCCGCGGCCACCGCCCTCGACGCGGACACGCGGGTACAACCCGGTACGCTTCTTCACCTGAGGAGTGCAGCTTTCTTGACGACGACATGGACCTTAGACAAGCCCTATCGTCGCAGGTCAGCGGCACTCCTCAGTCTTTTGATCACGCCTCGGACAGCCCTGCTCGTGAAAGCGCGAGGCTAGCACCCGCCACCACCTACCGGATCTTGTAGGTCGCCACGATGCCTCGCGGACCACCAGGTCTTGGCACGGCACGCCTCGGAGCGCCGACGAGCACACGGCCTGAGCTCCATCCAAATTTGGGTGAAGTTCCCACATCAAACACAGGTACGAAATTTCGTAGGTGGGTACTGCCTTCGCCCGTCGGCGGCACCGACTCGCTTCCGAGGGTGGCCGCCGCGAACCACCGCCCGAATTCGGTCGGTGGTCAGCCACGGCACCACCAACCAGTCCAGGCTCGACAGCCCGCTACTACCTACCAGATCTTGCAGGTGGTAGCGATGCCCCGCTGACCGCCCGCACCCCGGCGCGGTAGACCTCGGAGCGCCAACGAAGCGCACGGCCAGGTCGCTTCACCCAAATTTGGGTGAAGCGACCTACCACCCCCGAAATTTCGGGGCTGCTCGCTCGCAGCCCCGGCCTGGCCACGCTGGCCAGGTTCCGAGCGCGGCCGCCACGAACCGCCGCCCAAATTTGGTCGGTGCCTCACAGCCGGGCACCTATGAACGTTCGTAGGTGAGAGCCACAGCGCCAGCCTGGCCGCACCGACCAGCCTTGGCCAGGTCTCGAAATCCGAGACCTGCTCCGCCAGCCAGGTGGCGCACCTCCGCCTAAATTTAGGCGCTGCCTGCCCCTCCGGGTGCGCTCGCCAGCGCTGCGGTGCACCGTCGAGACATGGGCGGTGCGATTGTCCTATTGGAGCTCGCTCGGGACGAGGCGATCGGCCCGGAGGACGTCGAGCCGGCCGTGCTGGCCGTGCACGCGGCAGGTGCGGATCCGGACGCGCCGGAGGATCCGCTCCCTCGAACGCTGTGCGGGCTGGATACGGACGCGATGGAACACGCGCACTACCAGCCGGCCAGGCCCGGGGAGCCGTGGTACCCGCCCGCGCTGTACGACCGGCGGTGCCGGTCGTGTGAGCGGGCACTCCGAAGCCTGTGACTTGGCCTGGCTGAGCTGCTGGAGGTGGGTCGCCGTGCCGAGCGCTATCGCCAAGAAGATGATCACGTTTTCGCTGGTCAGCATCCCGGTCAGCGTCTACCCCGCCACGTCCCAGCACCGAGTCCCGCTCCACATGGTCCATGAGGCCGATGGAGGCAGGGTGAGGCAGCGCCGAGTGTGTGAGATCGACGGCCGGGAACTCAGCGAGGGCGAGATCGCCCGCGGTGTCGAGATGCCCGACGGCGGGACGCTCGTGCTTTCGCGCCAGGATCTGGAGCAGCTACCGACGCCGGACACGAAGGAGATCCGTGTGCTCGGGTTCCTAGACGAGAGCCGCGTGGACCCCTTGCACTACGACAAGTCGTACTACCTGGGTGTGTCACCAGGAGGTGAGCGGCCATATGCACTGCTCAGAGCCGCTCTCGCGGAATCCGGGCAGGTGGCGATCGCGAGAACAGCGCTGAGGACGAGGGACAGCCTGGCGGTGCTGCACGTTCGCGACCAGGTGATCACGATGACAACGTTGCTCTGGCCGGACGAGGTTCGCGGCACGGAAGGGATCGCGCTGCGGCCCATCGAGCTGCGCCCGGAGGAGGTGGCCCTGGCCCGGCAGCTCATGGACACGATCTCGGCGGACTTCGATCCTGATCGGGAGCAGGACGAGTACACGGTGGCGCTGCGCGAGGTGGTGGAGGCGCGGATGGCTGGTCTGCCGGCGCCGCACGTACCGGAGGCCCGGGTGCTGCCGCCTGCGGCTGGGGTGACGGACCTGATGGCGGTGTTGGAGGCCGCGGTTCAGAAGGCGCAGGAGGAGCACCCGAAGGCAGCGGCGAAGCGGCCGGCGAAGAAGACGGTCGCGAAGAAGGCCCGGGCGAGTCGGCGGAGCGAGGGGTAACGCGCGGCCTGTCGGCCGCGGTCGACGAGGATGAGGGTGCCACGGGTGGCTGGCTAATCCTGGCCGAGGAGTGCCTCCGGGTCCTGGCCGAGGTCGGCGCCTTGGGACACGCTGGAAAAGCTCGGCGACGAGGTCACGCCGGTCGATGGCCGCCACGATAGCCGCGCAACCCGCCAGTGGCCGCGCTACAGGCACGACTCTCCGGGTGCGGCGGGCTGACATGGTGCGGTCCAGTGCTCGCGGGTGATCTGGGTCCAGCCGGCCCAGGTCTTCGGGTCCCTTGCTGCGGTGGGTGCGATGACGTAGCCGGCCTTCGGCAGCAGGGTGGTGGCGGCTTCGATCGGCGGTACCGGTGCCGACGCGGGCTCCTGTTCGATCAGGTAGCGGCCGGGGCCGTCGGGGTCAGCGATTTCGTAGACGACCGGCACGTCAAGGGTGAGCGTCGGCCCGGTCTGGCCGTCGGGGTCGTCGACCCATATCCGCCACGAACCGTGATACAGGCCGAGGGTGGCGGTGTAAAGGGCGGGCAGGCCGTGGTGGGCTGGGTGCGGGGTCGTCATGGGTCTATTCGGAGGTCTCAGCCGACGTCGCTTTGGCGGCTGTCGTCGCCTCGCGGTGCTCGGCCTGCGCTTTCCGGCGGGCGGCTGCGTCGCTCGCTTCGTGCTCCACGATGGTCTGCAGGAGATTGGCGCGCCAGTCCTCAAGTGCGGTCATGACGCCAGTCTGCCAGCTGGCTACGACACCTGACTGCCGGCTCAGCCTTGCCGTCAGGACCCGAACGGGGGCCTACGCGCCGTCACGGGCGCCGAGGGCCTGGCGGGCGGGGGCGGTGCAGTGGTCGGGGTGGCACCAGTCTGGACAGTGATCCTGTCCGTTCACATGTTCTATTTTGCACCCGGGAAAGCCCTGGACACTACGAAGACGATCAGTAGGGTGATCCCCCAGGACGATCACAGGAGGCCCTGATGCCCGCAGCCATCCACGACTCGACATGGGGCGGCGTTCACGACTCCGCCTGGAACCTCACCGACACCGGCGGGATCGTCATTGACGACAGCATCTGGACACTCCACGACGCCACCTGGGGCTGACCCCAGACACACAAGAGCCCTGCCGCAACGTACGGCAGGGCTCTGCTGGTCTTCCGTCAGATCGACGAGTTGAATGCGGCCACCTTGGACTGCTGATCCCCGGTCACTGGGACTGCTGCTGGCACGCGGGCCTTTGGCCGGCGGTCAGAACTCCTCGCCCATCAGCCGACGGAACACCATGCTCCACCAGGCCTCGTCATCCGCGAAGGCCTGCGGATCCCGTGCCTCAAGGTAGGTGCGGAGCTGCTCCGTGTACTTGTCAGCCTGCTCGTCGGTGGTGCCGACGATGTGCTTGAGGCGCAGGGCATATCGGTAGAGGAATTCGATGAAGTCTTCCAGCGAGCTGTTGACGATCTCGGCGGCCGGTTCCTCTCCGAGGTCGAGCAGGATGACGTAGCCGTCTTCCAGGTCGAGGCAGTAGCGCATCTCCGAGTCGTCCGTGGGGCTGCCGAGCACCAGGACATTCTCGACGGATTCTCCGGTGTCGACCGGCAGGATGGTGAAGGCGCGGGGCTCTTTGGAGCCGCCGAGCGTGAAGAGCACGTCGAGGGCGGCGGGCAGGCCCACTTCCGCGAGCAAGCGCGCGTCCTGCTCGGGGATCTTGTTGGCGATCGACTCCTCCACGGGGAGGGTGATCACGCCCTCCTCGCTGAAGATCTCGACCAGTTCTGCGCGGGTCGCCAAGGGTTCCTCCGGTTTTAAGTTCGGCAGCTTGTCAGTGGTTCGGGCAGGGTTCAGCTCAGGGGAGCAAGACCGCTCAATCGCAGTAGACGGTACCAATCGCTGGACTCCAGCTCGTCTGGGTCGAGGCCGGCGAGGTCCTGGTACTTCGGGGAGGCGACCCAGTCCATGAAGAACTCCTCGACGCTGTCCGCGATGCGCTCCAGGCGGCAGCCGGTGTACCAGACCACTCCGTCGTCTGGCACCCGCCACACGCTTCCGTCTGTGACGTCGACCAGGAGCGGGTTCTGGCAGGCCTGGCCGAAGCAGAAGAACCGGGAGGCATCAGTGAGCGTGCTGCCGTCCGGAAGCTCCGCATCGACCAGGTTGTCGGCGACCTGCTGCCACGACAGGTCGCCACTGCTGTAGATCTGGGTCGAATGGTCGAGGTAGGGGCCGTCGCTGAGAGACAACAATGCGGCGACACCAGGAGGGGTGTCCAGGTCCAGCGTCTGGGGGTCAGCGCCCGTGGGGATCGCCGGAGTCCACAGCTCCAACTCGCGAGCATGCTTGTTGAAGGTGTCGCGCAGTGTCGTGATGAGGCTTTCGAGATCGCGCATGGTCATTTCCTCCATCTGACTTTCACCTTAATCGGAGTGCCGTCTTTGAGTTTTCTGATATTTGGCCACGTCTGATGATTTCCGAGGTCTGTATTCGTTTTACCGTCCAACATTCTAATGTTCTCCCAGTGATCCCGCCCTCCTGTCTGCAGCTCGTTGATATGGTCCGGATGCATAGACCTCGCCACACTGGCGGCAGCCTCAGCGAATTCCGGATCGGTTTTACCGTGATCCCTATAGATGATACGAACCACGGCACCCTTGTAGGTATCCGTGATATCTCTGTCGCGATCAACCGGGTTCGACGCCTTGTAGAGCTCACCCCGACGGCCCAGGGCATGCATCTGCTGCGCCTTGCGCGCGAACCCAGTCCTCGACATGAACGGCTTCCACTTGAGAGTCACCGTATGCGGCTTGAGGCTCTGGTCCGGCCCCTTGGCCCGGTCCTTCCACTTCTCTCCCAGCCGGGCCTTGTCCTGCGCCTCCGATCTGTCATGAATCTTCTTGATCATATTGGCCAATACCTCGTCGTTCTCCTTATGGTTACGCGAGGTCAGGTCAAGTCCCTTCTGCACATCCCGTAGATGCTGCCGCACCTCCCTCTCGGCGTCCTTGATGACCTTGAGGATCCGCGATGACCCACCCACCACCGCGTTCGCCAACGGGTCCTTGCCGTGGGTGCCGGCAAGTCGGCGATTGGCATTGCGGGTGTGTTCCCCGGCGGTGGCCTCCAGATGATCGGCGTGCTCGCCCATCCGCTTGGCGAGCCGGTCCGTCTCGTCGTAGTTGTGCCGGATGTCAGTCACGGGAGCCCCCGGTGACCGCTGCACCCAGCTGGGAGCCCTTCACCCCGGCTTTGCCGGCACCGGCAATCGAACCCCAGTCGACGCCCTGGTGGACTCCGACGGCGTTTCCGGCTAGCTGCAGGGCAAGGTCAGTGGCCATGCCGGACAGCGCGTTGATGACCGGTTCCTCAGCCACTGCCAGCAACTGCGAGACGATCTCTTGCTCGGCCTCCTTCAGGAGCCGGCGAACCGCGAGGCGTGTCACCTGGGTCGCACCCAGCGCGCCAGCTTCCGACAGGCCGAACGTTAGTGGTGCAGCTGCCTGAGCTGTCGCCACCTCAACAGCCAGGATGCCAAGCTGGGCGACCGCGGCGACCTTCGCGCCCTCGATAAGTACTGCTGCGCCGTCCAGGGCGGTAGCCAGCAGCCGGCCGCCTTCGGCGAGGTTGTGGAGATGCTTGCCGGAGACCTTGTCCCAATGGGCGCTGAAGGCTTCGCTGGCCGGTCCGATGTTCTCCGCCAGCATCCGCTGGACGGCAACGAGCGAGTCGGCCCGGCCGTTGTCGATCTCGTCGGCGAAGCTGCGCATGGAGTCCGCGATCTCGCGGAACTCGTCCTCGTCCACGTTCGGCCATTGAACGCCGATCAGGTCCAGTACCCAAACCAGCTCATCTGGTAGCACTACACCCATATCGCCCCCATTTCGTCTACATCTTGTCGAGGGACGTAGACGACCGATGGCGTGTCAGGGTTCCATGGGGTAGTGCAGGTTCTCAGCGAGCGCCGGACAGTGATTCACTGCGCCGTTGCGGTGTGGAGGGAAGCCGAAGGCACACGCCGCTGGCTCGGCGTCAGGCCGGTGTCCAGGCGGGTTCGCCACCGGCGGTGGCGGTGAGGATGGCAAGGGTGGGGTGGCTGCCGGCTCCGAGGATCCCGCCGATGGCTGTCCCGGCGGTGGCGGCGGTCAGCCGGGCCCGGGTGGATAAGCGTGTGGTGCGGCTGAGCCTGGCCGCCTGCTCGCGGGCGCTGCGCCCGGCTTCGTCGCTCATTGCTGCTCCTGGACGAGTTCGGCGCAGTACAGGGCGAACTTCTTGAAGTAGTCGGAGTGGCCGACGGCCTGTTGCTCCGCCCGCGCAATCGACTCCATCGGTACCGGCAGCAAGCCGTGCTCGGCACGGGCTTGGTTGACCGCAGCAAGCATGGTTGCCCGCTCGAACAGGACCCAGTCGAGTTCGCCATCGACGAAGCCCTGCCGGTGAGGGCGTTCCTCCTGGGCGCGGGTCAGGATGGCGCGCATCTCGTCGAAGAGCTTGATCCGCTCTCGGGTGTCGGTCACTGCTGCTCCTGTCGGGTTGATTGGTGGTCAGTGACAGTGTCGTTCTGGCTGCCGATCTGGTGGCAGTCTTCGATGCCGTCACACACAGGGCAGTCAGAGCTCTCGACCCAGGCCCCGGCGCGGAGGCTCCAGTAGTAGAACCGGCCATCGGCGGGCGGCATGCTTCCGTCGTAGGCGGTGGTCACGGCTGCTCCTTCTCGGGTGGTGGTCACTGCTGCTCCAGGGCGTATCCAGTGCGGCGAGGCCTGCCGTCACGGGTGGTCGGGGAGTCGTGGAGCTGGTTGAGGCGGATGGCGCCGTGGATCACGCCGGGGCGGTTGGTGGTGAGGTAGGTGAAATCGGCGCGGTCGGCGTCGATCTTGTCGATGCGAATCCGGGTCGGAACGATGACTCGCGAGTCGCACTGCTGGTAGGTCCGGCCTGGCTGGATCACTGCTGCTCCTTGATGATGGCGATGATTTCGTCGATGCGGGCTCCGACGTATGCGTCGTGGACGGCGCGCTCCTCCGGGGTGGCTTGCCACAGGTCGAACTCGGGGTGCGCTGCCGTGAACTCGTTGCTGGCTTGGGCGTACGCCCGGTAGCTGACGTTGTAGGCGGCATCTTCGGGATAACTGGTGGTCACTGCTGCTCCTCAGATGGGCCGGCCGTCACAATCCTGGTGTTCGCCGTCGGCGCCGCGGTGGATGCCGAAGCACTCCTCGTCGCAGTCGTCGTGGTCTTCCTCGTCCTCCCAGTTCCCGTCCATGTACCAGGAGTTCACGATGCAGGCGGGCTCTTGCGAGCAGCCGCGGTTGCATGTGGCGGGCGGGCCGCCATGGAGGGATTCCCAGTAGGGACAGCGGCTCCTGCTGTGGCTCGGGGTGAGTCTCTCGGAGTTGATCTGGCTGGTCATGTGCTGCTCGTTGCCGGGTGGCCCGGCCGGTGGCGTGCCGGCCGGGCGCGGGCGGTTACTGCTCGGTGCTGCTCACGACGTTGCCGGCGACAGTCAGTTGCCACACGTCGCAGGGGTCTTCGCCCTGGGCGTCGATCGTGCCGTTCACTACGTGGTCGAACGTGAACTTCTCGAACCCGGGCTGTCCCTGGGCGTGGCCGCTGGGCTTAAGGAAGTGGTCGATCAGGTAGGCCATCCACTCGGTGGCGTCGTAGAACTTCTCGATGCCGTTCCATTCGATGGCGGTGCCATCGTCGTTGGGTTCCCACTTGCACCAGAGGCCGGGCTGGCCCTCTGGGGGGCGGTTGTAGTCGCGGATGTCGGGGTCGTGGGCCTGGCCGTAGGGGGCACCGCCGTTGACGAAGTACGGGCCGTTGTCGCGGTTCATGCGGCGGGTGTCGGCGAACTTCCGCAGGTAGGTGATCTCGGTGGGGTTGAGGGGCGGGGTGATGGTGACGTGGCCGGTGAATTCGGTGGTGTAGCCCATAGTGGTCTCTCCTCGGGTTGGGGTGGCCGCCGTGCAACGGCCACCAAGTCAGTTCAGAGCGGGCTGAGCACACTGTTGGAAAGCTGGTAGGCGTATCCGTACTCGGGGTCCAGGAGGGGCCCGGCGGTGCCGTGGTGGTACTCGGCGACGGCACGAAGGAGCGCCTGCTGGGCGGCGAACAGGGCGTGGGCCTCGGTCTTCAGGTACTGCTGCGCCCACGTGGGGATGCTGCCCTCGACGACGTCGCCGCGGATCTCACTGTCGAGCTGGTCGAGGGCGTCGTACCAGGTGGACAGCATGTCGAAGTGTGCGCGGATGAAGGCGTCGGCTTCCTTTGCCGGGTATCGGCCGTTCTGGAGGCTGGCGGCGTATTCGGACAGTTCGCGGATGCTATCGCCGGTGAGGCTGTCGAAGCACTCAGGGATGCCGCCGATCGCGGCCTCGTAGGCGGCGATGCTGGGCTTGGTGGAGGGAGTCGAGTTGTCCATGAGTCGAGTTTATAGACCCCTATAAGATCAACTCAAGTGGTCTAGAAGAGAATCTTCAAGGCGTCTAGAATGCCCCCATGGAGCCCACCCCGGCCGAACTCACCCAGACCGCCATCGACCATGCCCTCGCCATGGACGACCCGGCCCAACGAGCACGCGCCATCACCGGGATCCTCGACGTCATCAAGACCGCCAGCCCACAGCTCCAAGCAACACGCCGCGCCGACGTCCTGAAGCTCCGCGAGACACTCACCCTCCGCGAGATCGGCGAAAGAATCGGGCTGTCCATCGGCCGCGTCGACCAAATCGCCAAGGGCGCCACCACCGGACGACGCGCCAAGGCCAAGGCAGACCAGGAGGCCGAGATAGAGGTTGAGCCTTCGGTCGGCACCGCCTAACCCACGTGTCACCATCGGAGCCCGCATGCGCAGCAACGCAACGAGCCTGCCGTCGGAGCGCCCGTACGATAGACGCCGTGCCGAACGCTCTGCCTCTCCCCGACGACCTGGTCGACCTCCACCGCGTCACCGCCGCTGCCGAGCTGGCGGTCAGCGAGTGCTGCGCCATGGCGCAGGCTCGCCGCCGCGAGTTGCACCCGGATGATGTCATCGCTCGCGCGTCGTGGGATGAGGAGGAGACCGCCGAGCTTGGCCGGCTTCGGGACGCGTATATGGAGGCGGCTCTTGCGGTGCGTGCGCATCCGTTGTGGGAGCAGGCCCGCGCTGAGGGGTGTCATGCTCAGACGTGGCAGGCGTTGATCGACGCCGTCAAGGAGTCGGCTGCGGCCTGAAATCCCTTAGGCGGCCGGCCTCTTCACTGCTGAGTGGAGGTTGCCGCGAACGAGGTACCACCCCAAGTGCGTTACCCTCGGGCACAGATCGATCCCTGGGTGTAGCCAGATTGGGAGTTCTCCGTGAACAGTGCCGTCAACCTCCCCAATCCGGGGCAGCCCTTCCGGCTCATCGTCACGGGAGGGGGAACCGGCGGCCACACTTACCCGGCGCTCACTGCGGTGCACACCCTGCGGGCCAGACTCGCAGCCGCCGGCAGGACGCTGGACGTGCTGTGGGTCGGAACCGCGACCGGCTTGGAGGCCAAGGTCACAACCGCCGAGCAGATCCCGTTCACCACGGTGGCCACGGGCAAGATCCGTCGCTCCCGCAACCCGCTCAAGCTCGCCTCGCCGGCCAACATCAAGGACATGGGGCGCGTGCCGCTCGGCGTTGCCCAGGCCCGCTCCATCGTTGCCGACTTCCACCCTGACGTGGTGCTCGCCACCGGCGGCTACGTCGCCGTGCCGGTGGGCCTGGCTGCTCGGATGTGCCGTCGTCCCTTGGTGGTTCACGAGCAGACGGTGCGCCTCGGACTGGCCAACCGGGGCCTTGCCCGCGCCGCGGCATGCTTCGCCGTGTCGTCGGAGTCCACGCTGCAGTTCCTGCCGGAGTCGGCCCGCGGGGCGGCGGTCGTCACCGGCAATCCCGTGCGCCCTCAGGTGCTTGCCGGTCACGCGGACAAGGCAGTCGCAGCTCTCGGCCTGTGGTCGTTCGACCGGACCCGCCCCACCCTGTACATCACGGGCGGAGCGCAGGGCTCGGCCCAGATCAACGGGTTGGTGCGCGACATCCTGCCGTGGCTACTGTCCTACGCCAACGTGATCCACCAGTGCGGGCCGACGCATGAGGAGAGCCTGCGGCAGGCAGCCGCAGCCCTCCCCGGCGACCTGGCCAGCCGCTACCTGGTCACTGGGTTCGTCGGCCCGGAGCTGCCAGATGTGCTCGCGTTGGCGGACTTGGTGATCTCCCGCAGCGGTGCCGGCACGATCGCCGAGCTGACCGCCCTTGGCAAGGCAGCGGTCTTCATCCCGCTCGCCAGTTCCGCCGGCAACGAGCAAGCGCACAATGCCAGCCACCTGCAGGAGATGGGCGCCGCAGTCGCCATGCTCGGCGAGGTGTCCCCGGCCAGCCTGCAGGAGGCCGTCGCCCCCCTGCTCGCGAACCCGGCCCGCCGCGCCGATATGGCGCAGCGGGCACGGTCGCAGGGACGGCCTGATGCTGCCGAGCGGCTGGTGGACGTTCTCCTGTCCGTTGCCGGGCGCTGAGGTTTCCGTCGCGCGTTGAAGCCCGAGGCGGCGATGCCTCGGGCTTCAACGGGTGCGCTGTCAGACCTGGTTGGCGGACGCCGCCCTCGTCCAGTCACTGCGGTAGCCGAGCGCGGTGTTGTCGCGGCTGTAGTGGGTGACGGCTTCGGAGTGGTCCTGTGGCCTGGGAACGATGTGGTCGAGCCGGGGCAGCGTGTCCGAGATGAGCTGCCGCCCGTAGCGCATGGCCCGGTCCCAGACGTCTTTGACCTCGTCGGTGTCCGGCCAGATGGAGAACACGGCTTCGGCGAGGATGGGGCCGGAGTCGATGCCGGTGTCGATGGCGTGGATGGTGATGCCGTGTAGCTGTTCGCAGTTGGCCAGTGCCCAGTTCACCGGCCGTGCGCCCCTGTATCGGGGAAGTCGGCCGGGGTGGCAGTTGATGATCTGCGGGGTGGTGTTGATTAGGCTCGGACCGATGATCTTGTCGTAGAGGACGCTGAACACCAGGTCGCACCGGCCGGGTTCCAGGTCCCGCCAGTCCCCCGATCGAATGATGCGGGTCTCGGGCCAGCGTTCGGCCACGTAGTCGGAGAGGCGAAGGTCCCATTCCGGCTCGACGGCGTTCGGGATCACCGTGTCCAGGGCGGTACCGGGCAGATCGGCGATAGCCTCGCACGCATGGGCCGCGAGCGAGCCCTTTCCCAGGACAGCCGCTCGCCTCATCGTCCGGCCCCGACGGCAGCGAGGGCCTGTTCCAGGGCCGTGACGACGCGGTGCGCATCGGTCCCGTCCATATGCTGGTGGAACGGCAGCGACATGATCTGCCGACTGATCTCCTCGGTCATGGGCAGCTGCCGGCTCCACGGTGCGAACGCGGGCTGGAGGTGGTTGGGCGGGTAGTGCACGCCCACTGCGATGCCCTGGCTCTTCATGTGGCGGAAGACCTGGTCACGGTGGGGCACTCGTACCACACACAGGTGCGGCACCGAGTGATCGACGTCCACGTCCACCAGCGTGACATCGTCTACGTGGTTGAGGGAGTCCCGGTAGGTCCGCCACAGCAGCTTACGGTCGGCCTCCGTGCCAGCGAAGTGCGGTAGTTGGGCGTTGCCGATCGCTGCGTTGATCGAGGACATCTGGTAGCGGAATCCGGCGGTCTTCACCTGGTAGGCGGTGGAGGTGGCTCGTTCGGCTGCCGATTCGACCACGCCGAGCATGCGCAGGTCGCGGATCTTCTGCGCTTCATCTGGCGTACGGGGGACGATCATTCCGCCTTGGCCGCAGGTGAGGTTCTTGATCGGCCCGAAGCTGAAGCAGGTGATCACAGCCGGGTCGGCGCCGACGCGCTGGCTGTCGAGGCAGGAGCCGAATGCGTGGGCCGCGTCTTCGATCACGGTGATGTGGCGTTCGGCCAGCAGGTCCTGGATGGGAGCCAGGTCGACGGCCCTGCCTCCGAAAAGGACGGGCATAACCGCCGTTGTGGTCTTGGAGAGATTGTTCAGCACATCCTCCGGGCACACGCACAAGGTGCCGGGGTCGACCTCCACAAAGCGGGGATTCGCGCCGCAGGCCAGGATCGCCTGGATGGTCGCGCAGAACGTCATGGAGGGGACGATGACCTCGCAGCCCGGTCCGACTCCGGCGGCGACGAGGGCCGTGTGGAGGGCGGCCGTTCCGGAGGAGACCGCGATGGCGTCCGGGACGTCGAGGAAGCGAGCCACCCCCCTCTCGAAGGCTTCGGTGACATCGGTGTGCCCGTAGTGGCCGCTGTCCAGGACTGCGGCGACGGCCTGCGATTCCTTCCCGTACAGGTAGGGGCTGGCGTTGCGGGTGGCGTCGGGCCGGTCGAAAGCGGGAATCACGATGGCTGCCTTTCTGTGAACGAACGCCGTCAAGCGGAGACTGTGAGAGTCGCCGTGGGAGAGGCAGAGACCTGCGACAGCGTCGCCCACCGGTCCGGGTTGCTGCGGTACCAGTCCACGGTCCCGGCGAGAGCGGCTTCCAGGTCCCGCTGCGGCTGGAAGCCGAGCGCGGCGACCTTGCCCCAGTCCAGGGCGTAGCGGATGTCGTTGGCGGTGCGGTCCTGGACGAACGTCACGGCGTCCCAGTCGGCCCCGACAGCACGAAGCAGCAGCGTGGTCAGCTCGATGGTCGTCAAGTCGGTGCCGCCGCCGATGTTGTAGATCTCGCCGGGCACACCGCGGCGCAGCACCAGTTCGAGGGCCTGGCAGTTGTCCTGGACGTGGAGCCAGTTGCGGATGTGCTGGCCGTGGCCGTGGACGGTCACCGGCTGGCCGTGAAGGAGCTTGCGGAGGAAGAACGGGATGAGCTTCTCGGGGTGCTGGCGTGGCCCGAAGTTGTTGCTGCTGCGGGTGATACACACCGGCACGCCGTAGGTGACGTGGTAGGAGCGGGCGATCAGGTCGCTGGCGGCCTTGCTCGCCGCATAGGGGACGGTGGGGCGCAGCGGGTCGCTCTCCAGCGCGGAGCCGGTCGGCAGCGGCCCGTACACCTCGTCGGTGGAGACGTGGACGACTTTCTGTACGCCGCACCGCATGGCGGCGTCCATGACGGTCTGGGTGCCCATGACGTTGGTGGCTACCGAGTTGCCCGCGTCGCGCAGGGAGCGGTCTACGTGGGATTCGGCGGCCAGGTGTACGACGGCGTTGTGGCCGAGCATGGTGTTGTTGACGAGCTGGGAGTCGCGGATGTCGCCCTGGACGAACCGCAGCTTCGGGGAGGTCTTAGCGGTGTCGAGGTTGCGCAGGTCGCCGGCGTAGGTGAGTGCGTCCAGCACGGTGACCTGGGTGATGTCGTCGGCCTGGAGGAGCCGGTCGACGAGGTGTGAGCCGATGAATCCGGCTCCTCCTGTGACCAGGATTTTTTCCATGGGAGCTGATCCAATCTGCCAGTGCTTTTGATGGAGCCGGTGACAGAGGGGCGCCTTTGATGGTGGCGCGCGCCACCAGCGGTCGATCGTTAAGCCAACTCGCGGACAGCGAAGCTAATTTGGTGCCAATCTGAAGGTCCGCTCTGGCCTCCACAGCCAGTACGGGCCATGTCACGACCGTATGGCGCGCCTGCGGCAAGAAGGACTCACCGGCAGTACGTGTTAAAGGCTCACCGAGGCTGTGGGGATGGCATGGCGAACCAGGAGAGTCGGCATTCGGCGAGCATCGGTATCGTCGCGGGTTACCTCCTTCGGCTGATCCGAGAGAGCACCCCGTTGACCCAGACCGGCTTGGCCGAGGCCCTGGAAGTGGACCTGGGAACGGTGCAGGGCTGGGAGTCCGGCCGCCGACCGCTGGCGAACATGAAGGCAGGTGCTCTCCTTACGCTGCGCCGCCGAATCCTGGCGCTCGGCGCGAGCCAACAGCTCGTACAGCTCCTGGATGCGGCCATGGACGCTGACAGGATCATCACGGCCTTCCTCCACCCACCGGCCAGCCTCGATCTCCATCCCCTTGCCCTGTGGGTCCAGACCCGCGAGACCGCTCACATGGTGGCCTGGGCAGCTCGCGACATCCCGCCGCCGGCGATCGTCGGACGTCCCGAGCGCCCTCGCCGAGGCCCTGTACCAACTGGGCCGAGACTCACCGCCACTGACCGAGCCGAGTTCTTCACCCATCTGCGGCTCATTGCCGAAACGGCTCAGTGCGCCGGCGATAGCGCGCACCTGCTGCGGCGTCAGGCCCTATACCTCGCCTCGTACGACCCGAGCCGAGACGCCCAGGAGTGGGCCAGCCACGTCCTCGGGAATCTCCGCGGCGCCCTGGCGGTACGCGGATGGTCCGACCGCTGGGTGGAAGCTCGAACCACTGCCACCGTCCTCGCCCGCCAGGGCGATCCGCAGGCGCTGTGGGACTTCATCGACCGGAGTCTGGTGGACGACGACACAGGGGAGGCGGCCAACCTCAACTATTGGGCGTACTGGCTCGGGGCCCTCCCCTCAACACAGTCCAACGATCGGTTCATGCGCGACCGCGAGCTGTCCCAGTGGAATCCACTGACACTGCTTCGCCTGCTTGTCGAGGGCCTCCACGAGACGCCAGGCTCGGTCGACCTGTACGTGCACTCGATGTGGGCGATCCTGACCGCGCATCCGTGGATCCCCCTGGCGGACCGCTGCTTAGCCGAAAGGATCGAGGACCGTAGCACACAGCTGCTCGACGGCAAGGTCATTTCGGCGAGGTCCCGGCGCGACCTCGGGGCGGTGCAATACCTTCTGAAACGACCCAACTGATGGGAACCGGAGGCATCACATGACGGAAGAGGCGGCCCACGCGACGGGCACTGCGGGATTCCTGCTGGAGGTCGGGATGCTCAAGCGGGCTAAACGGTCCGGCTGGTGGATCGCTGGCGTCAAAGACCCCGAGACGATCGCGGAGCACAGCTTCCGGGCCGGCATTATCGGTGCCGTCCTCGCGCTGATGGAGGGGGCGGACCCAGCGAAGGCAGCACTCATGTGTCTGTTCCACGACACGCAGGAGACCCGGGTAGGCGACATCCCGCACATCGGTCGGCGGTACCTCCAGGCGGCGAGTAACGAGAAAGTGACGGCCGATCAGTTCGCTGCTGCGCACCCGGCGGTCCGCGATGGGGTCCAGCAGATCATCGAGGAGCACGAGAACGGCGACTCCATCGAGGCGGTGATCTCCCGCGATGCCGACAAGCTCGAATGTCTGATCCAGGCCATCGAGTACCGCGAACAGGGCTATCAGAACGTCCAGCCGTGGATCGACAACAGCCTCGCTAGCCTCAAGACCCCATCGGCACGCGCCCTGGCCGAGGCGGCTCTGACGATGAGCTCCCTCGAATGGCAGAAGACGTACCTGCGCTGAGCGATCCGGTGGCACGATTCGACCCGGACGCCGCAATGTGCGCGACTCGGACCACCCAACGGGCAGGGGGCTGGCTCTCGGAGGCCGCAGCGGCTGTCGGTGTCCCAGACGTGACCATGGCCCCATGCTGTCTCGTGGTCCGCGCCACTGAATCGTACGCAAGGTCCAACTCGACTGCCCCCGCGGGGGATGGAGACTGACCGGACAGCCGCCGACTCAACTGCTCGCACGCCTAGGCGACCAGAGGGCACCCCTGGCGCTTGATCACACCAGGGCATGCCCATCGGGGCATTCATGCGGCGAAAACGCCACACAGGCCCCGCCAGGGCCCGTAACGAGTCCGCAACTCCCCCGCGACACCCGCACGTTCCCTGCCAGCCTGTCCCCGAACATCACCAAACCTCCCGAGGGACACGCATGAGCAACCACCAGCCGCCAACCTGGGCCCAGTCGGCGCCGCCCGTCCCGCCCGTTCCACCGAAGTCCGGCATCCCCCGAGGCGCGAAGATCACCCTCGGAATCTTCGCCGCCTTCGGAATCATCGGCGGCTGCAACGCCATCATCAGCGACGGCAAAGGCGTCGGCGACCAGTCCGCCGCGGCGCCCGCCCCCAGCGCTCCCCCAGCCACCAGCAGCCCCGAGCCAACCAGTAGCGCCCCAAGCCCGGCCGCGCCCTCCCCCTCGAAGGCCACGGCCGCCGGCCAGCTACCAACCCTCCCCAGCCCCACCCTTGCCCCCGCCGATGCCCGCAAGAAGGCCGCCACGATCCTCCGCGCCAACGACGCGTACTACCAGGACGAGTTCAACAAGGGCGTCGACGTCATCACCGCCCGCGGCACGGACGGCAGCTTCGACGCCTTCCACACTTGGTACCAGAGAGCCGCCACCGACGCGCAGCCCGGCATCGACGCGTTCAAGCAAGCCGACGGCTACTTCGACGCGAGCGATGAGCCGTCGTCGATCAGTGACTGGCGGGACGACAACGGCATCCTCGCCGCCGATGTCGCCGGCCTCGCGAACGACGGCCTCGACGTGGGCGGCCCGGGAGACGAGCAGGCCCGGCGGAGGATCCAGGCCGACATCGCCGAGATGCAGCAGGACTTCGCGACGGTCGAGCAGGACGCGGCGAAGGTCGAGGCCGGTAAATAGCCTCGGGCACGGCAACGCCCCGCCGGTTCACGGCGGGGCACGGCCGTGCAGCGGTCAGTCGACGACGTCCACGTCGTCGAGACGGGCACCGTCGACCTCGACAACCTCGTAGCCAGCATGCTCGGCCGCGGCCCACGCTTCGGCAGCCTGCTGCTGCGGGTTCTGGGGCCTGTCGGCCATCCGGGCCACTCGCTGGTAGACGGCCACCTTCGGCGTGTCAGCTCATGACCCAGAATCCGCCGCCCAATCTGCTGGGCTGACTACATGGCAGCATCTGCTGTACGAGCCGCAATCGACGTGAGCCAATCAGGCCGCTTAGCGCCCATTGGCTGCAATCATGGACCTTATTCCACGATTGCAGCCGACGTCACGCCTCACCTAAAGCGCCTGGATCCTCCCGGCGATCAGCTCGCCGGACTCTACGAGGTCGCAAGGAAGATTCAACGAGAAGTAAGCCTCGGCCAGGGCTAGAACGGCATCTACTCCTGAAATTTCAGGTTCAGGCTCTGCAAGCATTCCCAGCCGCATCATAGCCAGCAGGAGCAAATCAGGCTCACTCCCCGAACGATAACCAGGAAGATGACCGTCAAATTTACATACAACCTCCCCCTCCTTGCCGTAGATAAATTCTGAAGTAGCATCACCGGCATTGAGAAGGATTACCGCTTCCGTCCCCATCGATACTTGCTCCGCAATGCTGCGCAAGTCGCCGTGAGGCCCCCAGCTCCTCAAGCCAAAACTCCACCCCTCGCTGCAGCCTGCTCGAATATAGGGATCACCCGTTTGGATTTCTTCACGCTCGACGGCCTCGCGGCTTAGAGGGACCGCGGAGTCCGTCGCCACTCCCAGCCGAGACAACAGCTCCACAGGGGACAAATCTCGCGCAAAGATGACAAAGAACCCCAGATCATATTCCGCTGGAATCCACCGCAACCCGTTTCCCGCCATCAGGCATTCCACCTTCCCTGCCGAGTCCTATATGCCACCAAAGCCAGTGAACCTGCCATACTAGCAGGTTCACTGGCTCTAATGCATCAAGCTCCGCCTGCTACACGGGGGCAAGCTCCCCTTCCATCCAGTATTCACCGTCCGCTGGCACGGAAAATTCCATAGAAGCGGGCTCGTAAAGGTTCTGCGGCGAGCTCAAACTACCGCTATACCTATAGGTTCCAGATTTCGGCATGAGGACGTCATTCCATGCATACCATCCGGCCGCTATATGGATATCCTCTGATATGAAGCTTCCAGGGACCGAATTGTTGCCAGTATTCGGAATGATGAGCTTCCAGCTCCACCTATAGTTCCCTGCGGGAATATAAATTGACGCACTTGAAACCATTGAAGGCATGCCGGGAGTAGGCTGGGTGGTCAGATGGACGATTTTAGCCCCGTTGAACGCGTCCCTATCTGGAATATGCCGAAGTTTCCCTCCAGACATAAATCGTTTGGCGTTGCTTTCAACATAGTACTCGTCATCATCGAACAGTCGCATGCTTTGCGTAAAGCGCCCCAAATCTCCACCGGCGCCACTGTTCTGAGTCAGTTCAATGTTTGCCCGCCCGCACTGGGCTGTCGATGACGGAGCGAAGGGGTACCGTTCATCGGAACCGACCACCAGCTGGCCGTGCGAACCTCTATAGGTGGTGAACTGCAGGCAATCCTCGCCGCCTGTAACTCCGTTGCCACTTTCCTGGGTTACGGCGAACGGGTACTCGTCGCATGAAGTATCAGGGACGTCCGGATCGGGCCTGAAGGTCGAATTGCAAAGTTTTGCGCGATTCGCAGACCCGTTCTTTGAATCCTTTCGCAGCGTCTTTTTGAGCTGCTTCAGGCCAGAGCCGAAGTATGCCTGCTCCAGGCCATAGAATGCCTGAGCTTGTGGGTACTTAGCGCCATTGACAGTAAAGGTAGGGGCGATCCGCCGAAAGGCACAGCCAGCAGTTTTTCCTACCTGGTTGTCGCAGCGCACAGTGGCCAGCCTATTGCCAAAGGAGATCGACGCCGGCGCCTGCGCCACTGGTGTCATCCCTGACATCGTGTAAGCAACATCAATCTCATCATGGCTGTTGCGGGTCGCACTTCCGGTCCATCCGAGGCTCTGATAGACAGTGGCCGCGTGCACGTCGGTTTCGGATGTCCACGTCTGGCTGACCGGCTCACCCCTTGTTCCCACCCAGCGCTGCGAAATCGCTTGGCACTGCGGTGCACAATCTGCACGAAAGCTTAGAGTGAGTGGCGTGACTGGCTGGTCAATTTGCGTCGGAACCAGGGTAAGGGACGTATCCCAGTTGACCGAGTCATAGCTCAGCTTAATGCGCTGTTCCGCAAGGAAAGTAGCATGGCCAAGCGGAACGGTCGGAGCCAATTTAAAGAGCCAGACCTCCATTGGTCGAGCCCACTTTATGCAGCCCTCGAACCTAGTAAAGCCGGTCGTTGCCCTATTGTCGCACCAGGGCATTGAGATTCCGCCCAAGCTGTTCTGCGGCAAGGCGTGCTCTATGGGATTTCCCAGTTTAATGCACAGGTACGACCCATCTGGACGAGCTTGCGCTTGTGGGCAGTCGGGCATGATTTCCTGCCGCACCTGAACGCCGCCGCCAGGATCCTCATCTGGATCCTGCGCAAAGAAGTCAATGTCAGGAGCGTTCGAATCGGCCTCGGCGATACTGTACCCGCTGTCGGGGGCCACGGAGTCATCCGCCTCGGCGGGAATCGCTCCCACTGAAAAGACTAATGCCATGATGAGAGGCACAGGAGACAAGCCCCGGGCCACTCTCTTGAGAACACGTACCAAAATTCACCTCATGCAAAGCAGAGCGCTCAAATTTAGAAAATGATCGAAGCGGAACGCGTCTGACGGAGAGTCATGTCGTGTTGAGGGAAGTTAGCACACCCGCCCATTGGCCGCCAACGAAATGATGAAATCCCAAAGATCGGCCACATAGCTAGAAATATCCCAGCTTGCACCTTTTGCCTCAAAGCAAACGCATGTACCACACGAAACGAAGGTTCGGAGCCCTCGGCACTCGGAAGTCATGCAAAAGCGAGCTGGTGAGGAGGAAATGGTGCGGCGGCGAGTTGACCAGATGGCCGCACAACCTGCGCTCGCCATCATGCCGCCGCTGCCGCCGTGCACTTCTCGAACTCCTTTGCGGCTTGCTCCATGTAGCCGCACAGCCAGTCGCAGTTGTGGCTCTTGCCGCGCAGCACCAGGTGCAGTTCCTCCGGGCTCGCCCACGTCACGTCCGCAGGCGTCCGGGCTGGCGTGCCCGCGCAGGGCTGGAACACGCGCTGCGCCAGGTACGTGAGCGGGTTGGTGCAGGCGTCGCGTCGGCGGTGGTGGGCGTGGAGCCAGCGGGCGAACGTCATCTCTAGTCGCACGGCGGGGTGTTGACGGGAGGCGGGGCAGTTGGTGTTCGCAACCGCCCGGGCGTCGTTGAGCGTGAACACGATCGGGGCGTCCGGCACGTAGGGCCGCGGGTGGACGTAGCAGGTGCCGTCGCGGCGCAGCTGGATGGTCTCCTCGCACATCGCGCACAGGCCCTCATCGGGGATCCTCATTGTCAATTCCTCCTGGTTGATGAGTGACTGTCCTGAGAATTCGGGCATGCCGGCGCTGCGGTAATGCGCCGGGAGGCATCCAACTCGACCACGTGACGGGCGAGATGATGGTCTCCGGGAGGAGCCTGCGATGTCGGTCCGTAGACTGACCACCGACACGGAGGGGGAAGCTGTGACTCGGCTGCAGAAGTGGGCCGTTGGGCTGTGGGTCGTGCTAATGCTCGTGGGCGGAGGCCTGACACTCGCGATCCAGGACGACTCCCGAAGCGGTGAGCTGGACGGCTGGAGTCAGATCCCGGAGTCGTGCCGCTCGGCTATCCCCTCGCCCATGCCCACCGGCGAATTCGTCTACCACTGTGGGTACTCCGGGTCGACCGGCCGGTAGGGAGGCCGGTCGACCCGGCGCCATCACATCGGCCCGCCCGGCTTCTTGGGCAGCCCAGCCGTGAACGGGCAGCGGCGCGATCCAGCCAGCGCCTGTTCCATACGATCTCGCTGTACGTCTCGTGACAGTCCAGGCATCATGCAGCGGTGAGCAACATCGTGGAGTTCTTCATCGCACCGGATCACCAGTCCGCCACAAGTGTGCTGAACTGCGGGCCGGGTCACGCATTCGAATCGATGGCCTGCGAAAACCTCGATCTGGAAGACCTCATCGAATGGGAAGACCTCCTCACTGGACACTACGACGACCATCTCCTCCTCCACACCGATGACGACGAGGAGCAGCGCAGCGTAGTCCTCGCTGTGTCGGGACATCTCCACGTGGCGCTGAGGTATGCGTCGCCCTCTCGGCTCGCTGCGGTGTCCGAGCAGTGGGTGCGGGAGCGTGCTCAGGACGGGGACGACTTCGAGGCGGGTCCCATAGCCGAGATCCTGAGCGGTCTAGCCGCGCTGGCCCGCACCGCCACCGGACGCGGCCAGCGGGTCTACTGCTGGCTGGCGTAACTACCTGCCCCGGGGCGCTGCGCAGCGACCGCAACGCCCCCGGCAGCCAGAGGGCATCTCGAATGCCTCGGCGGCCTACTCCGCCGCCGGCTCCGGCTTCCTCGGCATGCCCGCCGTGCACGGGCAACCGCGGACCTGGTCGACAGCCTCCCGGTCGCGGTTGTCGACCAGGTACTCACAGGGGATACCCGTCGCGCCGGCCAAGTCGGGCTGGGTGAAGCCGCTGACGTTCTTGGCCTGCTTGCACAGCCGCGCCGTGCAGCACCCGCAGCCGGGGCAGTCGGCCGGGGCCGGCTGGACGTACTCCGGGCCCCACGGCTCGTGGAAGTAGCCCTCGTCGCTGTAGCTCATCTGCTTCTCCTGTCAGTTGACGTCACGGGTCATGTCGACAAAGCGGGAATAGTGCCCCTGGAAGGCCACGGTGATCGTCGCGGTCGCCCCGTTGCGGTGTTTGCCGACGATGACGTCCGCCTCACCCGCCCGCGGGGACTCCTTCTCGTACGCGTCCTCGCGATGAAGCAGGATCACCAGGTCCGCGTCCTGCTCCAGCGATCCGGACTCGCGGAGGTCCGAGACCATCGGCTTCTTCTCGGTCCGCTGCTCCGGCCCGCGGTTGAGCTGCGCCAGCGCGATGATCGGCACATCGAGCTCCTTGGCCAGCAGCTTCAAGTTCCGGGAGATGTACGACACCTCGACCTGCCGGGACTCGAAACGCCGGTTCGTGCCGGATCCCAGGAGCTGCAGGTAGTCGATGACGATCAGCCGCAGACCCCGCTTCTCCTTCAGCCCCCGGGACTTGGCCCGGATCTGCGCGAGGTCCAGGTTCGGCGAGTCGTCGATATACAGCGGCGCCGCGGTCACGTCGGGCATCCGGCGCGCGATACGAGTCCAGTCGTCGTCGGCAAGGGTGCCCGCCCGCATGTGGTGCAGGCCGACGCGGGCCTCAGCGGACAGCACCCGCATGTTGATCTCGTTGCGGCTCATCTCCAGCGAGAAGATCACCGACGGAAGACCGTGCTGAATCGAGCACGCCCGCAGGAAGTCGTTGGCGATCGTGGATTTCCCCATCGCCGGCCGTGCAGCGACGATGATGAACTGGCCACCGTGCCATCCCTGCGTGAGCGCGTCCAGGTCGGCGAACCCGGTCGGCAAGCCGGTGATCTTGCCCTTGTTCCGGGTGATGTCCTCCAGGAGGTCGAGTGTGCCCTCCATCGACTCGGAGATCAGGTGCAGCCCGTCCTCGGACCGCTCCTCCTCGGCCGTCGCGATCTGTGCCTGAATCGCGGCGATGATCTCCTGTGGGTCGCCCTCACCGGACAGCAGGTCACGGGTGGCTCGCATCGTCGCGGTAGCGAAGTCCCGTGCCACGTACCGCTCACGGACGATCTCGGCGTAGTACTCGCCGTTGGCCGCCGTCGGCACCGAGTTGGCCAGAGTGTGCAGGTAGGACGCACCACCCGCCCGTGCGAGCTCGCCGGACTTCAGCAGCACCTTGGCGACGGTGATCGGATCGGCGATCTCACCGCCAGCGTGCAACTCGACGATCGCGTCGTGGATCAGCTCGTGGGCGGGCCGGTAGTAGTGCTTACCCTTCACGATCTGGCAGATGTCGTCGATGACCGTGCGGTCGAGGAGCATCGCGCCGAGCACGGCCTGCTCCGCAGCGAGGTCGTGCGGGGCCTGGTAGTTCAGGCCGTCGGCCGGCGGCTGCTCCTCGCGGTCCTGTTCACCCTGGAATGGGTTGGTCTCGGTCATGCTGCTGCTCCTGCTTCGAGTCGGCGGCGACGGGCCACAGCCGCGGGGTGGCAGTCCTGGCACGGGACGAGCTCGTTGTCCCGGGCGGGGTCCTTGTGCATGCGGTGGTTGGGGTCGTCGCAGTGACCGCACCAGTCGGTTTTGCTGGCGGTCGTCTGGCGGGTGGTCGGGACGGTGGACCTGTCGCAATGCTGAGCGAGGTCGGTCCAGCCCTTGGCGGCGAGTTCGCGGGCCCGGTCCTGGAGCCACCAGGCGGGGAAGCCAGCGGCAAGGTACTCGGTCGCCTGCTGGTGGAGTTTGGTGCGGGTGGCGGGGCTGACGGGGCGTCCGAGCCCGGCGACGTAGGCGTCAAGGATCGGCCAGGCGGCTGGATTGATCGTCTCTCTCTCGCTTTGCGTGGGTGCGGGAGGTTCGGCGGGGGCCGCGGTCTTTGAGGGGAGAGAGAACTGAGGGGAGTGAGGAGTAGGCGTCCCGGATTCCGGGACACTGACGTCCCGGTTTTCGGGACACTGAGACTCGTCAGTGTCCGGGTTTTCGGGACGCTGAGAATCGGTGTCAGTGTCCGGGTTTTCGGGACGCTGAGAGGCGGTGTCAGTGTCCGGGTTTTCGGGACGCTGAGAGGCGTCAGTGTCCCGATTCTCGGGACACTGAGGTGCGAGCGGCAGGATCACGTACTTCGCGGTCCCGTTCTTCTGGCCCGACTGCTCCTTCTTGAGGACATCCTTGGCAATCAGGCCCTTGACGACCTCGTACAGCTGCGACCGCGACACCTTGGCCCGGCGCAGGATCTTCGGATCTTCGATGCTGTTCCAGGTACGCCGATTCCCGTCTCGGGCATCCTCGGCGAGGACAACGAGGAGCAGCTTCTCCCGGTGGGTCAGCGTCGCGGGCGCATAGTCCAACACCTCGACGACCAGCTTGATCCCCATCAGGACACCGCCATCTCGGCATCAGGGGCACGCAGGCACACGTCAACTCCAGCTGGGCGCAGAGTGGATGAAAGAACGAGGGGCCGCCCACGGCGGGGCGGCCCAGGACGGCTCAGCGGCCGGAGATGCCGCGCCGTGGAGCTTCCGGCACGGCCGGCGGCGTACCGGTCACCGAGTGGGTACCGGGCTGACCGTTCTCGCCGGGGTGATAGTGCGTCTCGACGTCCGTGTAGCCGAACTCTTCAGCCTGGCGCGCCTTCTCGACAGTGGCCTCGGCGGCGCCACGGCTGGTCTCGCTGATCCGGAAGATGCTCACCGCTCCCCCACCCCCGGGTTCAGCGCGCGGACGAGCTGGTGGTCGAGCACGCGGACAAACGCGAAGTCGAGCCGCTGGCGAGCCTGTTCACGGAGACGCGCGATCTCGAAGACGTCGAAGCGGCGGGGCCGCCACCGACCGATCGCGGCGTTCTCCGTCGGTCGTGCGATGCGGGAGGCACTCATGCCGGCACCCCGTCCGTGATCGTGACATCAGCGCCGCGGATCTCCCGGACCAGCCGGGCCACCAGGTCGCGGGTGAGCCGGGCCGGGTCGTAGCCGACCATGAGCATGGACTCATCGAGCCACACGTGGCGCAGCGGCTCGGAGCCAGCAGGGAGCGTCACGGCGATCAGGCCAACGGTCGGGCCAGCGAGGGTGGCGCTCATGCGGCCACCGCCAGAACCTCGGCCGGAGTGACGTCGATCAGGTCGCCGTACAGCTCGGCGAGCAGATTCTGCACCGAGTCACGGGTCTCGATTGCGGGGTTGTACGCAGCGATGACGCCCTCCTTGATACGCATGAGGCGCACAGGGACGGCGGCGTCGGTCGGGAGGATGCCTGCCACGGCGACGTAGCGCGGGGCGGACTGTTCTCCGGAGAAGTCGTCTGCCATGATGATTCCTGTCTTTGGTCAGCGCCCCGGTTTCCTAGGCCAGGCGGGCGCGGCGAATGATGGGAAGGGTCTGGCGTTCTCGCTGGACCCTTCGTCGTTTACGAGCTAGGCGACCTGGACGAGCAGGGCGTCCGCCGTGACGCCGTACGCTTTGGCGACGCGCATGACGGCGTCCAGGGACGGGCTGCGGCGGCCGCTGAGAAGGTTCGAGAGAGTCACCTCGTGGAGCCCGGTGCGGTCGGAGATGAGCCGGTTGGTGTGGTCACCCTTCGCCTTGGCGGCTTCCCGAACCGCCTCTCGCGAGAGCCGATAGTGCGGCATGACGTTCCCCCTAAGTTGACTTGAGGGCAGGGCTGTTGGCCGTCCACCCTTCGCGGTTGGTGCCTCAAGACTACGGCTTAACTTGGGCACTAGCAAGTAACAATTCTGGAGCGAGCCAGTTAGAGGCGCCAGCGGCGCCGTACGCGTCCTCGGTCGTAGCCGCGTCCCGGACGACGGCAGATCCCGCACTACGGCTGGCCGGCGGTAGCACCGTCGGCGAACACCAGCCAACACAGCGCCCAGCACTTCCTCAGCACCTAAACAGTCAAACCCGATCTTGAGCATTCGGTTCGAGTGTGGGAGGGTGTCCCGCCGGTCACGTACGGGTCCGCGGAACCGGGCTCACCTGCCCTGTTCTCGGCGATCTCCGGCAGTTCGAATTGACGGTTCGAACCGACAGGACGAACCAGCAGCCCGAGTGGGCTGTACGTGCAGGGGAGTGCAGATGGGCCTGATCACCGGTTGGCAGGAGCGCCGCGCCGTCAGACGGGAGGCCGAGCGGGTGAGCGCGCTTCGCGAGGAGGCCCTGCGGCTTCAGGTGCAAGGGCGGATGCAGGAGGCCGAAGCCGGGCTGCGGGAGGTGGTGGCCGTCCGTACCCGACTGCGGGGCGGTGACGATCCCGGCGTGCTCCTGGCCCGGTCGGACCTCGCGATGCTGCTGCTGGTACTCGGCCGTGTGGAGGAGGCCGACGCCGAGGCTGACGAGTGCCTGGAGGGATGCCGCCGCTCACTGGGCGAAGCGCACGACGTGACCGGGAAGGCCGCCGTGGCTCGCGCTCGGGTACTGCTCGCCCAAGGCCGCCACCGGCACAGCGAGGAGGAGGCCGCAAAGGTCATGGCCGCGCGAGGCGACCGGCCGTCGGACCTCACCTATCTCTCCGCGCGCGGTGCCCACGCTCACGCGCTGGGGAACCAGGGCCGGCATGCGGAGGCCGTTGAGGAGTTCGCTGCGCTGTCCAGGGCCTGGTACAAGATGGGCCGTGCCGGGCAGCCGTTGGTCGTCAAAGCACGGTCCGACCGGGCCCAGCACCTGATCTACCTCGGGCGTTACGAGGCCGCGGAAGCCGAGTGCCGGGCCCTGACCGAGCTGGCCGGTCCCAAGGGTGTCAACC
Source organism: Kitasatospora sp. NPDC001175 (assembly GCF_053598215.1). NCBI lineage: Bacteria > Bacillati > Actinomycetota > Actinomycetes > Kitasatosporales > Streptomycetaceae > Kitasatospora > Kitasatospora sp. NPDC001175. Next base: position 34,945 of record NZ_JBSFJU010000051.1, on the reverse strand, counting down.
GGCCGAGGGCAAGGCTGGCCGCGGGCATCGGCCTGGTGGTCGCGCTGGCGCACCTGGACCGGTTCGAGGAGGGCGAGGCGGTGGCGCGCGAGGCGATCGCGCAGGCGCCCGCCGAACTGGACGGCCACTTTCACGCCGTACTCCGCCTGGGGCTGGCCCGGTGCCTGAACGGGCAAGGACGCTGGCAGGAGGCGCTGGAGACCGCCTCGACGGCACAGGCCGACCTCAGGGAATCTCCGCCGGGGCGGCAGAGCTACCTTCCCGCGGCGGGGATTCCCATGGGCACCGCGTTGATCGGCCTGGGCAGGTCCATGGAGGCCGTGTCCCTGCTCCGGGAGAGCGTCGAGCTGTGCGGCTCTCTGCTCGCCCCCTCCCACCATCGCACCCTGGAGGCGGAGTTGGTCCTCGGCACGGCGCTCGCCGCCCGAGGCAGCCGCGCCGAGGCGGTGGAGACACTCATCGCCAACCACGCGGCGTGGTCGGAGCACTTCGGCGAGGCGCACCCGAAGACGCTGGCCGCCACACGGGAGTTGGCCGCCGCACGGGAGTCCACCTCGACCGGCGGCGGGCCGAGGGTCAACGGTCCCGGCGAGGACGGACTTTAGGCGGTCCGCTTTTGCCGTAGCCTGACAAGTAACTTGCTCGCGCACACGATCCGAAAGGGGAGCAGTCATGAGTGACCACAGCGCCTTCGCCGCCTGGCTCACGGAGCTGGTCACCGCCGCCGGCTACGACCTCAGCTCCCCGCGCTCAGGAGGCCGCTCAAAGCTCGCCGCCGACACCGGGATCTCCCTGTCCCAGATCCAGCGCGCCCTGTCCGGAGACTCGCGCCCCGATATCCAGACTCAGCGGATCCTCGCCAAGACCCTTGGGGTGCCCCCGCGAGAGATGTTCATCCAATCGGGAACCATCGACCCCGCAGACCTGCAGGGGATGCCCGAGACGGTATCCGACCTCGACGTACGCCAGCTTGGTCTGAAGCTCGGCGTACCTGCCGGTCGGCTTGGCATCTTTGAGGACCTCGTGCGGGCCGTGGCGCAGACGCTTCAGACAGACGGCCAACGCACCGCGTAGCTGTACGTCACGGGTTGGTCACTTCACCATCACCCGCCAACCTCACCTGCCACGCTGGCCGACATGCGCAAAACCCTCACCACCACCGCGGTTGTGCTGCTCCTTGCCGGCTGCTCCAACGCCACCAGCAGCTCCAGCAGCACCGCAGCCAACGCACCCGCGAGCCAGGCCCCAGCCGCCCCGCGGAAGACCCCAGTCACTGCGGACCAGGCCCTCGCCGCGATCAGCAAGACCGTGACGACCACGGCGAAGCCCATCGTTGTGACCGCCGAAAACGACCGCAACCACCTCCTCGGCAGGCCCGGCCAGTACACGTCCAAGGTGATGTTCACGGACACCCGGATCAAAGCCTCCGACGTGGACGGCCTCAACCCGGACGACGTCGAGCGCGGCGGCGGCATCGAGGTGTTCGCCAACGCGGCCGACGCGAAGGCCCGCGCGGACTACATCCAGTCCGTGGTGAAGAACATGCCAATGGTCATGGAGTACGACTACCCGCATGGTGACGTCGTCGTGCGCGTCTCGAAGTTCCTCACCCCGGACCAGGCGGCCGCATACAACGAGGCTGCCGCTGCCCTGGGTTGACCTCTGCGGCCAGCGGGTGGCCTCGGCGCAGCCGGGAACGGGACCAAGCCTGCGATGTGGCAGGCACGGGGACCTCCGGCTGCGCTACCGTTTCAAACGACCGCATACCGCCGGGCCGACGGCCCGGCTGGTCACACTGCCCCTCAGCGCAGACCGGGAGGACCCGATGAGCGACACCGTCGAGCCGTGGACGATCGAGCGGGTCTGCGCCGCCCTCGGAAACCCGACCCTGGCGCAGCGGTGCGTCAGCGAAATCAACAGGGCGCCGGCCTACCAGCTGATGAACGTCTTCGCGAAGTGGCAGGGGATCGCCGAGCGCACTCTTGAAGCCGTGGCCCGGGGCCAGGCGTTGCACGCCAATGCTGGCTCCGGCGGCGAGCTGCCGGGCGACTTCATCGAATACACCGTCGATGACCTGCGCGCCAAGGCCGAGCAGCTCCGCGCGCGCGACGCCGCCTGATCGGGCCCCATTTCGGCCGTTTCACGGACCTGAGCCCGGCTGCGCCCCTAGGCTCACGGCATGCCGTACATCCTCCGTGTCGACGAGGTTCTGCAGCATGCCTGGGACGCCCTCCCGCCCTCGGCTAGCGCCGAACTCACAAACGCGATGATCAACGTTTGCGAGGATCCGCTCGGCGCAACTACCCCGTACGGCGAGGACGACGGCGTAATGCGCACCCTGGCGCTCCAGTCTGTGATGGCGGTCCTGATGATCACGCACGCCACCCGACACGTCCGCATCCTGCAGATCACCCACATCGGCTGAGCGGGCCGCTTCCGCAGCCCCGCGTTCGCTCGCATGGGCGCCTACCGCTTTCGGTTCTGTCCATACATGGAGCATCCTGTATAGACGAAGCGCATCCCCCTGCGATCACCGCATGATCCAGTCGGTAGCGTTAGCGCCTGAGTCAACGCCACCAGGAGGATCCCGTGTCTACTCCGCCGCAGCAGCCGAAAGGCCGCGAAGCGATTACCGAAGACCTTCGTCGACGGATCGCAGAGGGCGACGTCGGGGACGAAGGCCGCCTGGCCGGCAGCGAGCAAGAGCTCGCAGACCACTACGGCGTGAACCGCCTGACCATGCGCGCCGCATTGACACAGCTCCGCACCGACCGCCTGATCGAAACCCGCCGAGGACGCGACGGCGGGATCTTCGCCGTCAAGTGGCGCCCCATCCCCCGCGTCAGCCCTCAGCGCCTATCCGCCGAACAGCGAACTTCGGGTCGCTCGATCTGGGACATCGAGCTCGACGGACGCCCGTACGAGGTTCGGGACATCCAGATCGAGCAGCTGCCGGCCCCGGAGCGCGTGGCCCGCTCTCTGGAGCTTGAGCCGGGCGCGCTTGTCTGGCGGCGGTATCGGCGCTTCTTCGTCGAGGGGGTTCCGGTTCAATTCGCCGAGTCGTTCCTTCCCGCTGGCCTCGTAGAAGGCTCCCGCATCACGCAGATTGACAGTGGCCCCGGCGGGACGCCGGCCCGCCTGAAGGAGCTCGGCCATGAGCCAGTTCGCCACCGCGAGGAGTTGCGCTCTCGGGCGGCGACGGCCACTGAGCGAGAGAAGCTCGCGCTGCCGATGGACGCGGGCGTCCTGGATATCGTCCGCGTGGCATGGGATGCATCCGGCCTGCCTGTTGAGCGGACCGAGATGATCCTTGATGCTTCTCGATACCTGCTCGCGTACGAGTTCTAGCTGCACGTTTGCCATCTGAGCCCCCGTCGGGTTGATCCCGGCGGGGGCTTTCCCATGCCCCCCGGGATGGCTGGATCAGACTTCAGAGTCTAGAGAAAGCTTGCATTGTCTAGACACTAATGCCACTATCTATACATCGAAGCTGCCGGGAAGGACCGGCGGCCTCTACACCAAGGAGGAGCCATGTCGACAACGACTTCCTCTGCGGTTGCCGAGTGGCTCACAGCCAAGGAAGCCGCAGAGGTCATGGGCTGCAGCCCACAGACCGTGTACAAGAAGGCCGGCGCCGGCCTACTGCCCGGCGCCAAGGCCGTCGGTAACGGCAAGGTCCGTCGGACCGGATTCCGAGTGCCGCGGTCGGTGGTCGAGGAGTACCTCGCCAGCTCTGAGTTCGGCCCCACGGCCGCCTGATGTCGACCCTGCCGCCTGACCACCACGCCGACCAGCCGCAGCCCCAGCTCCCACCAGCGCCGCAGAAGTGAGCGACTGGGACAACCGGCCGTGGCTGCCGAAGATCCCGCGGCCTCGTAAGCCGCTTGATGACGAGAAGCCCGAGTGAGCTGGCGAACTGCCGGCAGAGTCCTCGGCCCGTACAGCGCCGTGATCGCCGCGTAGCCCTTCGAGCCCGGTGATCAGCGCCACCTGCTTCACGAGTTCCTGATCTACCCGTCCGCACACCGCAGTTCGACGAACAGGAGCACCGCCATGCCCACCTCCACCCCTGCGCAGCACGATCTGCGCCAGCTCACCGCCGACGTAATGCGCGAGCTCGGGCAGAGCTACATCGAGTGCACCGGCTGCCCGGACACCTTCCACCCCTCCGAGATCAGCCACCGGTCCGGATGGCCCCTGTGCGCGGACTGCGCCAGCGAGTACGCCATCGCCGCGGACCGCGAACTCACCCGCCAGCTCGCCACCATCGCCTAGGAGCAGCACATGCCCCAGGCCTTCGACGAGCTGGACGAGAACTACGACGACTGCCCCGACTGTGGCAGCACCAACATTCGCAAGGACGCCGAGCGCTACCGGCCCTGGGTCTTGGTCCTGGACTGCCAGGACTGTGGCCACGAGTGGCGGCTCGCCAACTGACCCCAGTCGGGGCGATGCCGACAGCGCCCCGGCCACCCACCGAAGGGACAACCCATGAGCAGCACCGGCACCGAGGCCAGCCCCCGCATCTTCAGCAGGCCCACTCAGCCTCCGGGGCGGTGCCGACAGCGCCCCGGCCACCACACGAAGGGAGAACCCTGATGTACGAAGAGCACATGACGGGCCCTGAGCACTACCGCGAGGCCGAAGCGATCCTCGGCCGCCTCAGCACTGCCCGCACCGAGCCTGTCCGGGCCAACCTCCTCGCCGAAGCCCAGGTCCACGCGACCCTCGCGCTCGTGGAGGCGACCAACAGCGCTCGCGGCGGCACCTACGCGAAGCAGAGCTACGTCTGATCACCCACCCGGGCCGGGGCGGTGCCAGCGGCACCCCCGACCGCCCACCGGAGATGCCTCGCCGAGGACCCACTTCTCCAGCCTGGCGCATCCCTCAACTCCCGCCCGTCCAAAGGAGAGCAGCATGAACAAGCCCAACAGCACCACCGTCCGCGCGGCCGTCGCCGCCATCGCCCTAGCCGGCGTCATCGCCGTGGCCGGCGCGGCTCCCGCCAACGCCAGCTCCGACCTGCTGACGCAGGGTTCGTCTGGCGGCGAGGTGAGCCACCTGCAGGAGATGCTCAACGCCGAGCTGTCCGAGTCCCAGTTGAAGGTCGACGGGAAGTTCGGTCCGCTGACCGCCGACGCGGTCACCTGGTACCAGACCTGCGCCGGGATCAAGGTCGACGGTGTCGTCGGTCCCGAGACCCGGGCTTCGTTGGAGAGCAATCTCAACAAGCGCACCGTGGACGAGCCCTGTGTCCGTGCGGCTCAGTGACCTCCTACACGTAGCCAGCTGCTAGCAGGCCAGCCCCGGGGCGGGTCGATCGGATGCGGACCCGCCCCACCAATCCACTGTCATGATCACGCCAGAAAGGGTGCGTCCGATGACCAACACCCAGTACTACTGCGCCGAGGTCCACGTCCGTACCACTGCCGGTGACCTGGTCACCTACTACCACGACGGTCCCGGCCCGGCCGGTATGTCCGCGTCGGAGGTCCGCGCCGCCGCCGAGAAGGCCGCCCTGGCCTGGGAGCCCGGCGGCAAGGTCGAAGGCTCTCGGGTCAGCTGCAACTGACCGTCTGGACTGTCCACAGGCCCCTGATCGCCCGCACCTGACCACGCCCCCAGGGCGGCCGCCATCTCTGGCCGGATCCGCCGGCCGCCCCGAGCCTCCTGACCACCCAGCGAAGCAGACAGGACAACCAATCATGGCCCGTACCCACCACGATGAGCCCAGTGGCAGCAGCACCGCCTGGCCCGTGGGCGTCATCGCCCGCTACCGCACGATCGCCGACGCCACCGTCGACATCCAGCGCACCACCGAACCCGACGCGACCTGGCAGCCCGCCACCACCGAATGCACCGGCTGCGGCACCAAGCGGCTCTTCATCAACATCGCGAACGCCGAAATCGGCACCCCCGCGAACGCCCGCACACTCACCGAGACCGAAGCCCGCGACTGGGCCCAACAGCACTCCGAGAAGTGCCGCGCCGAGCCCAAGCCCACCGACGTTTCGGCCTGATTCAGGCGGCACTACGCGCATTGATCACCGTACGGCACCGCCAGCCCCCGACTGTTGCGGCGGCCGGCAGTACCCAAACTCCACCCACAGAAGGCAACAGCGCATGACCAGCTTCCGGCGCACCCGAGAAACCACCCGCACCCGCACCGTGCCGTACACCGCCAACGGCCGCACCGAAATGGTCGACGAGGAATACACCGTCCACGTGCCCATCCCGCCGCGCGACTGGGACCAGATCATCCGACGCGGCGTCATCACCTCCAGCGCCCTCTCCGTCATCGGCTCCATCGCCTGGTCCACCGCGTCCATCGGCGACCTCCTCAGCTCCGTCGTCGAACCCGCCATCGCCTACGGCTCCTCCAGCGTCTTCGACCTCGGATGGATCACCTGCATGGGCGCCGAGTGGCTCGCCCGCTACCAGCCAGCCAAAGCCCGCCTCCCCCGCATCGCGGGACACGCCGCCCTGGCCATCGCCATGGCAGCCCTGTGCGTCCACGGTGTACTCGCCGGCGGCCCGAAGGGCATCTGCGTGGGCCTGGTCGGCGCCGCGGTCTCCGCCATCGCCAAGGGCATGTGGACCATCGCGCTCAGGCAGTCCGCCAACCCCCTCAACAACCTTGCCCAGCAGTGGGTCGACCAGCAGATGTCCGCCGCCGGGGCGCGCCTGGCCCTCGCCGCCGTGGAACGCGAGCTCATGCGCGCCGACGGCCAACTCGCCGACTACCAGGCCGCCTACGGGCCGGACACCGCCCCCGGACAAGGACCGGACAAGCCGTCCGGACAGCCGGACACCGTGTCCCCGACTGTCCGCTCCGCTGTCCGGGCAGCACTCGCCATCGCCCCTGACGCGCGCCCTGAGGACATCGTCGAGCAGCTCGCCAGGATCGGTATCGACACCGACGCGGACACTGTCCGCCTCGTGTCCGGACAGGCCTCGGACACGTCGTACAGCAGGTCAGGACAGGTCCTGCCTCTGAAGCAGCCTGGCGTGTCCGGAAGCATCGCGGACACCGTCCGGCAGACCATCGCCCGACGCGGACAGGCCGACCTGGACACCGTTCTTGAAGATGTCCGCCGAGTCCACGGGCCGGACGTTGATCGGGACACTGTCCGCCGGACACTCAACCGCGTAGCGAGCTGAGGTTCGTCATGGGCCTGGTCATCTTCGCTCTCCCCGCAGCGGCAGCACTCACCTACCTGTACTGGGCCGCCGCAGAGCACCGCCACGAGCTACGGCTGGCCGTCGCAGCGGTCGTATGGGCCACCATCCTCTGCCTCTTCATCAACTGGAGCTGACCATGTCCGACGATCTCCTTCCCGACTTGCACAAGACCGCGATCGAGCCCACCCAGGTCGTCCCCGGCCAGCCCGAGCCGCCGCAGGACGACGACCCGTTCGATGACATGCCGCCCACGGTTCTCGTCTCGGTCCGCACCGTTCCCGACCCGGATGCCGACCCCGCCCCGGAAGAGGAGCAGCCGAAGGAGGAGCGGCCAGAGGAGGAACAGCCGAAGCCGCTGACGAAGCGCCCCAAGCGCGACCGTTCCCGCAAAGTACGGCTCGCCAAGCGCCTGAAGCGCCGGCCACCCAGCCGCTCAGCCTCCCCCGACCCCGACTCGGATCCCGAGACCGACGAGGACGAGAACGAAGAAGAGGAGACGGAGGAGGACGACGCCACCCCTGCAGCAGCACCAACTCGCCGCCGCTTCACCCTCCGCCGCGAACCGTCCCCCAAGACCGGCCCGCGAACCCTCAGCCAGAAGCAACGCGGCCGACTCAAGGCCATCGCCGTCACCGCCATCGCCGCAGGCATCGGCTGGCAGCTCTACCTCGGCCCGTTCCTCATCACCACGATCCACACCATCGGCCACGCCAGCCCCCGTTGGGCCGTCGGAGTCGGCCTCGGATTCGTCGCCGCAGGCCTCTACGTGGACTTCTTCCTGCGCGGCGGCACCACCGACCGCGGTGCGATCCGCGTCCGCGACATCACCGGCTGGGGCCTCATCTTCGCCACCATCGCCCGCATCCCCCTCGGCACCGCCCTCCTTGCCCTTGGCCTCTACGCACCTGGACGGATCTGATCACCATGCAGCAGCTCGCCGACGTAAGCATCCAATCCGGACAGATCCTCGGCTCCCTCGGAACCGGAGGCGCCGCCCTCGGAGCCACCACCTACCTGATCCTCGGCTGCCGATCCAAGGGCCGCATCAAGCTGTCCGACGACGCCGCGTCCATCACCGGATTCGTCGCCGGCACCCTCTACGCTTCCGCGGCATCGTTCTGGACCGCGCCCAAGACCATCACCGACTCGGTCGTCGCGAGTGTTTCCGGAGCTGACGGGCCGTTCGGAAATGTCGGGCTCGGTGCTGTCGCCGTCGTCCTTTCACTCCTTGCCTACGGCACCGCCTGGGGGAAGGGGAAGAAGGCCGCTCTGGGGGTCGCGGGCGCCACCGTTTTCGCCGAAGCCGGCGGGATCTGGGGAATCGCCCCAGTTCTCGTCACCAGTGTCGTCGGTAAGACCCTCGGGGTTCACTGATGGCCATCAGCCTGGAGAAACCGCAGGAACCGTCCGGCGCCGAAACATCGGAACGGCCAAAGGCCTTCGGAATGCCGGACCTGACCCCGTACGTGCGTGGCGGAGGAAGCACGATCCGGGCGCTCGGACACGGGTCAGCCGCCCTCAGCAGCCGCCTATGGAGTGCCCGCAAGGCACCAAAGCTCATCGAGCTCGTCAAAAAATCAGGGATTGTCAGCTGGGGCGGGGCATTCTGCACCGCATGCGGGGCTGTAGCCGTGTGGAAAATCATCGGCCCGTACATCTCCCTCGTCGCAACCGGTTCCGTAGCGCTGTGGGCCGTCGCGGCACTGATGCACAGTCGCCCCGCGAAGGCCCTCGCTGAGGAAGCTAGCGAAGCCCCCGACGCCCCCTCGGGCGGCGCCCAGGAAGACGCTGGCACGGCCTTCCTCCACCTCCTCCACGAGCTCCTACCCAAACCCGATAGCCGGCTCCACCTCGCCCAGATCGCTGAGGCCCTCACCGGTAACCCGAAAGCCACCAGCCACGTCCGGACACTGTGCGCCGCCACAGGGGTCACCATCACCGACGGGGTCCGCGTCCCCGACCGGGGAGTCTCCACCGGCATCTACGGGCGACACGTGCCCCCGCTCCCCGCCCCCTCCCCTACCCCTCCTGTGGGCGTTGTTGTCGCAGGTCAGAACGGCCAACAACAGCAACAACACCTCGGAGAGGGGCTTCAGAAGGGGTTCACCACCGCCCCCGACCCCAACGGCGACCCCCGCCGGACCATCGTCCACTGGCACGACCAAACGACCCGCCGAGCCTCCTAGGAAGCAACCCGTGACCGGCATCAAGGAACACCCTGTGACCAAGGAAGACGCCATCCACGCCGCGGCCGAGGCCGTCATCGAGCACGTCACCCCCGAACCCAGCAGCGACCCGCACACCGCCGTCCGCCTCATGGACCAGGCCATCAACCTCGGCGCCACCCACGAGGACATCGCCGCAGAGATCCTCCGGATTCAGCTGGAGGCCGGCCAGTGATGCTCCAGCTCATCGCCGCCCTACGCGCCAGGCTCTGCCCCCGATGCGGCTGGTATCACGAAGGCACCTGCCACCCCGTCGATCGCTGATCAACTCGCCTGCCCCGGATTGCCTCTTGGGGCGGGCGCTACGGCAGTTACCAGCCCGGCTTCCATCGTCTGTTCTGACCCGATCCAACGTGCCGAAAATTTACCTCAGATGGGGATCCAATCTACTGCGCAAGGGGATCACTCGCCTATTCGTGTTCCCGTAAGACTGAGACAGGCGTGGCTACCAAGTACTGTCTCACCCCTCGGCTAGATTGCAGTCAGCTCTGGATATGCAACGGGGTGAGGCGATCATGAAACTGGCAGTGGAACCGAGCCAGGGCGCTTGTCCCGTATGCCATGGCGCAATGCCTAATGGCCATCATCCAGGTTGCCCCTACCGTAAGGCCTCCGCAGCCGCCTTTGACTCGGCCGTAAGTACCGCCGCACCGCTTCTCGGGGGGTTTACGCTCACATTGATCGGCCTCATCGCTTCAAAGCCCGAACAGTTCCGATGGCCGGGCTGGACCGTCCTGTCACTCACTGCGGCCATTCTGTTGTTTGTCGCGTGCATTGAAGCCGGATTCTTTACCCGCCAGTACCGGCCGGATTTCGACGATACGAGCCTGGCGCCAGACCAGGAAGAGGAACGACGCTACCAGCGCTGGTCTGGGGCCGCTCGCGAGACGTATGACCTGGCGATTGTGCTCCTGTTCACCGGCCTTGGGGCAGTGCTCGCTCCCACTTCCCAATCCGATTCCCTTCCGCGCTGGGCAGCGGCAGGGCTGTGCTGGGTAGCGGCTACAGCCGAGCTCATCTGGCACTTTTCCGCACATCGCAGGCTCCGGGTACACAAGGCTGCATAGGAGTTCAACGACGCGATGGTGTTCCGCGTCCCAGGCGAAGCTCTGCGGTCTGGGCAGAGCATTCACTGTCCACCACACTGAGGAAAGACCGCCCTCACTTGCCTGCCGAGAGACAGCCGCCGTCCGTAAACCGATCCACACGGCACCGAGCCAAATCTTGGTGGCGCGGCCAAAACTCGCGATTGCTCTCCGCGCGTTGACCACCACCGGCATCAGCCCCACGAGATGATGCACCGCATGACCAACTGCACCGCCACCGGCACCATCACCCTCAACGACGATCCCATCGTCGTCATCTGCAACCTGCCACCCCACGACGGCGACCTGCACCACGACGTCGTCCACGGCGACTGGACTGGCGCGCCCGACGACTGACTCACTGAACAGGCGATCCGGCCCCGCACCTCCCCCGAGCTCGGGGCCGACACACGCCGGATCCGCGAAGGAAGCCAGCCAGCCTTTGCCCTAGGGGTCGGCTGAATGGCCCATCGGACAGTTACCCGATGCCCAGCTCTTCGTTCCTCCTCCAAAAGGAGGACAAAGTGGGCCACATCGATCCAGCGTCCAAGATCAGACCTGATTGGTGGTCAGATCAGACATATCTACACCTCCGCGATCTGGACGATGGACTTAACGAGAGATGGCGGCGCACGGGCTGGGCTGCCACCTCGTCTCTGCTCGCGGCTAAGCGACTAGCACAAGCCTTCTGGTATCTAGGAAAGACGGGAGGGTGGCCGACTCCCGATCCATCGGGGTGGCTGGTTGATCATCTACGGACTGCTGAATACGACGCGATGCAGGCTGGCGCGGAAATCCGCGCGATGCTCAGCCAGTGCTCCGATGAGGATGACAACGACCTCTGGGAATCCGTGGAGCGCAGCTGTGAGAAAGATCCCGAGATGGGGCCGCAAGTCCACGTACTTCAGGCGGACGTGGTGCTGGAAGTGCCGTCTATTGGTGGCGACACCATCCAGCTACACCTCAGCATCGACACCGAGGGGATTATGACGGCCGACGGCAACGGGTCACTCTCCGATCTCGATCTCCGGTCTCTGCTCGATCTCCGAGCCGCGATGCGGATTATCGAGGAGGTGGCCAAGCGGAGCCTCGAACGGCCCGCGCTTACTGAGCAAGCCAGTCACTGACAGAACCCTTGATGTCTCGGTGGTCCCGCGCTCCCTGCGAGCGTGGGGCCGTTTCGCGATTACGTTGAACTACAACCACCAGTGCCACACTGGGCATTGATCACCCCGCGCCACCCGGGAGGACCAACATGCCCACCAGCCCCACCCCGTGCCCCGGCGGATGCAACCGCGCCTGGCGGCAAGCCGAAACCACCGGCCTCCCCCGCGACTACCAACCCACCTGGGGCCAACCCGTCCACTGCCACGAATGCCAGCACCGCACCCGCACCTGCCTGGCCGAACTCCCCGAACTCCTCGCCGCGATATGGCTGGAGGCGATGAACGGTACCGCCCGACCGGCCGACGTCACCACTATGCGCCCCGCTGGCACCGCCCCCTGGCCCGGCCAAGCCTCCCGCCTCCTCACCGACCTCATCGTCGGCGGCCTCGCCGAACTCGAAGACGACATCCGGCAGCTTCGCCAACTCCCCGCCCGGGCAGTCGACATACGCGAAGGCACCGCCATCACCGCGACCATCGCCTTCCTCGACACCCACCTCCACTGGGCACTCGAACACCACCCCTGCGCCGCCGAGATCCACGAACGCGACTCCGCCAACCCCGCCTCGCAGATCCGCACCTGGCACGCAATGGCCCTCCGGTTCACCCGCCGCGACGCCCGCGTCGAACAGCGCACCGCACCGTGCAAGCGCTGCGGCTGGCGGTCCCTGTTCTACGCCGACGGCGAGGACTACATCGAGTGCCGCAACCCGGCGTGCGGGGCACTCCTGACCGAGGACGAGTACGCCTCGTGGGCCCGCGAGATTGCCGAGACCAGCAGGACACAACTTCGCCAAGTCGCTTGACTAGTGCTCTGACCGCATACGTTCACCGGGTTGGCAGTGGCGGGGCCTGAGCCGATTGGATGTGGGCGGACATCCGATTCGGCGCGGGGAGGCACGGTGGCGGAACCGGTCAAGGTCCGGAGACTGACGGACCAAGAGGGCCAGCAGTTACAGCGGATCGTGCGGCGAGGCAGCACGAACACGGTGCGCTACCGGCGGGCGATGATGCTGCTGGCCTCGGCCGGCGGCAACCGGGTCCCGGTGATCGCCCAGCTCGTGCAGGCAGACGAGGACACCGTGCGGGATGTGATTCACCGGTTCAACGAGATCGGCCTGGCTTGCCTGGACCCTCAGTGGGCGGGAGGCCGTCCCCGCCTGCTCAGCACTGACGACGAGGACTTCGTCATCAAGACGGCCACCACCCGCCCGGCCAAGCTCGGGCAGCCCTTCACCCGCTGGTCGATCCGCAAGCTGCTCGCCTACCTGCGCAAGGTCCACGGCCGGGTGATCCGCATCGGCCGCGAGGCCCTGCGCTGCCTGCTCACCCGACGAGGCGTCACCTTTCAGCGAACCAAGACCTGGAAGGAGTCCACCGATCCCGAACGGGACGCCAAGCTCGACCGGATCGAGCACGTCCTGGAACGCTTCCCCGACCGCACGTTCGCGTTCGACGAGTTCGGCCCGCTCGGTATCCGCCCCACCGCGGGCAGCTGCTGGGCCGACCCGACCGGCACCCGGCGACCTACACGCGCACCCACGGGGTCACGTACTTCCACGGCTGCTACTCGATCGGTGACGACACCCTGTGGGGCGTCAACCGGCGCCGCAAGGGCACTGCGAACACTCTGGCCGCGCTCAGGTCGATCCGGGCCGCCCGCCCGGACGGCGCCCCGGTCTACGTGATCCTGGACAACCTCTCCGCCCACAACGGCAAGAAGGTCCTCCGCTGGGCCCGCAAAAACAACGTCCACCTGTGCTTCACCCCGACGAACGCCTCCTGGGCGAACCCGATCGAAGCCCACTTCGGACCGCTGCGGCAGTTCACGCTGGCGAACTCGAACCACCCGAACCACACGGTCCAGACCCGCGCACTGCACGCTTACCTGCGCTGGCGCAACACCAACGCCCGCCACCCCGACATCCTGGCCGCCCAACGCCGCGAACGCGCCCGCATCCGCAGCGAGAAAGGAATCCGCTGGGGCGGGAGGCCGCTGGCCGAAGCGGCGTGAACGGCCGCTTCGGCCAGGATCGCTCACCCGGACGAGCCATCGAACTCCTCGAAGCCCGCTTCCACGCTGCCCCGGAACGCCAGCGCCTTGCGGTCGATACCGAGGGCGCGGAGCAGAATGTCCAGCGCCGCGTCCACGTCCTCCGCTGAGCGGCTCACCCAGACGAAGGTATCCGGGACAACCGCTCCTTCAAGCTGGCTCAGGGCAAAGTCCACCTGCTCGATGCGGAACATGGCGACGTCCACGTACCCGAGGTCTTCCCACCCTCGCTCAACAATCAGCCGCAACCGCGCCGCAAGTGCCTCCAGCGGCGGCTTCAACCCCGCCACCAGCTGGAAGGAGCTGGCGGCGAACTCCCACATGCTCTGTTGGAACGCGGGATTGCGCTTCCCGCCCTGGTATTCCGGAGCTGTCTCCCACTCCGGCTCAGGCCCCGGAACCTCAATCTCCGCCATGCCGACCTCCCCAGCCCGAACACCGCCGCTACAGACAGCGATCACCGTAGCCCACGGCCCAGCTCGGCCCTCACCCGGTGAACGTATGCGGTCAGAGCACTAGCGCAAGATCCAAGGATGCCGTAATCTCAACGGCAGACAGGCATGCCCTCATGCAGCCTCGTCGTGAAGCAATCGAACCCCGTCGCCCCACCGCGGCGGGGTTTTCGCATGCCCGGGGGTGAGCAGCGCGGTGGCCGTCGTCGACTTCCCGCAGCCGGTGACCATCAGCGGCCCACTCGACGAAACCTTCTGGGCGCCGGGCGAAGCCTCCCGCGCCGCCCCCGTGTCGAAGGGTGTCATCGCCGCGTGGGCGCACCGCGGCTACCTGGTCCGGGTGAACGCCAAGTCGGCCCGGACCCCGCTGTACCGGGCCTCCGAAGTCCTCGCGGCCGAATACGCGGTGCGCTGCCGGCGGCAGGCCGCGTGATCCCCATGACTCCCTCTGGTGCGGCCACCGTCCAGGCCCCGGCAGGGACGGCCCGCCCCGAGGGCGGCGGGCCCGTTCGCGACCCCGGCGTCGGCGAGCCCCAGCCGGGGTCGCGGACCTGAAAATCAATCGCCACCCACCACCCTCGCTTCCTACTATCAACACCAGCACCGAGGAGCAGCAGCTCCAACCACCCGGTGTGACACACGCGTTGAGCGCTGGGCGCAACGGGGCCTGTAAAGCCCTGGCCTTCGGGCACGCGAGGTTCGATCCCTCGGCAGCGCACATGGGCAAGCCTCGAAGCCCAGTTCCGGTTCGCTACCGGGAAAGCCGGCAACGGCGCGAGGCACTTTGGTCCGTAGCTCAGTTGGTAGAGCAGCCGTCTCCAAAGCGGCGTGTCGCAGGTTCGAGTCCTGCCGGGTCAGCTGGTCCCCGCTGGTGTAACTGGCAACACGCCGCGCTCTGAACGCGGAGATGTCGTGGTTCGAATCCACGGTGGGGAGCGGTCTCGAATGCGACCCGGTTCCCCGTGTCTCCTCGCGAGCATGGGTGTTCCCGGGCTGGAGCGAGATGCAGTATCCGCGAGGACTGTGACGGCCTGGCTGGCGCGCGCAACGCCAGGCCGCCAGTGGCCCGTAGCTCAGTTGGTAGAGCAGCGCCCTCATAAGGCGCAGGTCGCAGGTTCGAATCCTGCCGAGCCAACCATGAAGGCGGTGACAGTGACCGTCGACGACAGGTGGCGCGCTCTCGACGCCCCGTTCACCCAGCCCGACGAGTGGGACCCGATCCCCGGCATCTGCTCCCGTTGCGGGCAGCCTGCCGTGTTGGGCGAGCGTCGCTGGTGGCACCTCGGCCCGACCTGCCGGGCCCGGCGCACCGACCGACTCACCGCACCCCGAACAGCCGAGTTCATCCCCGACTCACCTGGAGAACCCCATGTCGAAGATCGCTGACGAGTTCCACAACCTGATCACCGAGCTGGAAGCCGAAGGCCACGCGCTCGCCGCGAAGTTCCGCGCCGCCCTCGCCAAGCTGCACGGCGACGAGCAGCAGCTCGCCACCGACGCCGAAGCCGACGCGCAGCAGGTGGCGGCCGATGCCAAGCCCGTCATCGCCGAGGCCGTGACCGACGCCGAGCAGCTCGCCGCCGAAGCAACGGCCGACGTCAAGGACGCCACCAGCAAGTAGCCGCCAACCCGCACCGGACGGAGGCAACATGGCGCGCGGCAACAAGCCCATCTGCGGCGCCAAAACCCGCCAAGACGGCTCCGCTGAATACTGCGGACTACCAGCCGGCTGGGGAAGTAACCACCCCGGAACGGGCAGATGCAAACTCCACGGTGGAAAGACCATCACCCAGCGGGTCAAAGAGGACCGGATCCGGGTTGATCGCGAAGCCCGAGCCATTCTCGCCGAACTCGACGTCGCACCCGTCGACGACCCGCTCACGGCCCTCATGCAGCTCGCCGGGCAGGTACTCGCCTGGCAAACCGCAACGTCCGCCCTGGTCAACCAACTTGGTGCAGAGATCCGCTATGAAGGCGTAGCTGGCGGCGAGCAGTTGCGCGCCGAGGTCCAGCTGTATGAGCGGGCGATGGACCGGGCGGAGAAGGTCTTGTCGTCGATCGCGCGCCTGAATATTGAGGAACGGCTCGCCGCGATCGCCGAACGCCAAGCCGAGAAGGTCCTGCAAGCGATCGACGCCGCGCTCGCCTCCGCTGGCGTCACCGGGCCGGCCGCCCACACCGCGCGGATGACCGCCGCCCGTCACCTCGCCGCCGTACCCGACCCCAGCTGACCGGGAGGTGCCGGGGTGCCCCAAGGTCGTTTACATCGACAGGCATCCCGGCGCCTACACCGCACCCGCCATCCCCACCTCAGGCACGCCACTGCGCTCGCCGGCCTGGCGGGACGCCGCCGTGACCATCACCGGCGGGACCGTCACCGGTATCGCCGTGGACGGGCAGACCACCGGCGTCACCTCGGGTACGGTGCTCGTCCCATCCGGCCGCACCGTCACGCTCACCTACTCCGCCGCACCGGCCTGGACGTGGATGCTCCTCTGACCTGGGGGAGGGTTCTTGCGCGCCGATCCTCTCCTCATCGCGGCCCGTAGGATCCGCGACCGCGCCGAACTCGACGCCCGCACAGCGGATTACCGCCACGATCCGGCTGCCTGGGCACGGGACCGCCTCGGCGAACACCTGTGGTCCAAGCAGGTGGCCATCGCGGAGTCCGTGCGCGACCACCGCCTGACCGCGGTCCAGTCCTGTCACGGCGTCGGGAAAAGCTGGACAGCGTCCCGGCTTACGGCCTGGTGGCTGGACATCCACCCGCCCGGCGAGGCCCGGGTGGTGACCACCGCGCCGACCGGCGACCAGGTGAAAGCGATCCTGTGGTCGGAGATCAACGCCGCGTTCGCCCTCGCGCAGGCCCGCGGCAACCCTCTGCCGGGCCGAATCAACGAAACGGACTGGAAGCTCGGCAAGCGGCTGATCGCGTTCGGCCGCAAGCCGTCCGACTACAACCCGCACGCCTTCCAGGGCATCCACGCCAAGTACGTCCTCGTGATCTTGGACGAGGCCTGCGGGATCAACAAGCAGTTCTGGACCGCCGCCAACGCCATCGCCACCGGCGAGCACTGCCGGATCCTCGCGATCGGCAACCCCGACGACCCCGGATCCCAGTTCGCCCGGGTGTGCGCCAACACCGACCGGTGGAACATCATCCGCATCAGCGCGTTCGACACCCCGAACTTCACCGGCGAGGACGTACCCGACGAGCTGCGGCCGATGCTCGTCTCACACGCCTACGAGGAGGACATGCGCGTCGAGTTCGGCGAGCAGTCCCCCACCTACATCTCCAAAGTCCTCGGCCTGTTCCCCTCGGACGCCGAGGACGGAGTCGTCCGCCTGTCCGCCATCCGCGCCTGCACCCAGCCACCAAGCACTCCGCTTCAGGACAGCGATCTCACCCCGGTGGAACTCGGGGTCGACCTAGGCGCCGGCGGCGACGAGACCGTCATCCGCGAACGCTGCGGCCGGCAGGTCGGCAGGGAGTGGCGCAGCCGCGAGAAGGACCCGGTCAAGGTCATCGCCGAGATCGTCCGGGCGATCCGCACCACCAAAGCCACCGCGGTGAAGGTCGACTCGATCGGAATCGGCTGGGGCATCGTCGGCTCGCTCCGCGAGAAGCAGGCGGCGGGCGACCATGACGCGGACATCCTCGGCGTCAACGTGTCGGAAGCCTCGACACAGCCCGCCAGGTTCGCCCGGCTCCGCTCCCAGATCTGGTGGGAGATCGGCAGGCAACTGTCCGAGGACCGCGGCTGGGACCTGTCCGGACTCAACCAGGACGACCGCGAGCGGCTCGTCTCTCAGCTGACCGCGCCGAAGTACACGACGGACGCCTCCGGGCGGATCGTCGTCGAACCCAAAGACGAGACGAAGAAGCGCCTCGGCCGGTCCCCCGACAACGCGGACGCGCTGCTACTCGCGTTCTACTCAGCGGCCGGTGGCCACCGCGAATCGATGGACTGGCTGAAGCAGTACAAGGCTGCCTGAGAGGAGGCGTCGTGGTCCGCTGGTTTCCGGGGCGCCGCCGTACTCCTATCCAGCCAGACTCGGCCAAGGCCGACGGGCAGGTCTTCTCAGCCGCGCAGGTCGCGGCGATGCTCGAAGCCGTCTCGGTGAACCCGCAGACCAGCGGCGGCTTTGTGCCGCTGCCGCGTACCGATCCGCAGGTCGCGTTCGGCCCTGGTATACCGCTGATCCCGGCCGCGATCGACCCGGCCCGGCAGGACTCCGGCCGGCCGGAGCCGCGGTACAACGAATACCCGGTCTCCTCCAACCTTCCCGGGGTCACCGACAAGCTGGTGCCGTGGAAGGTCCTGCGGGACGCCGCCGACCAGGGCGGCATCCCGCGGCGGTGCATCGAGATCCGCAAGGCCGAAGTCGCCACCCTCGACTGGGCGATCACGATCAGCAAGAGCGCGGTCGCCGCCGCCCAAGCCGCCCAGCCCGATGCCGCGCGCGCCGACGTCGAAAGCGCCCTCCAGGAACGCCTCGGCGCGGAGATCGCCCGCTGCACCACGTTCTGGGAGCAGCCCGACCGCGGGCAGGGCGAGGACACCATTGAGTGGATGTCCAAGCTGCTGGAGGAGCACTTCGTGCTCGACGCCGTGGCGATCTACCCGCGGCGGACCTACGCCGGTGACCTTCACTCCCTGGAGATTCTCGACGGTGCCACGATCAAGCCGCTGCGGGACTGGCGCGGCGGACGCCCCCAGGCCCCGCAGCCCGCCTTCCAGCAGATCTTGTGGGGCTTCCCGCGGGGTGAGTTCGTCGCGGACACCGACGCCGACGGCACGGTCCTCAACGGCTACCGCGCCGATCAGCTGATCTACAAGCGGCGCAACGTGCGGGCCAACACCCCCTACGGCTACTCCGCGGTCGAGCAGGCCCTGGCGGACATCGACGTGTGGATGCGCCGGCACCAGTGGATCCGCGCCGAGTACACCGACGGCACCCTGCCGGCCGGCTGGCTGAAGCAGACCGGGGCGGTCGGGTGGACGCCGCAGCAGACGCAGGAGTACGAGCGGCTGCTGAACGACACCTACTCGGGGCAGACCGCCGAGCGGCACCGGCTCCGGGTTCTGCCGCCCGGCTTCGACGCCGAGATCTTCGACACGGTCGCGGAGAAGTACAAGCCCGAATACGACCTGTACCTGCTCAAACTGGTCGCCTCCCACTTCGACACGACGATCGCCGAGTTGGGTTTCACGGAGACCGGCGGTCTCGGATCGGCCGGCTACCACGAGGGCCAGGCCGACGTGCAGCACCGCAAGGCGACCCTGCCGACGCTGCGCTGGCTGCAGCAGCTGATCACCTCTATCTCCCGGACCCACCTGGGCATGCCCGCCGAGTTGGAGTTCCGTTTCCTCGGCTTGGAGAACGAGGACGAGGCGGCTGCGGACGAGGTCGCGTCCAAGCGGGTTGGTACCGCCCGGATGACTCTGAACGAGGACCGGGACAGGATCGGCCTGCCGCGGTACTCGTTCCCGGAGGCGGACATGCCGATGCTGATGACCAGCCGCGGCGTGGTCTTCCTCGAAGGCGCATCCGAGCTGGCGCAGCCCGGGGAGATCGTCGAACCGCCGAAGCCCGCAACCGACGAACAGCCCACCGGCGAAACCGACCCGGACGACGACAGCGCAGACTCCGGCGACCGGGACGACACTGGCGCCGGCCCCGACGGCGAGGACGACCACGAGGACGACGACGGGGACAGCGACGGCACTGCGGCCGACAGGGGACAGCTCGTCAAGGCTGAACTCGCCGCCTACCACCGCTGGGCACGGCGCAACCCCCAGTCGCGGCGGACTTTCCGGTTCGACACCGTCACCAAAGCCGACGCCCCCGACCTCGCCACCGACCCCCGGGTCCAGTTCGCCGGCGGTGACAGCGACCCAAAAGACCGTGGCCCGCGTGGGGCCGCGACCTGACCACCGCCAACCGGTGGGCACCACGCATCACCACCGCCCTGCACGACGCCGTGAACGAGGACACCCTCGCCGAGCGGTGGACCGCCGAACACGCCGTCACCAACCCCAACACCAGTGCCGATGACGGCACCGACGAGTACTGGACCAGCCCCGGCCAGGCCCAGCACAACGAGGACTGGGCCCTTCTCGCGGCCCTCGCATTCCTCCGCCGCCACGGCACCACCCTCCTACCGGCCATGGCCGTCCTGCGCCTGATCTGGCTGGAGGGCTGGGCCATCGGCCACACCGCCGCAGCCGCGCTACTGCGTGACGAGGACGCGGCATGGGCGTGGGCCGAGGGCGACACCGAAGCCGCAGTCCGAACCCTCCCGCAGGACGTCGCCCAGGCCGCCGAGGCATGGGCTCAAGCATCTACGGCGTGGGCGCAGCAGATCGCCTCCGGCAGGGAGCAGGCCCTCGCACAGCTCCTGGCCGCCGCCGCCGGGCAACGGCTCACCGCGGCCAGGCTCGCCACCCGCATCCGGCAGCTGCTGGGTGACCGGACGTGGGCCCGGATGACAGCGCTGACCGAGCTCGTCCGAGCGTCCACGGCCGCCGCCGTCGACCAGTACACACGCACCGGGGTAAGGATGGTCGCGTGGGTCGCCGAACCCGACGAGCGGACCTGCCCACGATGCCTGGCCAACGACGCCCACGGGCCGGTCCCACTCGGCTCGGTATGGCCCGACGGCTCCACCGCACCGCCGGCGCACCCCAGTTGCCGCTGCTACCTCGCCCCTGCCTGACCATCCAAGACTCTGCGCGCCCGCGCGACGGGCGAGGAGGAGACATGACCGATACCGCCTACGCGTGGGCGCCCATCACCAAAACCGTCCGGGAGGACGACGGCACGCTGCTCGTCTACGGGCCCGCCGCGTCCTCCGCCCTCGACCGCGACCAGCAGCGCCTGGACGGGACGTGGCTCGACTCCGCGATGCCCCGCTGGCTGGCCGACGGCGGCGGGGTACGCGAGCAGCACGACCCCAAGAAGGCCGTCGGTGTCGGAGTCGGCCTGTCCAAGGGGGAGGACGGCGCGCACTACCTGACCGCGCGGATCGTCGACCCGGTAGCCGTGAAGAAGATCGAGCACGGGGTGCTGCGGGGCTTCTCCGTCGGCATCAAGAACCCGCGGGTTCAGATGGGCAAGGCCGATGCGCCGAACGGCCTGGTCGTCGACGGTGACGTGATCGAAGTAAGCGTGGTCGATCGGCCGGCCAACCCGGAGTGCCGCTTCGACATGGCCAAGGCGGACGCCGCCGGTGACCTCCAGCTCGTTGAGGACGCCCAGGTGGTGGAGAAGACCGAGGAGACTCCCCCCTCCACGACCCATGTCGAGGTGTCCGGGGCCGTGATGGGCGTGACGGAGGTTCGCGAGGTGGTCGACGAGCAGATGGGCAAGCTCGGAATGGCCGCGGCCGGCCCGCAGATCCGCACCAAGGCTGATCTGCGGAAGGCCATCCAAGCCGCCGACAGCGCCAGCGCCGATCACGAGAGGCTCCGCGCGCACATCACCAAGCGGGCCAAGGCTCTTGGGCTGGAGGCCATGGTGCCCGGCTCCTGGCAGCCGGACAGCGGCATCAGCGCCGAGGCCAAGGCCGATCGGGTGGAGAAGGCCGAGGAGATCCTCCGCCAGGTCCGCCAACTCGTGCCCGTGCTGGCGAAGGCCGACGACGAGCCGGACAGCGGCGGCGAGGCGCAGGACATCACCGGAGCCTGTGAGGCGATCGCCGCGATCGCCCGGCTCATCATCTCCGAGGCCGAGTCCCTCGCCGCCGGGAACCTCAGCGAGGCCGGCGATATCGAGCTCCTCCTCGAAGCCGTCCGCAGCATCGCCTACTTCAAGTTCCGTGAGGAACAGGAGGACGACACCGACATGGGACTCGCCGACACCACCAAGACCGACGACACCCCGGCCGCCACCGCGGACAACGGCATTGACATCGCCGCGGCCGACACCGGCGAGACGCCCGACGTGGCGAAGGCCGAGCAGGAGAGCGTCCTCACCAAGGCAGAGATCACCGAACTCATCAAGGCCGCCACCGCAGAGGCCACCACCGCGGCAGAGGAGCGCATCACCGCGCTCGCCACGGAACTGGCGAAGGCGCAGGCGACCATCGACGAATTCCGTTCCATGCCCCTCCCTGGCGGCCCGGTACTCACCCGCACCGCCGACCAGCAGGCCGAGGCCCGCAAGTCCGATGCCGACCGGCTCCGCGCCGAGGCCCACGCCTACCTGGCGAAGGCGGACCAGGTCGAGGACCGGTACCTGCGCGACGGATACCGCGAAAGGGCCCAGCAGCTCCTCGCGAAGGCCGACGCCTAACCCCACAGACCACCCGGGCCCCGCCAACGCGCGGGGCCTTTCGCATGGAAGGAACCAGTGCGATGGCACTGCCCAATGCCGATGTGCTGTTCGGTGACTCCCCGTACGCACCCCCCCTGTCCAAGGCCGACGCCGCGGTCCGCTTCGACGAACTGATGAAGGCGATCGACAACGCGCCGACACGCACGGTCGGCGCGCAGGACGTGGTGGCCGCGTTCTCCGCCGGCCACGGGCTCGACTTCACCTCACAGCCGACGAGTGCCTACGGGATGCTCACCAAGGCGCTCGACACTCCGGCCATCACCAAGGGTCTGTCGCCCGAGGCTCTTGCCTCCGTCACCGACGCGCTCGCGCAGCTCAAGGCTCAGCAGCCGGACCTGGTCAAGGACATCACCACCAGCTCGCCTCTGTCCTCCGGTCTGGTCGCCTTCGACCTGGAGGCACCCGCCAAGCTCCTGACGCCGCGTCCGACCCCGCTGCGCAACCGGATCGCACGCCGCAAGGGCGTCGGTCTGTCGCACCGGTTCAAGCGCATCACCGGCATCACCGGTAGCGGCACCGGCGGCGTCGGCGTCTTCCACCCCGGCATCGCCGACAGCACCCAGACGAACTTCGCCCCGGCCGGTGCCAGCAACAGCCTGTACTACGCGCGCGGTCCGAAGATCAGCTACGCCGGTGACGACCAGGTCGTCCCCTACTTCCAGTTCTCCGCCAGCGACGAGGTGACCTGGTCAGCGCAGTACGCCGGCCAGGGCTACCAGGACGTCCGGCAGCTGTCGCGTACCAGCCTGCTGTACTCCAGCATGCTTCTGGAGGAGCGCATGCTCCTGATGGGCCGCGGCACCGCCACCGGGTTCTCCGGCGCCCTCACCGCCCCGACCGGCGTGACGCTCGCCGCCCGCTCCGCAGCCGCAGGTGAGACCGCGATCTCCGGCGCAACCACCAACGTCTACGTCAAGGTCACCTCCGACGCGGGCGACTTCGGGCAATCCGTGCTCTCCAGCGCCGCGAACGTCGCCGTCTCCGCCGGACAGGTCGTCGACGTCACCTGCACCCTGCCCGCCGGCGCCACCGGTGTCCGCGTCTACGTCTCCACCGGCGCCTCCGACCCCGGCGACGCCTCCCGCTGGTACGCGGGCCGGTCCGGCTACAACCTGTTCACCCTGCAGGGCGCTCTCCCGACCGCAGGTGTCGCCGCGTCCACGGTGACCGCAGACACCTCCGCCTACGCCAACGGCTACGACGGCATCCTGCCCATCGTCACCGGCCCGAACTCCGGCTACACGCGGCAGCTCAACGCCGCCCTGTCGACCCAGTCGCCCGGCAGCGAGTTCCAGACCGCGTTCGCCGCGATGTACCAGGCCGTCAAGGCCGAGCCCGACCGGATTCTGTTCAACGGCTCCGACCGCAAGCAGCTCTCCGAAGCGCTCAAGGGCTCCAGCAGCAGCAACTACCGGCTGACCGTCACCCAGGACCAGCTCACCGGCGTGACCCTCGGCGACGTAGTCAACACGATCATCAACGAGGTCAACGGCAAGGGCGTCGCGGTCGAGGTCCACCCGTGGATGCCGCAGGGCAACACCGCGATCCTCTCCGACACCCTGCCCATGCCCGACACCCAGGTCTCCGACGTGTGGGCCGTCTACAACGTCCAGGACCTCATGGGAGTCGACTGGCCCGTCCAGCAGTTCGCCTACGAGTCCTCGTCCTACTGGTACGGCACGTTCCTGTGCTACGCCCCGGCGTGGAATGGATCCGTGACCGGGATCAAGTTGGTGTAGCCGTCATCTCCGTGGGCCTGGCCTTCCGCTCCAGAGGCCAGGCCCACGGGCCATCCTCGAAGGGAGGGCGCCGTGGCGCGCCTGTGCCTGCCCGATGGCGCCGTCCGAGGCGTCGACATCCAAGGCGCCCAACTGGGCACCACCACCAGCTACACCGCCGGCCGCGACGGCACCGTCACCGTGAACAACCCCCAGCACGAGCGGGCCCTGCGCGAGCTCGGCGCGTTCTCCGCGAACCTTGGCGGCCGCCCCCGCGGCGGATGGCACTGCCCCGACTGCGGCTTCGCCGCGTTCATACGGAAGTGCTCCCGCTGCGGCGGGACCTGCGAGAGGGAGAGCTGATGCCGCCCCGCAAGCGACTCACCGACCCGGACACCGCCAACCGGGAGCAGCCGTGCCCGGAATGCTTCCCCGACGGCTGGCCCGAAGGTGCCAGCGCAGTCGGCTGCGAACACGGCTCCTGGCCAGCCGCCGAGCAGGAGTCCTAATGCCCGCACATCAGAACCACCGAGCCTCGACCGTCTCTCGCAGCGGCCAGCACCACCACAACGCACCGCACCGCCGCTCCGACCACAAGTTGACCGCCGCACACCACCGCCGCCTCCACAAGCGGACGTCGGTGCGGCGCCTGCCACGCCCGCGCCACCTGCACTGACTCCCGGGAGGGCCATCGATGACGCCGTACGTGTCGGCCCCGGCGTTCATCGCCTACCCCACCTACCTGGACCTGGACGACCTCAGGTCCGGATCGAACCTGGCCGCCGACCAGACCGCCGAACTCGTCAACATCCTGCTCATGGCGAGCCAGTGGTGCGACAACTACGCCGAGCAGCAGCTCGGCGCGCACGTGGTGGTGCAGAACACCCGGGCCCGCGCTGACCGCAACGGCAACCTGCGCCTGCACCTGGACGACCGGCCTTACCTGTCGATGGTGCAGGTCGGCTACGGCTACACCCCGACCTCCCTCACCACGCTCACCTCCCCGCAGGTATGGGCAGAGAACAACAACCTTCTCGTCCCCATGAGCAGCGGCGGCGCCTGGTCCGGCAGCCTGCAGTTCGGAGTCCCCGCCATGGGCGCCGAGCTGTTCGTCCAGGCCGTGTACGTGGCCGGCTGGGTCTCCACGCAGCTGACCACGGCAACCTCCGCCGGGTCGACCTCCCTCACCGTGGCGGACCCGACCGGTATTCAGCCCGGCGGCCAGTACCGGATCTGGGAACCCGGCGTCGAGGAAACCGTCACCATCTCCCCGGCCTGGGCGTCACCGCCCACCGCCGTCCCACCGAACACGCCACTGCCCGCGACGGTGACGCTCGCCCAGCCCACCCTGTTCGCCCACACCTCCGGGCACGACCTCTCCGGGATGCCCGCCGACATGCGGCTCGCCGTCATCAACTACGCCGTCTCCCAGCTGATGCGCCCCGACACCGCCGCCGAGGACACCTACCCCGACACCCACCACTCCGCCGGCACCCGGCAGACCGACTCACGGCAGGACGGGTCGGGTCTCGTGGCGGAGGCCGAGCGGATCCTCGACCGCTACCGCAGGATCAGGTAAGGAGCCCGGTTTGAGCGTGCAGTCCGCCCTGGACGGCATCTGCAGGTACTTCGGCGGCCCCTACGACCCTGCGACCCGCACCTACCGTGCATCGCCCGTCCCCGGGATCGGCGTGGTCCGCCGCGCCTTCGCCAAACGCGACGACCACGCCGACTACTTCCACGGCATGCCGCCCGGCGCCCGTACCGGCTGCCAGATGGTCGTCACGATCTACCGCTCCCACGAGTTCCGGGTCGCGGTCGGCGGCGCCGAGAACGGCATGAAGCAGCGCAACTTCGAGGTCGAACTCGGCTGCTTCATCCGCAGCCGGACGCCGCACGCCGAGGACGCCCAGGACGACGTCTACGCCCTGCAGGACGCGATCGTCGAATGGATCCGCGTCGACCGCACTCTCGGCGGCGCGGTTTTCCAGGCCGGCGAGCACATCGACGGCGGCGGCAACAACGGCATCAGCATCGCCTACGGGCAGCCGGAGACGAAGGCCGAGCTCACCAAGTCCTATCTCGCGGTGACCTTCTCGGCCTGCGAGTTCGTCAACGCCTGACCAGGAGAGAAGGAAGCCGTGCCCGCCAAGAACAGCCCGCCCCCAGAGCCGGACCCCGCGCAGGCCGATGCCCCCGCCAAGCCGGGGGCATCGCCCTCTCCAGAGCCCACCACGCCAGCGGCATTCGAGTACGCCGCCGGCTTCGACACGGTCTACGTGTCCGTGCCGCTCACCGCCCACCCGGACGACCATCGCGGACCGGCCACCGTCTACGCGTGGCCCGACGGCGCGCCCCAGGACGGCCGGTGGCAGCCCACCACTCTCCAGCCCAACCAGGCACCGGACAACGCCGGGCCCCAACTGAAGGAGTAGACCGGTGCCGACCCCTATCACCTGGGCCCCAGCACGCCAGTTCCTCCTGATCGGCAACGAGACCGTCCAAGGAACGGCCGTAGCGGGCACGTTCACGCAGCTGGTCAACTCGCTCAAGCCGAAGGACAGCCCGAAGTGGCTGGAGGACAAGTCCTGGCGCGGCAGCATGGGCACGGACGCCTTCGCCGAGATCCAGGGCGTGAAAGCCGCCTCGTTCGACCTTGGCGGCCCCGTCTACGGCGACGGCCTGCCGTTCTTCCTTCGCAACATCCTCGGAGACCTCGCCGTCACCGGCACCCCGACCGGCTCCGGCGCCACCACCCTGTCCAGCTCGGCCGCCGCCGGAGCGACGTCCATCCCGACCGCGGCGTCCATCCCGAACGGCACTCTCATCCAGATCGGCACCGGCGCCACCGCGGAGGTCGTCACCACCGGCACGCCCAGCGGCGCCGGCCCCTACACGATCCCGATCTCCACCCCCACGTCCGGCCTGGTCTACGCGCACGCCTCCGCGCAGGCCGTCACCCCGGTGACTGGCCCCTACACCTACGCCTGGAGCCTGCTGAACTCCGGCTCCGGGCAACCGATCAGCCACACCCTCATCCACTACCTCGGCCCGACCGCCACGTCCGGCGCCCGCCAGTACCCCGGCAGCTGCCTCTCGGAGCTGGGGCTCAAGTTCAACGCCGAGTCCGAGCTGCTCAGCTGGTCCGGCAAGGCCACCTCGTTCCCGTCCGTGCCCGCCGGATCGACGCCGACCGCGAACCCCACCGGCGTCCTGCCCGTGGCCTCCTGGCGGGCCCAGGTCGGCATCGGCGGGCCAGCCTCCGGCGGCACCCTCGTCAACACGGTCACCGACGGCGAGATCACCATCAAGCGCGAGCTCGGCGTCTACTACACGGTCGCCGGCGTACAGACCCCGTACGTCATCCAACGCGGCGGCCTCAGCGTGGAGGGCAAGCTCAACTTCGGCGCGGTGCCGGACGAGACCGCACTGCTGTACATGCTCAACAACACTCAGCCCCAGGTCCAGATCGTCTGCTCAAACGGCCTGTCCGGGGTCAACGCCATCACCGTGCAGATCGACTGCCAGATCGCCGCGTTCACCAGTTCCGAGGTCGAGACCGGCAAGACCGCCGTCGGCTACCAGAACGGCTTCAAGGCCGTCTTCAACAGCACCAACGCTGGCGGGTCCGGCGGTCTGAGCCCCATCAAGATCTCCGTCACGAACAACATCGCCCCCAACACCTACTAACGAACCGCCCATGGAGCAGCACATGTCTGAGCGCCACACCCTCCCCTCCGGGAACTGGATCGAGCTACGGGACTGGCGCGAGCTACGCCGCGGCGACAAGAAGAAGGCGATGTCCCGTGTCACCGACTTCGAGCGGGTCGTCGCCGCCGGCTACGAGATGACCGACGGGCTCCTCACCCTTCTCGTCACCAACTGGTCCTACGAACTGCCGCTCCCCTCCATCTCGCAGCAGTCCCTGGACCTGCTGCCGATGGAGGACGACAACGCGCTGATGACCCTCGTGCAGCCCGCCATCCGCGCCCTGTTCCCCGCCCAGGCCGACGACACCGACCCGGGCCAGCTGCAGGACGAGGCGTCCCCTACCGGGCCCTCCGCCGGGTAGCCGCCCGGTGGAGGGGCGACACCGTACCGGCCGGCCCGTGGACACCCGAGGAAGAAGCGGCCGCCTACGTCTGGTACGCGGAACGCTGGGGCTGGACCCCCGCACAGGTCGACGACCTCCCGGCGTGGCTCGACCAGCAACTGCCCGTCCTCGCCGCGGTGTGGTCGGACGTCGTCGCCGAGGCGCAGCAGCGGGCAGGTGAGCCGTGAGCGTGACCCTCGCAGGAGTGTCTGAACTCGCCAACGCTCTGGAGACCTTGTCCGTTCGGGCGGCGGCCGCGGCGCCGTCGGCGATCGTCGCCTCCCAGGCGCTGATCGAGGGTGAGGCCCGCGCGGCCCTGTCGCGGTACTCGCACCCGCCAGGCACACCCACCCCATCCCCGCCCGGTGAGCCCCCGGCAAAGATCACGGGCCGCCTGTGGGACTCGTTCGAACTCGCCGGACCGACCGCGACCGGCTTCGGTGTGTGGACATCGGTGATGGGGCCGACCGCGCCGTATGCCCGCATCCAGGAACTCGGCGGGCGCGCCAACCACAGCGAACTTCCGGCCCGCCCGTACTTCAGACCCGCGGTCGAGACGCTGCTGCGCTCCGGCCGCATCGCCGAGGTGTTCCAGCGGGCGTGGCAGACCGCTCTGTCGCCCTGACCGCCCAGCCCCCGACCTTCGACCTGTTGGAGGTGCCGGGTGTCCGAGTCGTTCCTTCCTCCGGTCATCGCCGAGATCGGCGCGAACGCCGCACCGTTCACGGACGCGATGGCGACCGCGATCGAGGGGCTGCAGGGGTTCGCGGCGGCCGCCGAAGAGACCGGCGCGCTGGTTACCGAGGCGTTCGCCGCGATGAGCCGTGCCGCGGAGGAAATGGCGGCGGCGGTCTCCGCGTCGGCGGACACCGCGAAGAAGGGCATCCGGCAGGTCGCATCCGCCGCGCGAGCGCTCACGAAGGCGATCGACGGTCTCGCGACATCGGCTCCGGAGCAGATGGCCGCGATCGGCGCTGCCGCGACGGAGATGGCAACCACCACGGCCGGCGCTTTCGCGCGCGTCACGGATTCAGCGGCAGCGGCCAGTACCTCGATCAAGGCTGCGGCGGCTTCCGCTGACGGCGCGGCTGTGACAACGGCTGCCGCGGCTGGGAAGACGGAAGCGGCCGCGGCCAGTTCCGCCAAAGCGTCCGAGACGGCCTTCGGGTCGGCTGCCGCGGGCCTGAAGAAGTACGCGGCGGGATTGGGCATCGTCGGCGGCGCCGTGCTCTTCGAAGCGATCAAGGGAGCGACGAGCTTCGAAGCCGAAATGACCAGAGTCAACACGCAGGCGGGTGTGGCCAAAAGCCAGCTCGGGATCCTGGGCGACGGCGTCCTGCAACTGGCCGGCCAGCTCGGGGAGAACCCGGACTCCCTCGCCGAGTCGCTGCTGCACGTCGAGTCGAACTTCGAAAGCCTCGGTATCAGCGCACCAAAGGCCCTTGAACTGGTGAAGATCGCCGGGGAGGGTGCGAAGGTCGGTGGCGCGGACCTGGTCGACGTCACGAACGCCCTGACCGCGGCCGTCGCCGCGAACATCCCCGGCGTGGAGGACCTGAACCAGGCGATGGGCGCACTCAACGCCATCGTCGGCACCGGCGACATGAAGATGCAAGACCTCGCCAATGCGTTCGGCACCGGCATGGTCGCCAGCGTCAAGGGCTACGGCCTCAGCATCACGGACGTCGGCGCGGCCCTCGCTACGTTCGGCGACAACAACATCCGCGGCGCCCAGGCCGGCACGCAGCTGCGGATGGCCGTGCAGTCCCTCGCCGTCCCCGTCTCGGGCGCCAAGGAGTGGCTGGACAAGTTCGGCATGACGTCACACACCCTCGCGCAGGACATGCAAAAGGGCGGCCTGAAGCTCGCACTGGAGGATCTGACCGAGCACTTCAAGAAGGCCGGCATCACCGCGGACCAGCAGGGCGACGTCATCACCGAGATGTTCGGCAAGAAGGCTGGCACCGGCCTGTCGATCCTCCTCGGCCAGATGGACCGTGTCGAGTCGAAGTACCCGGCGATCACCGAAGGCGCGGACAAGTTCGGAACCGCCTGGCAGAGCGCCACACAGACGATGAGCATGCACGTCGACCAGCTGAAGGCCGGGATCGAGGCGCTCGCCATCAAGATCGGTGAGGCGCTCCTGCCGTACGTCGAGAAGTTCCTGACGTGGATCCAGCAGGGCGTCGGGTGGCTGACCCAGCACAAGGGCGCCGTGCAGGCACTGGCCGGAGCAGTCGGCGGCGTGCTGGTAGGCGCCATCGTGGCACTTGGAACCGCCCTGACCTCAGCGCTGCTTACGCCTGCCGGCGCCATCGTCGCGGCGGCAACCGCGCTCGGGGCCGCCTTCGTCTACACGTACAACCATTCGAGGACCTTCAGAACAGCCATGAACGACCTGGGACGGTTCCTGGCAGGCGCGTTCAAGGTCGCGTGGACAGCGGCGGCAACGGTCATCCACTGGTTCGCGTCAACCGTTCTGCCCGTGCTCAAGGCCGCGATCCAGGCCGTGTTCGGCTGGTTCGAGCAGCACAAGCAGGTCTTCATCGGCGCCTGGAACGTCATGGCGCAGGCGGTCCGGGGCATCGTCCAGTGGTTCAACGCCAACGTCCTCACGTGGATCAAGGCTAGGGTCGCGGAGCTGGTCGCCTGGTGGACCGAGCACTCGCAGCAGATCCATGAAGTCTGGTCTGCGGTCTGGAAGATCGTCGAAACGGCAGTCAAGGTCTGGTGGGACGGCGTCATGCGCCCCACACTGGCGATCATCCAGTCGGTGTGGACGGTCGTATGGGGTGTCATCAAGGACACCATCAAGATCGTCTGGGATGTGATCTCCGGCGTCGTCATGACCGGCATCCACTTCGTCGAGAACACGATCGGCCTCGTCCTGGACATCCTCACCGGCAAGTGGGGCAAGGTCTGGGGCGACCTCAGCCACCTGGTCGGCCAAGCCCTGGACGACGTCGTCACGACGATCGGCCACATCGCGTCTGGCTTCGGCAACCTGCTCTGGGATGCCGGCGCGAACATCGTCCGAGGGCTGATCAATGGCATCAGATCCATGGTCGGCGGCGTGGGTCGCGCGATAAGCGACGTGGCATCGACCATTCGCAGCTACCTGCCGTTCTCTCCCGCGAAGGTTGGCCCGCTCTCCGGCTCCGGCAGCCCCGACCTCGCCGGAGCAAAGATCGGCACCATGGTCGCCGACGGCATCCACGCCTCCGTCGGCACCGTCTCCGCCGCAACCGGACGCCTCGCCGGTGCCGCCTCACTCACCGCCGGCGGGCCCGCATTCGCCGGCACGGCCCGGACCGGCCTCGCCACGCCACTCGGCAACGCGGCGGGCGCGCCGACCTACGTCGTCAACGTCACGGTCCAAGGCTCCGTGCACTCCGAGCGTGACCTGCGCGACGTGATCGAACGGCAGATGTACCAGCTCGGCATGCGCGGATCCACCACCTGGCAGAACTACGCCCGCCGCTGAGAGGAGGTCTCCGTGGCCATCAACCCCAACTGGCCGACGATGTTGTACGAGTGGGGGCCGCGCTGGAACTGCAACGGCGCCGCACAGCCCCTAGACCGGTACGTGGAGGTCACCGCCCGGACCCGCGGTCGGGCCGCAGTCCAACGGGGCCGGCAGTACGAGCTCGATCAGGTCCGCGCCGGCACCCTGGACCTTCAGCTTGCCAACAACGACGGCGCTCTCGACCCGCTCAACGCCTCGGGGCCCTGGTACGGGCACATCATGCCGTACCAGCCCATGAGAATCCGCGCCCAATGGCCCCCCACAGTCAATCTCCTGACACAGGTCCAGGCGACCTGCGGAGACGTAGGCGGCTACTTGCCCGGGCCGATCCCGACCGGCCCGCAAGGCATTTCGGTCTTTAGTGGCACCGACAGCAGCGGCGGCAGCATCATCGCCTCCGGCAGCGCCTGGGTGGGCACGAATGTATTCCAGTTTTCGGTACCGTCCACCAGCACAGTCACCGCGCTGCCGCTCTGGACGCCACAGGTCCCGCCGCAAGCCGGCGTCACCTACTCCACCCAGACGAGAGTCCGGAACGTCACCTCGGCAACCAGCATGCAGGTCCAGGCGCTGATTCAGACGTACGACGCCAACCTGGCGCTCCTCAGTCAGCAACTCGGCAGCACCGTCACACTGACCGGCTCAAGCAGCGCAAGCTGGACCCAGATCACGACCACCAGCACCGTTCCGACCGGGGCGGCCTACATGGTGATCGGAGTCGCCCTTGTGGCGCTCCCGGCGTCCAACGCCCTTTTGCAGGCTGATGGCTGGCAGGTTGAGAAGAACGCATCGCCAACGACCTGGGTGCAGCCCGGCGTGACGTATCCGATCTACAGCGGTTTCGTGGAGCGCTGGCCCTCCAGCTGGGACCTGCAGGGCACCTACGGCACGGTTCAGCCCACCGCCGTGGACACTTTCAGCCTGCTGTCCCAGCGCATCCTGCGCGACCCACTCACCGAGGAGATCTACCGGCGTAACCCCAGGTTTCTATTCACGCTCGGCGACCCGCAAGGATCGTCGTCGTTGACGGACTCCATCGGCAACTTCCCACCCGCGCCGGTCGCCATCTCCAAATACGGGGCCGGCAGCCTCGTTTCGGGCACTCAAATCACCTCCGCAAGCCCGGGCGGCACCTACACCGGCAGCACCCAAACCGTGGTGACGATCAACAACCCATCGCCCGGCACCGCTCTCCCAAAGCCCGCCTCGTTCATCAGCCTCGGGTCATCCGGGATTCTCGGCCCAGCCAACCCCGCGTCCTGGACCAGGATGATCGCCGTCCGCTACCCCGGCCCGCTCCCATCCTCCGCCGCCTACATCTGGTCGTGCATGGACCCGGTTCGTGGCGCGACCACGCCGAACGGTGCGAGCATCTTCCTCTACATCGACAGTGCCGGTCTCCCCAACTTGGCGATCACCGGTCCCGGAAATGTCGGCTCCGCGTACTACTTTGGCGGCGCAACCAACATCTGCGACGGCAACTGGCACCTCCTGCTTTTCGGATACTCCACCGCCACCGCCCAGGTCATGGCTTCTCAGGATGGCTCCCTGATCGCCTACTATTCCGGAATACCCGCAAGCAACACTCCAACAGGGCTGATATCCGACAACGTCGGCGGCTATGTTGATGCCACGGTCGGCAACGGAACCAGCCAGAACTACGCAGGCGACATCTCCTACGTCGCCGAATTCCCCACCTTGTTCACCAATGGTGACATCACTTCGGTCTACCAGGCATGGAAGACCAGCTTCGCCGGGGACAGTTCGGACGCCCGTTATCAGCGGATCCTTGGTTGGGCCGGATTTTCCGGCCCAACGAACATCCAGGCGGGAATGACCACGAGCATGGGCGTAGCTGCCGTGGACGGTCAGGACGCCTTGAGCGCCCTGCAGGCGGTGGTGGACACCGAAAACGGCGCGCACTATGTCGATCGGACGGGCGTGGTCGTCTTCAAATCCAGGTCGAACCGGTACAACGCGCTGACCCCGGCTTATGTACTCGGGGAGAACACGGCGGGTGGAGAGATCCCGTACGAAGGGATCGCTCTTGATTTCGACCCCACGAGGATCGCCAATCAGGTCGCTGTTACCCAGGCCAGCAGTAGCCAGGTCTTCTCCGCGCAGGACGCCACCAGCATCACCAACTTCTTCCCCCGCCAGTTGACTCGCACCGTCAACTCGGCTTCCACGCAGGAGTGCCAGGACGCGGCGAACTACCTGCTCAGCAGGTACAAGAGCCCCGCGGTCCGGGTCTCCTCGGTCACCCTGCACCCATCAGCCAACCCGTCCCTGCTGTGGCCGGTCTGCCTGTCTCTCGAACTGGGCACCCGGATCCGGGTGATGCGCAGGCCACCGGCCCCGGCCGCCGCGATCCAGGTCGACTGCTTCGTCGAGAACATCGCCTGGGAGTTCGGAGACGACGGCGAGGCCCGGGTCACTCTGCAGTGCAGCCCGGCCGACCTCACGCCCTACGGCCTCTTCGCCTCGTTCCACACCACGCTGAACACGACGATCGCGTCCGGCGTGAGCAGCATCGTCATCAGAAACGGCGCGGACAACACCAACCCGGCGGCCGCCCAACTCGGGTACGGCCAGCAGCTGGTCCTCGGCCTCGGAACCGCCAACCAGGAGATGGTCACCATCCAGTCGGTCGGCACCACCACCTCGGGCTGGACCACCGCCACCATCACACTCCAGGCCGCCACCACCAAGAGCCATACGGCCGGCGTCACGGTGTGCGAGCCGCTGCCCACCGGCGTGACCGACCCGACCACCTGGGACGCCACCAGCAAGTTCGACTCGATCGCGTTCGCCTACTGAACCGCCCCGGGTTCGGTAGAGATCTCAGGTTGTGGCTGTGACCAGGGGTTTCGTGGTCGCCAGGTAGTAGTTGGTCTCGTATTCGGCGGG
This sequence comes from Kitasatospora sp. NPDC001175, assembly GCF_053598215.1. Lineage (NCBI taxonomy): Bacteria > Bacillati > Actinomycetota > Actinomycetes > Kitasatosporales > Streptomycetaceae > Kitasatospora > Kitasatospora sp. NPDC001175. The sequence goes on along the minus strand of NZ_JBSFJU010000051.1, from coordinate 195 downwards.
TGGGACGTGGCCGATCTCACCGTGGAGTCGCCGGTGGTTGTACCAGTCGGTCCACTCGGCTGTGGCGAGCTCGACCTGGGAGAGGGTCTTCCAGGGTCGGCCGGGCTTGATCAGCTCCGTTTTGTAGAGGCCGATGGTGGATTCCATCAGAGCGTTGTCGTAGGCGTCGCCGACGGATCCGATCGAGGCTGCGAT
>NZ_JBSFJU010000050.1:0-61229 GCF_053598215.1 Kitasatospora sp. NPDC001175 | reverse complement strand
GCCCGCTTCCTGGCCTGGGCCGCAGCGGCGGACTTCACCGGTCCCGTCAACGCGGCGTCGCACGGGACGCTGGACGCACGCGAGATGTGCGCGGGCCGCCGCGCGCCCGTGGGTGGGACTAGGCCGCCGTCGCCGTTCGCGACGTGACCAGGCGGACGAGGCCGTCGACCGTGCGGAAGTTGTCGAAGTCCATGTCCGCCGGGCCGAGGGTCAGCGCGAACTCCTTCTCCACGAAGAGCGCGAGCTGCATCGCGAAGAGGGAGTTGACGTAGCCGAGGGCGAAGAAGTCGTCGTTGTCGGCGAGCGGCTGGCCGGCCAGCTGCGGGGCGAGGAACTCACGGACCCGGGCGCGCGCGTCGTCGTTCGTCATGTCAGGTTTCTCCTTGGGTAGTTCGGGGGTCAGTAGGTGTAGAAGCCCTGGCCGGTCTTGCGGCCCAGGAGTCGTGCGTCGACCATCTTCTGGAGCAGCGGAGCCGGGCGGTACTTGCTGTCCTTGTAGCTCTCGTACATGACCGTGATCGAGTTCAGGATCGTGTCGAGGCCGATCAGGTCGCCGGTCTCCAGGGGTCCCATCTTGTGGCCGAAGCAGCCGCGGAACATCTTGTCGACGTCCTCGGCCGAGGCGATCTGGTCCTGGACGCAGAAGATGGCCTCGTTGATGGTCACCATGAGGACCCGGTTGGTGATGAAGCCGGGGGCGTCCTGGACGACGATGCCCTCCTTGCCCATCTCCGACAGCAGGCCGAGCGCGGTGTTCAGCGTCTCCTCGCTGGTGAAGTGGCCGCTGACCACCTCGACGGTGTCCATCATCGGGACGGGGTTCATGAAGTGCAGCCCGAGGATCTCGGCCGGGCGCCCGGTGACCGAGCCCACCCGGGTGATCGGCACGGCCGAGGTGTTCACGCCGAAGATCACGCCGGGGCGGCAGATCGCGTCGATCTGCTCGTAGACCGCGCGCTTGACGTCCCAGTTCTCGGTGACGTTCTCGACCACGAAGTCGGCGTCGGCCAGCGCGGTGAGCTCGGTGCCGGTGGTGATCCGGGCGAGGACGGTCTTGGCGTCCTCCTTCAGCGGCTTGCCGAGCAGCATCGGCTGGACCAGCAGGTCACGGCCGATCTGGGCCACCGCGCTGTCGAGTTGGGCCTGCGAGATGTCCACGAGGATCACCTCGAACCCGGACTCCGCGAAGGACTGGGCGACGCCACGGCCGATCGTACCGGCGCCGATCACGCCTACGGTTCGGATGCTCACGGGGGTACCACCTTTGTGGGATAGAAGGGGAGTTGGGGCGCCTGGTCAGCCCCGGGCGTCCCTGGTGTCCAGGTGATCGGCGAGATCCGCGATCGTGACGTAGCGGAACAGGTCGACCATGGAGACCCGGATGTCCGTGATCTTCTGGATGCTCTGGGCGATCCGGAGTGCGGCCAGCGAGTCCACCCCGAGCGCGAACGAGGTGTCATGCACGTTGAGTTCGGTGAGGCCGAGCTCGCGGGCCCAGATCCGGGCGAGCACGCGCTCGGTGTCGCTGAACTCGCCGCTCTCCTTGCCGAAGAGCTTCGGCTCACCGTCGGACGGCGTGTCCTCCGCCGTCGCGGCGGATCCGTCGGCGCTGCTGCGGGCGGCGGCGATGGCCTGCTGGATCGGGGCTGCCAGCACCAGCGGTGCGCGGCGCAACAGCCCCGTGAGCCCGCTGGACCCGCCCAGCTTCGGGTAGTTGACCTCGCCGACGATCACCGGGGTGCAGGCCGAGGCGAGGATCTCCTCGAAGCTGCTGAGACCGTCCTCGACCGACACCGACCGGAAGAAGCCCTGGTCCTGCTGGACTCCGTGGTCGAAGGCCATGCCGGTGTCCAGCCAGTCGCTCCAGTCGACCGTCACCGTCCACCGGCCGCGCGCGGAGCGCTGCTCGGCGAAGTGGTCCAAGTAGCTGTTGGCGGCAGTGTAGTCGCCTTGCCCGGCCGCACCGAAGATCGCCACCGTGGAGCCGAAGTTGACCATGCACTCCGGCGGATCGTCCTGGGTGACGAGGTCCAGCACGGTGGCGCCGAGCACCTTGGGGTTCAGCGTACGACGGAAGGTCTCCGCGTCCTTGCGGAAGAGGAAGCCGTCCCCGGCGACGCCGGCCGCGTGGACGACGCAGCCGATCGCGCCCAGCTCGGCGCGGACCTTGGCGACGACGCCCTCCATGGCCGCCAGGTCGGTGACGTCACCGGAGTAGCTGCGCACCTCGGCGCCGCTCCCCGCCAGTTCGCGCAGCGCTTCGATCTGCCTGCGCAGCTTGGCGTCGGTGACCTCGTCCCACCGCTCGCGCGGCGGCAGTTCGGTGCGGTTGACCAGGGCGAGCCGCGCACCCGGCACCGAACGGCTCAGATGGCGGGCGACCGCCAGTCCGAGCCCGCCCAGGCCGCCGGTGATGAGGTACACGCCGTCCGGGCGGACCGGTACGGACCTCGGCTGCTCCCGCAGGTGCACCGGTGCGAGCTCCGCGACGTACCGGAGCCCGTCGCGCAGCGCGACGGTGGTGGGTGTCCGGGCTCCGAGCAGTTCGGCGCAGACGGCCTCGGGGCCGGTGTCGCCGGCGATGTCGAGGCAGAACACGTCGGTGTTCTCGTACTCCTGGCCGATCACCTTCGCCAGGCCGAAGAGCGTCGCGTGGACCGCGGCCGTCTCCGGCTCGGTGCCGGTCACCCGTGCCACCGAGGGGGCGACCACGCTGAACCTGGCCGGGGCGACGCCACACTCGGAGAGGCTGCGGGCCAGGTGGAACAGGCTGTGGACGCCGTGGCCGAGCCTGGCCTCCAGGACCGCCAGATCCTGCTGGACGCGGCCGTCGGCAGGGGCCGCGACGTGCACGACCTCGTCCGGGAGCTCCGCACCGAGCGCGTCCAGCAGCCGGCCGAAACCCTCCTGGGTGGGCGGCACTTCGTACCGGTCCGGAGCGGGCTGCTGCCACCGGTCCGCGAGTGCCGCCTCGGCGACGCTGATGCCGTGCGCGCGCAGTGCGGCGCTCAACTCAGCGCTGATACTGCCCTGTTCGCCGATCACCAGGACCCGGGTGGGTGGGGCCTGGTGCTCCTCGGGCGCCGGTGCCGGGACCCATCGGAGGGTGTGGTGGCGGGTGTGCGGACGCAACTGGGCGACCGTGCGCTTGGCGTCGGTGACGCGCTTGACGGTGAAGCCGCGGATCTCGGCGGCGGTGGCCCCCGACTCGTCGCAGATCACCACGTCGACCTTGCGGAACTCGGCGTTGTTCACATAGCCCGGATGCGGCTGGACGAAGCTCAGGCCCCGTGCGGGCAGCGGGCCGTGCAGGAGCAGCGAGTCGTAGCCGACCGGGAGGAAGAAGTCCCGGTCACCGAGGGCGAGTCGGCGGTCGTCGGCGGTCTCCAGGACGGCGAATCCGCTGAAGCCGGTGGCCTGGTCGAGCAGGGCCGGGTGCAGGGGGTGGTCCTGGCACTCGGCCCGGTACTGCTCGGGCAGGTCGAGTACGCCGAGGGCGGCCCGGATGCCGACGTGCACGGTCGGGAGGCTGCTCCGCCAGCGGTCGCCGAACTCCATCACCTTGTGCTCGGTCTGCCGCAGGGCGATGTCCACGCTCTCCAGCGAGCAGAGCTCACGCAGAGCTGCCAGATCCTGCTGCGGCGCGGGTGCGGTGTGCGGCCTGACGCCGACCGTGCCCTGGACGTGCACCGTCCAGTGGTCGCTCGCCGGGTCGTGACTGGCGACGGTGAACTCGGCCTGCAGATCGTCGAGTTCGCGGATGGTGGTGTGCGCGGTACGTGGGGTGCCTTCCTGCACCAGCAGCGGGACGAGGAAGGTGACGCCGCGGAGCTCGGTGACCGGCTGGCCGAAGTGCAGCGAGGCGGCGGCGCGGGCCATCTCCAGGTAGGTGGTTCCGGGGACGATCGCCTCTCCGAGCAGCTTGTGCTCGGAGAGCACCCAGTGCAGCTCCAGCGAGAACTCGGTGAGGAAGACGGACTGGCCCATCGTCCGGAGCAGGACCTGGTCCAGCAACGGGTGCGGGCCGGGGGTGTGCCGGACCGCGGCCTGCGGGATCTGGGGTTCCAGCCAGTAGCGCTTGTGTTGGAAGGGGTAGGTGGGGAGGGGGATGCGGCGGCGTTGCTGTTGGGCGTGGTAGGCGTTCCAGTTGGGTGTGGTGCCGGTGAGCCAGAGGGTGGCGAGGGTGCGCTGGATGGTTTCGGAGGGGGTGCGGGTGTCGCGCTTGTGGGGGAGCGAGGTGAGGGTGGTGGCCTGGGTGCCGGTGTTGGTGAGGATGCGGCGGGCGAGGCTGCTGAGGGTCTGGCCGGGGCCGATCTCGAGCAGGGTGGTGCCCGGCTCGGTGGTGGTGGTCTGGATGCCGGTGGTGTATTCGACGGTGGCGCGGATGTGGTGGCCCCAGTAGTCCGGGTCCGTGGCCTGCTCGTCGGTGATCCATGTGCCGGTGAGGTTGGAGACGAAGGGGGTCTGCGGGGTTTGGCGGTTGACGGCGGCGACCGCGGTGGTGAACTCCGCGATCATCGGTTCCATCAGGTGGGAGTGGAAGGCGTGGGAGGTGGTGACGGGTTGGGTGGCCCAGCCGTGTTCTTCGGCGAGGGTGGTGAAGGCCTGGATGGCCTCGTGGGGGCCGGAGATGACGCAGTCTCGGGGGCCGTTGTGGGCGGCGAGGGAGAGGCTGTCGGGCAGGGTGGCTTCGACGGTGGTGCGGTCGGCCATGATGTTGAGCATGGCGCCGGGGGCCTGGGCCTGCATGAGGCGGCCGCGGAGGGCGACGAGGCGGAGGGCGTCGGGGAGGGTGAAGACGCCGGCGAGGCAGGCGGCGGTCCATTCGCCGAGGCTGTGGCCGAGCATGGCGGTGGGGGTGATGCCCCAGGAGCGCCAGAGTTGGGTGAGGGCGTATTCGATGACGAAGAGGGCGGGTTGGGCCCACTGGGTCTGGTCGAGTCGGGGGTCTTGGGTGAAGACGATGTCGCGGATGTCCTCGCCGAGGTGTGGCTTGAGGAGTTGGGCGCACTCGTCGACGCAGCTGCGGAAGACGGCTTCTTGCTGGTAGAGGTCGTGGGCCATGCCCGAGTGCTGCGAACCCTGGCCGCTGAAGAGGAAGACCAGTGGCGTGGCTTCGCGGGTCGTGTGACTGGTGGTCACGTGTGCGGGGTCGCGGGTTTCCAGGGCCGCGGCGACTGCGGCGGGGTCAGTGCCTGTGACGGTGCGGCGGTGTGGGAAGGCGCGGCGGCCGGTGGCCAGGGTGTGGGCGGCGTCGGCGAGGTTGGGCTGTTCGCGGCGCAGGTGGGCGGCCAGCCGGTCGGTGGCCTCTTCGAGTGCCTCCGGGGTGCGGGCCGAGAGGACCAGCGTCTCGGTGGGGCGCGAGCCGGCCGGGGAGGCCGGGGTGAGCGGAGCCTCCTCCAGGATGAGGTGGGCGTTGGTGCCGCCGAAGCCGAAGGCGCTGATCCCGGCGCGGCGGGTGCGGTGTTCGCTGCGCGGCCAGGGAGTTGATTCGGCTTGGACGCGGAACGGGCTGCTGGCGAAGTCGATGTCGGGGTTGCCTTGGGTGTAGTTCAGCGAGGCGGGGAGGAGTTCGTGCTTGAGTGCGAGCGTGGTCTTGAGCAGGCCGGCGATGCCGGCGGCGGCGTCGAGGTGGCCGACATTCCCCTTGACCGAGCCGATGGCCCAGGACCCGGTGTCGCCGAACGCCCGTGACAGCGCCTGCACCTCGATCGAGTCGCCGATCACGGTGCCGCTGCCGTGCGCCTCGACGTAGTCGATGTCCTCGGGATCGACCTCCGCGACGGCCAGCGCCTCCGTGATCACCTCGGCCTGACCGCCGACGGTCGGTGCCGTGAAACTCGCCTTGACCCCACCGTCGTTGTTGACGGCCGAGCCCTTGATCACGGCGTGGACGGTGTCGCCGTCGGCCAGCGCGTCCTCCAGCCGCTTCAGTGCCACCACGCCGACACCGTTGCCGAAGACCGTGCCCCGGGCGTCCGCGTCGAACGGACGGATGTGCCCGTCCGGGGAGAGGAAGGCCCCCTCCTGGTAGGGGTAGCCGGTGTTCTCCTGCACCTTGTAGGAGACCGCACCCGAAAGGGCCATGTCGCACTCGTAGTTGAGCAGGCTCTGGCAGGCGGCGTGCAGCGCCACCAGCGAGCTGGAGCAGGCGGTCTGGACCGGGAAGCTCGGCCCCCGCAGGTCGAGCTTGTACGACACCCGGCTGGTCAGGAAGGCGAGTTCGAAGCCCAGGCCGACGTTCTCGCCCTTGATCGCCTCGCCCTGCTCCAGGTTGCTGAGGATGTTCCCGAGGTAGGCGGTGGTACTGGCGCCGCCGAAGACGCCGATGCTGCCGTCGTACCGGGCGGCGTCGTAGCCGGAGTGCTCCAGGGCGGCCCAGGCCGTTTCCAGGAAGAGCCGGTGCTGCGGGTCCATGATCTTCGCCTCGCGGGCGGTGTACCCGAAGAACTCCGCATCGAACAGGCTGATGCCATCGAACTTGGGTGCGGCCTTGACGTAGTGGGGCTGGCCGAAGACCTCGGCCGGCACCCCGGCCGCCGCCAGCTCCTCGTCGGTCAGGGCGACGATCGACTCGACGCCGTCGCGCAGGTTCGACCAGTACTCGGTCAGGTCCCCCGCGCCGGGGAAGCGTCCCGCCATCCCGACGATCGCGACACCGTCCCGTGCCGGGAGATCCGTGAACTCAGTGGTCATCATTGGCCCCTTGCCGTCCGACGCCGTTGCTGGTGCTGACGCCGGCGCTGCTGCATCTTCTCTCTGCGTTCCTCAAGTGCCTTGAGGCTGTTGCCCGTTGCCTGCTGTACGGGCTTCTCGGCCAGGCCGGCCAGGTGTGCCGCCGTCAGCCCCTCGTACAGGTCGCCGAGGGCGAGCTTCGTGCCCAGCCGGGTGTTGATGGTGCTCACCAGCTGGATAGCGATCAGGGAGTTGCCGCCCAGATCGAAGAAACTGTCCTGGATGCCGACCTTCGCGATGCCCAGCAGCTCCTGCCACACCTCGCAGATCGCGCGCTCGGTGTCGCTGCGCGGTGCCACGAACTCGGTGAGGATGTCCGGGCGTTCGTGCGCGGCGCCGCGGGGCTCCGCGGTGGCGCCCTGCTCCAGCGAGAAGGCGTTCTCGAAGAGCGCCGAGAGCTCGGCGGGCGACACGATGACCTGCGACTCCGAGACGCCGGCCAGGATCGTGTCGAGGGCCCACAGCCCTTCGGCGGCCGACATGGCGCGCTGGTCCACCTGCTCGGTGCCGGACGGTGTGGCGGTACCGACCGCCATGCCGATCTCCCGCCACGGACCCCAGTCGATCGAGATCACCCGCTGGGTGCGGCCGCGGTCCTGGGCGAAGGCGTCGAGGAAGCAGTTGGCGGCGCAGTAGTCGACCTGGCCGACACTGCCGATGTTCGCACCGTTCGAGCCGAACAGGACTAGGAAGTCCAGCTCCTGGCCTGCCAGTACCTCCTCCAGCACCAGGGTGCCGCGTACCTTCGGGAGCAGGACCTCGGCGGCCGCCTGGAGGTCCTTGAGCTGGATCAGGCCGCCACCGGCGACGCCCGCCGTGTGGAAGGCACCGTGGATGGCCCCCCAGCGCTGGGTGGTCTGCCGGACGGCCTCGCTCATCGCCGCCTGGTCGCTCACGTCGGCCTGGAACACCAGGAGCTCCGCACCCGCGTCCCGCAGGCGGACCAACTCCCGGACAGTATCAGCGAGTCGGCCCTTGCCCGGGTTGCGGGCGAGCCACGAGTCCCACTCCGCGGCGTCGGGCAGCCGGGTGCGTGCGGTGAGCGCGATCCGTGCCCCCGCTGCCGTGAGGTGCCCGGCCAGGGCCAGGCCCAGGCCACCGGTGCCGCCGGTGACCAGGTAGACACCGTCCTTGCGCACCACCGGTGACCGGTCGCCCCGGGGCAGTGGCTGCGGCAGGAAGTGCTGGGACCAGCGGTGGCCTCCGCGGTGCGCCACCGTCTCCGGGCCCTGCCCCGGCTCGGTGGCCAACTCGGCCATCAGGCGCACCAGTTCAGCCTCGGTGGGAGCGGTCAGGCAGTCGAGGTCGACGCTGCGGCAGGTGGTGCCCGGCAGCTCGCGGGGCAGCACGCGGCACGGGCCCAGCAGGGTGGCCTTCAGCGGCGAGAGCGGCTCGGCGCCGGTGACGTTGTGCAGGCCGTTGCTGAGCACCCAGATCCGGCGCGGCTCGCCGTCCGGGTGGTGAACGAGGGCCTGGGTGAGGCGGATCAGGCTCTCGAAACCGTGCTGGAGGCTGCCCTCCTCGCCCGGCGCGGTGACGCTCCAGCCGTGGACGATGCGGGTGGGCACGCCGGCGGGGCCGTTCCGCAGGGTGCTGATCAGCCGCTCGTAGTCGGAGCTGTCGGCCGGGTCGATGGCGTAGTGGCCGTCTCCTCGGTCGGACCAGGTGCCGGCCGCCGCCACCACGGTGACGGTGGCACCGGCGGCCCGCAGCTGCTCGGTCACCGCCTCGCCCACACCCAGGCCGTCGGCGAAGACTAGCCAGTGCCGGGTGCGGTCCGGCTGCTCCCCGGCGGGGAGAGCCGACCGCTGCCAGGACGGGGCGTAGAACCACTGCGTGATGTCGTCGCGGCGCGTTGTGGCACTACCGACGGCCTGGGTCGTGGTGGCCTGTCGGTCGAGCCAGTAGCGCTTGTGTTGGAAGGGGTAGGTGGGGAGGGGGATGCGGCGGCGTTGCTGTTGGGCGTGGTAGGCGTTCCAGTTGGGTGTGGTGCCGGTGAGCCAGAGGGTGGCGAGGGTGCGCTGGATGGTTTCGGAGGGGGTGCGGGTGTCGCGCTTGTGGGGGAGCGAGGTGAGGGTGGTGGCCTGGGTGCCGGTGTTGGTGAGGATGCGGCGGGCGAGGCTGCTGAGGGTCTGGCCGGGGCCGATCTCGAGCAGGGTGGTGCCCGGCTCGGTGGTGGTGGTCTGGATGCCGGTGGTGTATTCGACGGTGGCGCGGATGTGGTGGCCCCAGTAGTCCGGGTCCGTGGCCTGCTCGTCGGTGATCCATGTGCCGGTGAGGTTGGAGACGAAGGGGGTCTGCGGGGTTTGGCGGTTGACGGCGGCGACCGCGGTGGTGAACTCCGCGATCATCGGTTCCATCAGGTGGGAGTGGAAGGCGTGGGAGGTGGTGACGGGTTGGGTGGCCCAGCCGTGTTCTTCGGCGAGGGTGGTGAAGGCCTGGATGGCCTCGTGGGGGCCGGAGATGACGCAGTCTCGGGGGCCGTTGTGGGCGGCGAGGGAGAGGCTGTCGGGCAGGGTGGCTTCGACGGTGGTGCGGTCGGCCATGATGTTGAGCATGGCGCCGGGGGCCTGGGCCTGCATGAGGCGGCCGCGGAGGGCGACGAGGCGGAGGGCGTCGGGGAGGGTGAAGACGCCGGCGAGGCAGGCGGCGGTCCATTCGCCGAGGCTGTGGCCGAGCATGGCGGTGGGGGTGATGCCCCAGGAGCGCCAGAGTTGGGTGAGGGCGTATTCGATGACGAAGAGGGCGGGTTGGGCCCACTGGGTCTGGTCGAGTCGGGGGTCTTGGGTGAAGACGATGTCGCGGATGTCCTCGCCGAGGTGTGGCTTGAGGAGTTGGGCGCACTCGTCGACGCAGCTGCGGAAGACGGCTTCTTGCTGGTAGAGGTCGTGGGCCATGCCCGAGTGCTGCGAACCCTGGCCGCTGAAGAGGAAGACCAGTGGCGTGGCTTCGCGGGTCGTGTGACTGGTGGTCACGTGTGCGGGGTCGCGGGTTTCCAGGGCCGCGGCGACTGCGGCGGGGTCAGTGCCTGTGACGGTGCGGCGGTGTGGGAAGGCGCGGCGGCCGGTGGCCAGGGTGTGGGCGGCGTCGGCGAGGTTGGGCTGTTCGCGGCGCAGGTGGGCGGCCAGCCGGTCGGTGGCCTCTTCGAGTGCCTCCGGGGTGCGGGCCGAGAGGACCAGCGTCTCGGTGGGGCGCGAGCCGGCCGGGGAGGCCGGGGTGAGCGGAGCCTCCTCCAGGATGAGGTGGGCGTTGGTGCCGCCGAAGCCGAAGGCGCTGATCCCGGCGCGGCGGGTGCGGTGTTCGCTGCGCGGCCAGGGAGTTGATTCGGCTTGGACGCGGAACGGGCTGCTGGCGAAGTCGATGTCGGGGTTGCCACGGGTGTAGTTCAGCGAAGGCGGCAGCAGCTCGTGCTTGAGTGCGAGCGTGGTCTTGAGCAGGCCGGCGATGCCGGCGGCGGCGTCGAGGTGGCCGATGTTGCCCTTGACCGAGCCGAGGGCGCAGGAGCCTGTACCGCCGAACGCGCGCGAGAGCGCCTGCACCTCGATCGGGTCGCCCAGCGAGGTGCCCGTGCCGTGCGCCTCGACGTAGTCGATGTCCGTGGGTGCGAGGCCCGCGCTGGTGAGCGCGGCGGAGATGACCGCGGCCTGGCCGGTGACGCTCGGGGCGGTGAAACCGACCTTCACCGCGCCGTCGTTGTTGATCGCCGAGCCCCTGATCACGGCGTGGACGGTGTCGCCGTCGGCCAGCGCGTCCTCCAGCCGCTTCAGCACGACCAGACCGACACCCGTCCCGAAGACCGTGCCCCGGGCGTCCGCGTCGAACGGACGGACGTGCCCGTCGGGGGACACGAAGGACCCGTCCTGGTGCAGGTAGCCGGTGCCCGGGTTCGGGTCGACGTGGACGCCACCCGCCAGGGCGAGGTCGCACTCCCCGGCGAGCAGGCTCCGGCAGGCGGTGTGGGCGGCGACCAGCGCGGTCGAGCAGGCGGCGCGCAGCGAGACCGCGGGGCCCTTCAGGTCCAGCTTGTACGACACCCGGGAGGCCAGGAAGCCGAGTTCGTTGGCCACCAGGATCTGGGTCTGGCCCAGGGTGTCCACGATCTGCTGGTGCGAGTAGACGTGCTGGACGTAGCGGTTGGCTCCCGCGCCACCGAAGACACCGATGCTGCCCTCGTACCGGGCGGCGTCGTAGCCGGAGTGCTCCAGCGCCTCCCAGGCCGTCTCCAGGAAGAGCCGGTGCTGAGGGTCCATCACCTCGGCCTCGCGGGCGGTGTACCCGAAGAACTCCGCATCGAACAGGTCGCTGCCGGCGAAGGCGGGCGCGGCCTTGACGTAGTTCGGCTGCCCGAACACCTCGGGCGACACCCCGGCCGCCGCCAGCTCCTCGTCGGTGAGGGGGAGGATCGACTCGACGCCGTCGCGCAGGTTCGACCAGTACTCGGTCAGGTCCCCCGCGCCGGGGAAGCGCCCCGCCATCCCGATGATCGCGACACCACCGCGCGCCGCCATCACTGCGCCGCCCGGAGGTTGTCGATGAGCGCGCCGAGGGTGCGCACGGTGGGGCCCTCGTAGACGATGGTCAGCGGTACGGCCACCGCCAGCTCCTGACGCAGTCGGTGGACGACCTGGAGGCCGAGCAGTGAACTGCCGCCCAGTTCGAAGAAGTTGTCCTGCACGCCGACGCTCTCCACGCCGAGCAGCTCCTGCCAGATCTCCGCCACCTGGTGTTCGGTCTCGCCGTTCGGGGCGACGAACGGGTTTCGCAGGTTGGGGCGCTCGTGCCGTGCGGCCGGGGTCGGCACCTCGGCCACCGGGTCGGACCACCGCTCCTGGCGCAGCGTCAGATCGCCGGTGGAGGTGATGATCTGCGCCTGGGGCACCGCGTCGAGCAGGGCGTCGAACACCTGTCGGCCCTCGGCCGGTGTGAGTGCCAACTCGCGTACCGCCGCGCCGAGTTCCGAATCCGCCCGGTCCTCGTGCGAGAAGTACCAGGCCTCCCAGTTGACGCTGGTCCAGGGCAGGGCCGCGCTGTGGTGCCGCTGGGCGAAGGCGTCGAGCGCGGCGTTCGCGGCGGCGTACGCACCGAAGCCGAGTCCGCCGAGCAGCGAGGCGATCGAGGAGCAGATGACGGCGAAGTCCAACTGCTGGTCGGCCAGCACCTCGTGCAGCACCTGCGTACCGTAGAGCTTGGGGCCGAAGTGCCAGGAGGCCTCCTCCTCGCCCAGGACCGCGAGCTCCCGGTGGGCAGCCGTGCCGGTCGTGCCGGCACAGTGCAGCACGCCGTCGATCGGGCCGAACTCCTGCAGAACGCGCTCCTTCAGGGCGTGCATGGCCGTGCGGTCGGAGACGTCCGTGGCGGCCATCAGCACCTCGGAGCCGAGCGTCTCGATCTCCTGGACGGCACGGATCGCCGACCGGACGGCTTCCGGGTGGTGCGGATCGGCCCAGCTCTCCCGGGGCGGCAGACCCGTCCGCCCGAGTAGCACCAGGCGCACCTTGGCCCGGTCGGCGAGGGCACGGGCCATCAGCAGGCCGATCTTCCCGAGGCCGCCGGTGACCAGGTACACCCCGCCAGGGCGGACCGGGGAGTCACCCCGCGAGAGCGGCGCGCCGGTCACGTACGTCGGCGCCCAGCGGTGCCGTCCGCGCAGCGCGATCGTGCGCTCGCCGGGCGGGGCGGCGAGGTCGGCCAGCAGCTGGTCGACCAACGCGGGTACGGCCTGCGAGCCTTCGAGGCGGAGGTCGAACTGGACGCAGCTGAGCGAGGGGTACTCCTGCGGCAGCACCCTGCACAGGCCCTGGACGGTGGCCTTCGGCGGGCAGAGCGGCTCGTCCCCGAGGACGGAGTGCACCTCGGAGGACAGCACGTCCCAGCGCTGCTGCCGCGTCATCAGCTCGGCCTCGGTGGCCTGGACCCAGTGGACCAGGCTGTCGAAGGAGCGGTGCAGCAGGGCCCGCACGTCCTCGGGCGCCGTGGCCCGGTCGGCGTCGTCACCGACGCTCCAGCAGTGCACCACCCGGCCGGGCAGCGGCCCCTCGGCGCGCAGCGCCTCGGCGAGCCGACCGAAGTGCTCCGGCCGGGCGGGGTCGAGGACGTACTCGCGCTCGCCCTTGCGGTGCCACTCGGCTCCCCGGGAGACCGTGCGGACGGTGGCGCCGAGACCTTCGAGGCGGTCGGCGAGGTGGTGGCCGACACCGGTCTCGTCCGCGAAGACGAGCCAGCGCTCGGCGGCCAGGCCGACCTCGGCGGGCTGTGGCGCGCCGGCCAGCCGCTGCCAGGACGGCGTGTAGAACCACTGGGGCAGGTCGCCGCGCCGCTGCTGGGCCGAGCCGCTGCCGGGCTGGGCGGTGCCGGGTTCGAGCCAGTAGGTGCGCCGCTCGAAGGGGTAGGTGGGGAGCGGGACCCGCCTGGCACCGGCCGGGGCCGGGAAGGGGCGCTCCCGTCCGGCGAGCCAGAGGCGTCCGGCGGCCCGCAGGAGTGCGGTGCGGTCGCTCTGCCCGAGGAAGGCGCCGGGCAGGGAGGGGACGACGACCCGGTCGGTGCCGGCGGCGGCGGGGTGCTGGAGGGCCCCGGGGGTCAGGGTCGGCGCGGGGCCGATCTCGACGATCGCGATGTCCGGGACGGACCACAGGGTGGCCAGGCCGTCCGCGAACCGCACGCTCTCCCGGACGTGCCGGGCCCAGTACCCGGGGCTGGTGGCCTCGTCGTCGGTGATCCAGGTGCCGGTCAGGTTGGAGACGAACGGCACGGCCGGAGCGTTCAGCCGGACCGAGCGGACCAGTTCGGCGTAGCGCTCGACGACCGGGTCCATCATCGGGGAGTGGAAGGCGAAGCGGGTGGTCAGCCGGCGGGTGGCGACGTCGGCGGCCAGCAGTTCGCCGGCCACCCGCTCGATGCCCTCGACGGTGCCGGAGAGCACGCAGGTCTGCGGGCCGTTGATCGCGGCGAGGCAGACCTCCGCGTCCGTGTACCGCGCGACGGCCTCCTCGGAGAGCGGCACGGCGAGCATCGCGCCCTCGCCCTGCTCCTCGATCAGCCGCGCGCGCTCAGCGACCAGGCGCAGGGCGTCGGGCAGCGAGAAGACCCCGGCCACACAGGCCGCGACGTACTCGCCCAGGCTGTGACCGATCATCACCTCGGGCTCGACCCCCCAGGAGGCCCAGAGCCTGACCAGGGCGTACTCGAGAGCGAACACCGCGGGGTATCCGAGGCGCGGCTGGTCGAGCAGGTGCTCGCTGCGCTCCGGCTGGAGCAGCAGCTTGCGGAAGTCGAAGGGCTGCCCGGGGGCGGCGGCCGCGGACTCGTCGACGGTGAGGACGAGTTCGCGGATGTCCGTGCCGAGCAGCGGCTCCAGCAGCCCGGCGCACTCGTCCAGCGCCGCCATGAACTCGGCTTCCTGGGCGTAGAGTTCGCGCGCCATGCCGGGGAACTGGGCGCCGAAACCGGTGAACATGAAGGCCACCGGCCGGTGCGCGGCTTCGGGTGCGGTCGCGGTGAGCAGCCGACCGTCGTCGCGGGCGTCGAGCGCCGCCAGCGCCTCCTCGGTGCTGCCGGCGACCAGCATCCGCCGGTACGGGAACGCCCGGCGGCCCTGCTGGAGAGTGAACGCGACATCGGCCAGCGGGAGTTCGGGGTGCGCCCGAAGGTGGTCGTGCAGCTGGTCGGTGGCCGCCTCCAGGGCCTCCGGGCTCTTGGCGGAGAGCACCAGCAGCTGCTCGGCGTCGTCAGCCGGCCGGGGCCCGCGCGGCAGCTCCGGGGCCTGCTCGAGGATGACGTGGGCGTTGGTGCCGCCGAGGCCGAAGGAGCTGACCCCGGCGCGGCGCGGGCCGTCGCCCTCGGGCCAGGGCAGCAGCTCGGTGTTGACGTAGAACGGGCTGCCGGCCAGGTCGATCCGGGGGTTGGGCTTCTCGAAGTGCAGGGTGGGCGGCAGCTGCCCGTGCTCCACCGCCAGCACGGCCTTGATCAGGCCGGCGACCCCGGCGGCCGAGTCGAGGTGGCCGATGTTGGTCTTGGCGGATCCGAGGGCGCAACTGTGCTCCCCGACCCCGGAGTAGGCCGAGGCGAGTGCGGAGAACTCGATCGGGTCGCCCAGGATGGTGGCCGTCCCGTGCAGCTCGACGTAGCCGATGCTCTCGGCCGGCACGTCCGCGTTCGCCAGCGCGGTGGAGATGGCGGCGGACTGGGTGGCGGCGCTGGGCGCGCTGAAGCCGGCCCGGCGGGAGCCGTCGTTGTTCAGCGCGGAGCCCTTGATGACCGCGTGGATGTGGTCGTTGTCGGTGATCGCGTCCTTGAGGCGCTTGAGCACCACCATCCCGACGCCGTCGCCGCCCACCGTCCCCTGGGCGCGAGCGTCGAAGGTGCGGCAGTAGCCGTCCGGCGAGAAGATGCCGTCCGGGCGGTAGACGTAGCCCTTGCTCCTGGTCCCGTCGACGGCGACGCCGCCGGCCAGCGCGGTGTCGCACTGGTAGGCCAGCAGCGCCTGGCAAGCCTCGACCACGGCGACCAGTGAAGTGGAGCAGGCGGACTGGATGTTGAGGGCGGGGCCCTCCAGGCCGAGCTTGTAGGAGACCCGGCTGGCGAGGAAGTCCGGCCGGTTGCCGATCACCGTCTGCTTGTCGCCGAGGATCTGCGCGGCGCCGGGCTGGGAGGCGATGTTGAAGAGCAGGTAGGTGTTGTGGCCCGCACCCGCGTAGACGCCGACCAGGCCGTCGTGGCGATCGGCGTCGTATCCCGAGCTCTCCAGGGCGGCCCAGGCGCATTCGAGCAGTACCCGGTGCTGCGGGTCCATGAGTTCGGCCTCGCGCGGGGAGTAGCCGAAGAAGGCGGCGTCGAACTTCTCGCTGTCCGCCAGCACGTAGCCCGCGCCGACGAAGTTCGGGTCGGCCAGGGTGGCGGTGTCCACGCCCCGGGCGGCGAGCTCCTCGTCCTCGAACCGGGTGACGGAACAGACGCCCGCCTTGAGGTTGCTCCAGTACTCCTCGACCGTCCGGGCGCCGGGGAAGCGGCCGGCCATGCCGACGACGGCGATGTCCAGACTGTCCTCGAACTCGGAGGACCCGTCGGCCTGTTCGGAGTCCGGCTCGGCGTCCACGGTGGGGTCGAGCTCGGGGGAGTACTCACTCATGGTGACCTCGCTTCGCTTGCAACTGCTGCTGGCGGCGCTTCAGCAGGGCGTTGTGCTGAGCCCCCCTGCTGCGGGTGGTGGCGGGTGCCGCCCCCTGCTTCTGCTGCGTGAGCAGCTCGGCCTGGGCCCGGACGGTGGTGTGTTGGAACAGGTCGAGCAGTTCGATCTCCCGGCCGGTCGCCGCCCGGAGCCGGTGGTGCAGCTCGACCATGAGCAGGGAGTGCCCGCCGAGGTCGAAGAAGTTCTGGTCGGTGCCGACCGCCTCGGTGCGGAAGACCTCCTGCCACACCCGCGCCACCAGCCGCTCCAGCTCGTTCCGCGGTGGCGGCGGCGCGGTGGCGGCGGCGGGCTCGGTGGGCCGGGGCAGCTTGCTGCGGTCGACCTTGCCGTGCCCGGAGAGCGGCAGCCGGTCCAGCGTCACCATCGCCTGCGGCACCATGTGCGGGGAGAGCCGCGCCCGCAGGTGGCGCTCCAGCCCGGCGGTGCTGAACTCGGGGCCGTGCGGCTCGATGTAGGCGACCACCCGCCGGTCGCCGGGGACGTCCTCGCGGACGACGGCGATGGCGTGGCGCACCTCGGGGTGGCTCTTCAGCGCGGCCTCGATCTCGCCCAGGGCGACCCGGAAGCCGCGGACCTTGATCTGGTCGTCGCGCCTGCCGAGGAAGGCGATCGTCCCGTCGGCCAGGCGGCGGACGATGTCGCCGGTGCGGTAGAGGCGGGAGCCCGGCCCGCCGCCGAGGGTGTCCGGGACGAAGGCCGCAGCGGTGAGGTCGTCCCGGCGGTGGTAGCCACGGGCGAGGTTGTCGCCGCCGATCAGCAGCTCTCCGGCGACGCCGACGGGCGTGGGGCGGCCTGCGGGGTCCACCACGTGGGCCTGGGTGCCCGGGAGCGGAACGCCGATCGGCGCGGTCTCCCACTCCGCCTCCGGGTGGTCAGCCACGGTGAGGGTCAGCACACCGACGGTGGTCTCGGTCGGGCCGTAGTGGTTGAAGACCCGGCAGTGCGGCACGAGACGTTGAAGGGCGCGCAGCCAGCGCCAGTCGGAGGCCTCGCCGCCGATGACCAGCAGGCGGCGCGGCAGGAGCTCGGCGAAGCGCGGGGAGGACTGGAGGGCCCGGAGGTGGGAGGGCGCGATCTTCAGGCAGTCGACCCCCCAGGTCTGCACCCAGTCGGCCAACTTCCCGGCGTCCAGAGCGACGTCACGGGAAATCAGCTGCACCTCGCCGCCCGTGCACAGGGGTGGGGCGAAGGCCGTGACGCTGGAGTCCACCGTCAGCGGCTGCACCATCGCGAAGCTGAGCGGCCCGTCGATGCCGAGCCGCCGGATGACGGCGCGGGTGTAGCTGACGAGCTGGCGGTGCTCGATCACCACGCCCTTGGGCTTGCCGGTGGAACCGGAGGTGTAGAGCAGGTACGCGGCATCGCCGCAGGCCGAGCGCTCAAGGGGCGGGTTCTCCGTCGGGCGGCCCGCCAACACGCCCAGCTCGGCGTCGAGTCTGATCACCTGGTGCCCGGTGCCGAGCGGAGCCGTCGCCACCACGACCCGCACGGCCGCGTCGCCGAGGATGCTGTTTTGCCGCTCGACCGGGTCGTTCGGATCCACCGGTACGTACGCGCCGCCGGCCTTGAGGATGCCGAGCACGGCCACCATCAGCCGCACGTCGCGATCGGCGCAGAGGCCCACCGTCACCTCGGGGCCGACCCCGATCTCGCGCAGCAGGTGGGCCAACTGGTTGGCGCGGGAGTTGAGTTCGCGGTAGCTGAGGGTGGCGCCCTCCGCCCGGACCGCGATCGCCCCGGGGGTACGGGCGGCCTGCGCCTCGAAGAGCTGGTGGAAGCTCAGGTCCGTCGGCTCACCCGCGACGCCGTTCAGCGTGGCGACGGTGTGCTCCTCCTCGGCGGTGAGCAGGGGCAGCTCGGCCACCGGCCGGTCCGGATCGGCCGTCGCGCCTTCGAGGAGCCGGAGCAGGTGGTCCACCGCGCGGCGGGCGGTGGCGGGATCGAGGACGTCGGTTGCGAACACCAGCTGACCGGTCAGTTCGCCGTCGAGGTAGGAGAGTTGCAGATCCAGGTCGCAGGACGTGGTCTCGGGGGCGACGCGCGGTGCCGGTCGGCAGGAGAAGCCCGGCCAGAGGTGCACGGCCGTGGCGGTACGGGCCTGCTCGGCCTCCGCCAGCCCAGTGCCCGCCAGCCGGACCAGGTCCCGGAAGCTCCCACCGGCCTCGGCGCGCACCGGCGTGGTCACCCCGGCGCCGTTGGTCACCCCGACCGCGAGCTCGGACTGCCCGCCGTACCGGTGCAGCAGTGCCAGGTAGAGGGCGAAGGCCGCCGCCGGGAGCCCCGCTCCGCAGGCTTCACCCAGCTGCCGCAGCACGGCCGTTGCCGCGGCGGGGGCGACGAAGGGGACCGAGCCGGCCCGGAGGTCCCGCCGGGCCGGATGCGCCCGGTCCAACGGGAGCTCCGGCGCGACGGGCAGCTCGGCGAGGTGCCCGCCGACTTCGGGGCCGGGCAGGGGCGTTGCGGGGTGCGGGAGTGTCATGAAGGTTGCCTTGAGGAGTTCGGGGCGAGGACGTACGTCACCCGTCCTGCCGGAGCGGGACACGGCTACGCGGGTCGCTTGGTGCAGAGGTAGACCTGGTTCCGACGGTGGTCGGCGGGGACGTCGATGATCTCGACCGACTCCGAGAGTGAGTGCAGCAGCGCCTCGAACGGGCCGGGGGCGTAGCGGTTGAGCCAGATGTAGCCGTTGGCCGTCTCCCGCCGCAGCAGTACCTCGGGCTCCTGCGGCACCTGGAACATGCAGATCGCCACGGTGCGGCGGGAGACTCGGAACAGCTCGCGGACGGCGGTCTCGTAGTACGGCAGGTGCTCCAGAACGTGGCGGCAGTTCACCACGTCGAACGAGCCGTCAGGGAAGGCGAGGTCGGTGACGCTCATCCGCTCCCACCGCGCCTCGGGGTGGAGTTCGCGGCAGTCGGCGACGGCGGCCTCGCCGATGTCGATGCCGGTGTAGTCGACCTCCAGGCCCGCCGCCAGCAGGTGGCGGTAGGTGACCCCGGAGATGACGCCGCAGTCGAGCAGTTCGAACGACGCGCCCGAGTGCAGTGCCGCGATCCGCTCGGTCACGACCGCGTGCGAGGGGTGCCCGACCCTGAAGTCCTCGCCCATGTGAGTCACGTCAGAGGTCTGCGCCCAGAGCGATTCCGTGTTCACTGCGTTGATCCCCCGTACTGCTGGAGCAGAGCCGGTCGTGACGGCACGGTCGTCCGACCGGCGGCTGGTGGCGGAGAGTGGGGCACGTGCCGGGAGTCGCCGAACCAAGGCCGTCTGACGGCGGTTCGGTCGCTCGGCGGGCGGAGAACGGTTCGGATGACCGTTCCAGGGCCCCTCAGCTGCGATCCTAGGGCCTTCGACACCCTCCGGACCAGGGAAAAGCACGGAAGTCGGCGGTGCGCGAAGTGACATCTGTCTCGCGTGCCGGGATGACCTGCCGTCAGCAGGCCATCCCGGTCGAATCGAGAGTCGGCGGACGACTCAGAAAGCCGCGCCCTCTTGGGATTCGGTGTCGAAGACGGCGGCCGGCCCGAACATCCGGGCGTGCTTCGCCGCGGCGAGGGCCAGCGTGCCGCTGGCATCCCGGGCGCTCGCGACCTCGGCCAGCTGGTTGACCATGGCGGGCGTCGCCAGCGCCCGATCGCGCAGCTCGGGGGAGCGGGACATCAGGACCATGGCCGCGGTGGTGTAGCCCGACTCGACCCAGGACTCCCAGATCGCGTCGCGGTCCTGCTCCTGGCCCGCGAAGAGCTCCTCGCGACGATCGTGCCGACGCGTGGGGACCGGGATCTGGCCGCGGGCCTCCGTGCGCAACCGGACCCGGCGGCCCGCGATGTAGGCGACGGCGGCTCCCTTGCGGATGGCGAAGTTCAGGGCCTGTGCCGCCGTGTCCACCACCGGCTCACCCTTGTCGTTCAGGGAGGTGTTGCACACCATCGGCACTCCCGTGGCCTGCCGGAACGCCTCGATCGCCCGGTAGAGCAGGGGGTTGGTCTCGGCGGACAGGGTCTGACGCCGGGCCGAATCGTCGAGGTGGAGGATGGCCGGGACCAGCTGGCGCTTGGACTCGGTGACGTACGCCGTCTCGAGCATGTAGGGCGAGGGCCAGGGGTCCTCGAACCACTCGCCGCTGTACTCCTCCAGGACGATCGGGGCGACGGGGCGCCACCACTGCCGGCTCTTCCAGTCGTTCAGCAGGTCCTTCGAGCGGGGCGAGCGGGGATCGGCGAGGATGCTCCGGTGGCCCAGCGCTCGCGGGCCGATCTCGGCCGCCCCGTCCGCCCACACCAGCGGTCCATTGGAGAGGTCCTCGACGAACTGGGCCTCGGTGAAGTCCTGGACGTCCTCGATGAAGTCGTCGAAGTGCTGCAACGCGCTCTCGACATCGGTCAGTTCGGAGCCGTAGTAGGCGGACTTGAGCTGGAAGCCACCGGCCGGGAGCAGGCCCTCGCCGAGGAGGCCGAGGAGTCCGAGCCCGAGGGACTGGCCGGAGTCGTTCGCGCTCGGCGGAGTGAGCAGGCCCTTGAAGCCGTAGCGGCGCAGGAGGAAGGAGTTGGTCGGGCAGTTGAGGGCGAAGCCCCCGCTCAGGGAGAGGTACGCCTGGCTCGGGTCCACTCCTGCCGACTCGAGCAGCCGGTCGACGTTGCGCACCATGACGAGCTCGCAGGCCGTCTGGACGATCTTCATGACCGCGGACTGCAGGTGCTCCTGCTCGCTGAAGCGGCTGTCCAACTCCATTGACGGCAGCTGGGACTCGGCTGCGCGGATCACGGCCTGGACGAACGGAAGCGTGTCGACCAGCGGTACCCGCCGGCCTCCGAACAGCTCCAGCTCCCGCACCGCCGCCTCGGTGTCGAAGGCGATTTCGGTGGGGCAGGCCGACGCCAGGGCCATCAGGGTGCCGGGCTCCTTGCCGAACTCGGCTGACGCGGCGTCATAGATGGGGGCCGGGGACTCGACCGGAGCGAACTCGACGTCGCCCTTGGTGGACACGCAGCCGGTGTACCAGTACTTCTTGCCCGCCCGGTCGAGGCCGAAGTCGGGCCGGCCGTCCAGGGCCAGTCCGATGATGGTCTCGCTGCGGAACGCCTCGGAGTCGAGCAGCAGCCCGCTGTAGAGGTGGGCGAGGCTGTGGACCGGGAAGTCCTCGGCGCCGGCCGGCAGCTTGATGTCCGCGTGGTGCGGCAGACCGGGCGTACCCCAGGACAGGCTCACGTCCTCCGGGGAGAGCCCCTCGGCCGCGAGCAGCTCGGCCAGCACCTTGTTGTACCGGTCGACGGTGAAGAGGGGCCAGAAGTGGTGCTTCTGCCCGCTGATGCGCTCGAGCTCCCAGACCCTGACCAGTTCGACCCGCGAGTCGTGACTGCGCCAGAGCGCGATGTTCTGGTCATGGCGCGGCGCTATGACGGACAGGCTGCCGGGCGGAGAGATGTAGCTCGACAGGAAGTGCTTCGCAGCTGGGTGCGCGGTCACGATGTCCCCTTCGGCGGTTGGACAGTGGCTACTGGTTCTTCGGGCCCGACGGTCCTGGAAGCGGTCGGCGCAGGCGGTCGCGAGGCTGCCGGGGCGTGCTCCACCGGGCCCCCGGTGTGTACCGGCGGCGTCAGGTGCGACAGACTGTCCCGGACGGGTGCGATCGGGCCTCGGGCCGGAATCCCGGCGGCCGTCTGCACAGAGGCTTCGGCCGTCTGCGGAGCCGCGGGGTGGGACCGGCGGGGACGGACTCTGGTCCCAACTCATCCGGATACGTCGGCTCCAAGGCAAGCGACGAGATCGCTTGAGCCGGTCGTGCCGTCCGTGCCGGGACTACTTCGAAGCGGCGATCCGCTGCTCGGCGAGCTGGACCAGTTCACCGACGTTGGCCACGGTGAACATGTCGACGACGTCCAGATCGACGTCGAACGTGCTCTGGATCGAGACCATCAGGCGGAGCAGCGACACGGAGGTGGCTCCGAGGTCATCGAAAGTGCTGTCCAGCGAGACCTCAAGGGGAGCGAATACTTCGGAAATCACCGACATCAAGTCGTCGGACTGCTCGTTCGACATTTCGTGTTCCCAGATCTCTTCTATTCAAGGCCTATCTAGGTAATTGACCCTATGGCGCTGCTGATGCAGCGTCAAGACCCTTCTGTGGATCGGGGTGATACGTGGCACGATGTCTGAATTGCACCATGCTGAGCTGGGTGAAAGGGGTCAAGGCTTCGGGTACAAAACGGCATGGCCAACTAACTACCCTGTTGCTATATTCGCCCTGACCGGGGCTCGACAAGCCGTGCCTGCCCGGGGGTAGGCTGCCCGACGTTTCACCGCACAGCCACAGTACTGGGGGTACTGGTGTCAGAAATCAGTTTTCGGCCTCTCACGCCAATCACTGGCGCGGAGGTGGAAGGCGTCGATCTCGCTGCGTACCTGTCGCCGGCCGTTGTGGCCCGTCTCCGTGAGGCCCTGCTGCGTCACAAGGTCCTCGTTTTCCGCAATCAGCCGATGAACGACGCGCAACAGGTCGAACTCACCAATGCTTTCGGCGGTGCCACTGCGGCCCATCCCATCGTGAACGGCCTGCGCGAAGAACCCGCCGTGTTGCGGACCGCACTGTCCGAGGAGCGACGGGCGCTGGTCGAGGCCGAGGCCAGCCTCAGCCATCCCTTGAAGGGATCGACGCCGCGGCGCCTGCGGACCGAGTGGCACGTCGACAGCACCTTCGTGGTCAATCCGAACGCCATCACCATTCTGCGTGGTGTCGAGATTCCGCCGGCCGGCGGCGACACCCTCTTCGCCAATCTGGAAGCGCTCTACGAGGGGCTGTCGCCCTCCCTCCGGGGCTACCTCGACACCTTGCAGGCGATACACTCCCGGCACGCCCCGTCGGCGGCGCCCCGCTTCGACGGCAAGTCGGCCGGCCCCTTCGCGGCCGTCCATCCGCTGGTGCGGGTGCACCCCGAGACCGGCGTGCGCAGCCTGCTCGTCAGCGCCGTGTTCCTCCAGGCCATCCGCGGTCTCAAGCCCCGCGAGAGCACGGCCCTGCTGGACTTCCTTCTCGACGAGCTCGCCGGGCGGGACGAGATCCACGCCCGCGTCCGCTGGGAGCAGGACACCCTCGTCATGTGGGACAACCGCGCCGTGGCCCATGCCGGGCCGGTGGACGGCCTGATGTTCCAGGAGGAGCGGATCGTGCACCGCACCACCGTCGTCGGCGACCTGCCCTGCGGGCCCGACGGCTTCGTCTCGCGCGCCCTCATGGGGGGCCGGTTCGAGGCGCTGGCCTGAGAGCCGGCGCCGTGACGCCATGGCGATCGTGCGGGTCCTGGCTCCGGTGCCGAGTCCCGGGCCGGTGTCCCGCAAGGACCATTCCGAGGAACGTCATTGACGGGTCGCCAGGCGCTCCATGTACAGTCAACTCGGTCGTATGCAAATGCGCTGGCATCGTGACTCCGGCGTAGATTCGGGTCAGTCGGTTCATTCTCCGGGAACTTTTGTAGGGGAAACGCAAAATGCCGGTCGTCAACCACCGTGAAAAAACCGAAGCACCACCCAAGTACCACCTGTCGTGCGTCAGCTGCCGCTGGGAGTCCGATCCGGAATTCAGGCTCCGATGTCCCCGATGTTCGGGCGCGCTCGAGCCCAGGCTGAACCTGGAGAACGTCACCAAGCGTGACGGTGACCAGCCCGAGCTGACCTATCTGGACTTCCTCCCGGTCGAGTCCGGGCGCTTCCTCGACGCCGACGTCAGCGTGCGGACCCCCTGCCGTCCGGCCCCGCGCCTCGGAGCGGCCATCGGCCTGCCCCGACTCTGGGTGAAGGACGAGTCCCAGCAGCCGACGGGGACCACCAAGGACCGGCTGGCCTCCGTGGTCCTGGCCGTGTTCCGGCAGTTCGGGATCAAGGAGTTCGTCGCCTCCAGCACCGGAAACAGCTCCACCGCCCTGGCCCGCGCCGTGCAGCGCGACCACTCGATGCGGGCACACTTCTTCTGCGGCCGTGACTTCACCGGCGACCACGACATCGAGACCAACGACCGGGTGTCCCTCACCGTCGTGGACGGCAACTACGCGCAAGCCACCCAGGCGGCCCAGGAGTTCGCGGACCGGCACGGGCTGGTCTGGGAGGGCGGGTTCTTCAACTGGGCCCGCCGCGAGGGTCTGAAGCTCACCTACCTGGAAGCCTTCGACGCCATGGACGACGAGCCCGACGTCGTCGTCCAGGCCATCAGCAGCGGCATGGGGATGATGGCCGTGCGCAAGGGCGTGGCGGAGTACCTCGCCTGCGGCCGGCTCACCTCCTCGCCCCGCCTCCTGATGGTCCAGCAGGACACCTGCGCGCCGATGGCCGCGGCCTGGCGGGAGGGGCGGGCCGAGCTGACCGAGGACGACGTCGTCGAGCACCCCACCGGTCTGGCCCGGGCCATCCTGCTCGGCGACGGCCGGGCCACCTATCCCTACATGCGGGACATCGCCACCGAGAGCGGTGGCGCCATCGTCTCGGTGAGCCAGGACGAACTGGTCCAGGCCCGTACGATGCTCCGCGAGTTGGAGGGGCTGGACGTCTGCCACTCCTCGGCCGCGACCATCGCCGCGCTGCGCAACGAGGCCGCGGCCCAGCGGATCACCCCGGACCAGGTGGTGCTGGTCAACCTGACCGGCCGTGAGCGGTACACCGCCGCCGCCGCCGAGCCGGCCCTCGCCGCCGCCACCGCCGGCTGAGCCTCCTCCCCCCCGAGCCGGATGCCGCCGCTCCCGCCGGAGTGATGGCCCGCCCTCACCTTCGCAAGGATTCCGTTGATACTCAGTCACCTCTCCCCGCAGCAGGCCGGGCGCCACGCCGAGTTCCGTGCCTTCGCCGACCGTGCCCTGGTGCCGCAGGCGGACCGCTTCGACCGCGAGCAGTCGATCTCCCGAGAGGTCATCGCCGACCTGGCCGGGCAGGGCTACCTCGGTGCGCTCATCCCGAAGGTGTTCGGCGGCCTCGGCATGGACTGGATCGAATACGGGCTGCTCACTGAGGAGTTGGGCCGGGGCTGCCAGTCGATCCGCAACTTCGTGGCCGTGGACGACATGGTCGCCCACTCGATCCACAAGTGGGGCACGGAGGAGCAGAAGCAGCAGTGGCTCCCCCGGATCACCTCCGGCCTGACGCTGGCCGCCTTCGCCCTGACCGAGCCGGAGGTCGGCAGTGACGCCGCCGCCGTCGAGACCACGGCGACGGCCGACGGCGCCGAGATCGTCCTGCGCGGCACCAAGAAGTGGATCAGCTTCGCGCAGATCGCGGACCTCTTCCTGGTCTTCGCCAAGTTCGGCGGGCAGCACACCGCCTTCCTGGTGGAGCGGGACACTCCCGGCCTGTCGGTGGAGCCGATCGAGGGCCTGCTCGGCCTGCGCGGCTCGATGCTCGGCCGGATCACCTTCGACGGCTGCCGGATCCCGGCCGCCAACCTGGTCGGGCGTCCCGGCCTCGGCCTCACCTTCGTCGCCTCCAGCGCGCTCGACCTCGGCCGCTACAGCACCGCCTGGGGCTCGGTCGGTCTGGCCCAGGCCTGTCTGGAGGCCTCGACGGAGTACGCCGGCCGCCGCGCCCAGTACGGCACCGAGATCCGCAACCACCAGCTGGTCCAGCAGCTGCTCGCCGACATGCTCACCGACACCATCACGGCCCGGCTGCTCTGCCACCACGCCGGGGTGAGCAAGGAGCGGGGGGAGATGGAGGCCGTCAACCACACCCTGCTGGCGAAGTACCGGGCCTCGACGATCGCCGTCAAGGCGGCCGCCGACGCGGTGCAGATCCACGGCGCCCAGGGCATCGGGGCGGAGGTGTCCGTCCAGCGTCACCACCGGGACGCCAAGGTGATGGAGATCATCGAGGGCACCACGCAGATCCAGCAGACCATGCTCGGTCAGTTCGCCGTCCGGGCGGCCCGGCTGTGAGCGAGCTCCGGACGGGGGCGGTGACCTACGGTCAGCTGTCGGTCCTGCGCTCGCTGGAGACGCACGGACCCGGCCACCGGTCGGTCGCCAACCTGATCAGTGTCTGGGAGGTGCCGTTCGGCGTCGGGGCGGCCCAAGTGATGGACGCCTGGCTCCAGTTGGTGGCGGCGCACGAGTCGCTGCGGACCACCTACGACCTGAGCGGCCCGGCGCCGGCCCAGACGGTCCACCCGTACCGCCCGTCCCGGGTGGCGGCGGTGGAGCTGGCCGAGGACAGCTTCGCGGCGGCCCTCCGGCTGGGCGCCGAGGCGGCCGCCGAGCCGATCGACATCGAGACCGAGCTGCCGTGGCGTGCGTTCGTCACGACCTACCAGGGTGATGTGCTCCACCTGGTCACCGTGATCCACCATGTGGCCGCCGACAACGGTGCGCTGCGGGTGCTGGAGGAGCAGCTCGGCCGGCTCCTGGAGGGCGGGACGCTCGGGCCGGTGGTGCAGCCGCTGGAGATGGCGCAGGCGCAGCAGGAGGAGCCGGGCACGCGGAGCATCCGGCACTGGACCGAGGCCTGGGGTCAACTCGTCCCGGCGGACCGGGATCCGGGTGACGCCAGCGAGCGCCGCCGGGCCTCGCTCTACAGCCTGGAGGGGCTGGCCGCCGCGCAGGAGCTCTCCGACCGGCTGAAGATCTCGGTCCAGTCGGTGGTGCTCGGCGTCGGCGCGCTCGCGCTGTCCCGGCTCAAGCGGACCGAGCAGGTGACCTTCGCGCTGATGGCCGCCAACCGGCTCGACGCCCGGTGGGTGCCGCTGGTCAGCTCGCTCAACCAGTTCGCCCCGGTCACCATCACGGTCGACGAGGAGGCCGCCCCGCTGGAGTACCTGCGGGCCTGCTACGTCCAGTGCATGACGGCGTACGTGAACGGCTGCTACGACGTCGACGCGCTGAAGGAGAGCCTCCGGCAGGCCGGCCGGCCGGAGTCGGACCCGACCGCCTTCGGCAAGCACTACAACTTCCTCGGTGACGTGGATGCCGAGCCCGCCGCGGGGTCGGCCCTGCGCACCGGGATCGAGTGGCGTCCGTCCACCCAGCGGTCCGGGCCGAACTTCCACCTGGCAGTGGCCACCGGGAAGGGGATCCTCATCGGAGTGGGCGCGAGCCGCGACTATCTCGAAGGGAATCTCCCGGCCGTTCTCGCGGCCTCGATCGAGGCTGGTCTGATAAATATCTCCAAGGGCTCCGAGAGCTCCCTGGCCGATGTTTCGCTGGACAATCCGTGGCGGGTTGTCTGAGGGGCAGCAGATGCGGGGGGAAATTGCTTCCCCCCGCACGTCGGCTGCTCACAACTGGGTCGAGCCAGTTCTAGAAGCCTGCGCAAATGCCGCGAAGCTGCTTCTTCATGATTAACACCTCCTTGTCCGTGGTGACTATAGCCACAGGCGGCCGGGAGGCGGAAGAAAAATCTGGATAAGGCCTAGGAAAGACGATTAGGGTTTCGCTCATGATGGATTCGTACGCCGACCCGGGAACTCCGGATCACCGGAGCGCCGCGCGTTACCTGTGGTGGCTGACCATGAGCCAGCGCCGGCGGGTGGCGGGCGGCGCGGTGATCGGCACCCTCTGGATGGTCTGCCTCATGCTGCCGCCGTACCTCATGCAGCGAGCGATCGACGACGGGCTCCAGCCGGGGAAGACCGGAGTCCTGGTCGGCTGGGTGGCCGCGCTGGTCGGCGCCGCGCTGCTCAACGCGTGGCTGGGCATCATGCGCCACCGCATCATGACGCGCGTCCGGATGGACGCCACCTTCCGGACGATCAAGGTCGTGGTCGCGCACTCCACCCGACTGGGCGCCGAACTGCCCCGGAAGCTCTCGGTCGGCGAGGTGGTCAGCATCGGGACGGGCGACGTCGCGCAGATCAGCCAGACGCTGACGATCACCGGACCGGGCGTCGGCGCAGTCGTCGCCTACCTGGTGGCGGCCGCGCTGCTGCTGTCCGTCTCCGTCCCGCTCGCCGTGGTGGTCCTGCTCGGGGTGCCGCTGCTCGCGGTAGTGGTCGGGCCGCTGCTGGAGCGCCTCCAGGGCGCGGAGTCCAAGTACCGCGAGCAGCAGGGTGCGCTGACGGCCCGGATCGGGGACATCGTCGGCGGCATGCGCGTGCTCAACGGCATCGGCGGCAAGGAGTTGCTGGCCGGCCGCTACCTGCGCGGCTCGCAGGCCCTGCAGGCCGAGGGCTACCGGGTCGGTGCCGTGACCAGCTGGATCCAGGCGCTCTCGGTCGGCCTGCCCGCCCTCTTCCTAGCCTTGGTGACCTGGCTGGCCGCCCGGATGGCCGCCGAGGGCACCATCACGATCGGCACGCTGGTCGCCGTCTACGGCTACGTGGCCGTCCTGGTGGTGCCGGTCTCCAACTTCATCGAGGGCGGGTACGACCTCACCAGGGGCCTGGTGGCCGCCGGGCGGGTGGTCCGGATGCTCGGCCTGAAGCCCGCAGTCGAGGACGCCGCGACGGTCCGGCCGGCTCCTGACGCGCCGTCAAGCCTGCACGACGCCGAGACCGGTGTGGAGCTGGCCCCGGGCCGGCTGACCGCGATCGTCAGCGCCCGCCCGGCCGAGTCCGCGGCCGTGGTCGACCGGCTCGGCAGGTACCGCGGATCCGCCGCGACCTGGGGCGGGGTTCCGCTCGCGGACGTCGCCCTGGCCGAGGTCCGCAGCCGGATCGTGGTGGCGGACAACGACGCCGACCTCTTCTCCGGCCCGCTGAGCGCCGTAGTCGGCGGCCGGTCCGAGCACACCGGCCCGGCCATCGCCCAGGCCGTCCGGGACGCCGCCGCGGAGGACATCGTGCAGGCCCTGCCCGACGGTCTGGACACCCCCGTCCAGGCGCAGGGCAGCAACCTCTCCGGCGGGCAGCGCCAGCGGCTGCGGCTCGTCCGCGCCCTGCTGGCGGACCCGGAGGTGCTCCTGCTGGTCGAGCCCACCTCCGCCGTGGACGCCCACACCGAGGCGGCCATGGCCGCCGGGCTGCGCCGGGCGCGGGCCGGGCGCACCACCGCCCTCACCTCGACCTCCCCCGTCCTGCTGGAGCAGGCCGACACCGTCTGCTACCTCGTCGACGGCCGGCTGGTGGCGGCGGGCCCGCACCGGGTGCTGCTCGCCTCGGAGCCCGGCTACCGCGAGCTGGTGGCACGCGGTGACCACGAACCCGCCACCGAGTCCACGCCCGCCGAGGAGGCCGTCCGATGACCGCTCAGACCGAGGCCGCCCCGGGGCGGCTCCCGATCGCCGAGCCGGCCGAGGCCCGCCGGGCCGCCGTGCGCCTGGTGCGCCAGGACGGCCGCGCGGTCACCGCGATGCTGATCCTCAACGGACTGGCCGCGGCCGCCGGGCTGGGCGGCCCCTGGCTGCTCGGCCGGATCATCGACGACGTCAGGGGCGGAGCCGGGGCCGGACACGTCGACCGGCTCGCCCTGGGCATCCTCTGCTTCGCGCTCGCACAGCTGTTCCTCGGCCGCTTCGCCCGCTACGCCGCCCACCGCTTCGGCGAGCGGACCTTGGCGCGGATCCGCGAGCGGTTCGTCGACCGCTCCCTCGCCCTGCCCGCCTCGGTGGTCGAGCGCGCGGGCACCGGTGACCTGATGACGCGCGGCACCGCCGACGTCGCCACCGTCGGCACCACCCTGCGCGACGCCGGGCCCGAGGTCTCCGTCGCGCTCGTCCAGGTCCTCCTCATCCTGGCCGCCATGCTCGCGGTCAACCCGTTCCTCGGCATCTGCGGGGTGCTCTGCCTGTCCGGGATCTGGTTCGCCACCCGCTGGTACCTGCGCCGTGCCCACGCGGGCTACCTCGCCGAGGGCGCCGCCAACTCCGCGCTCGCCGAGATCCTCACCTCCACCGCGGCCGGCGCCCGCACCGTCGAGGCGCTGAGCCTCCAGGAGCGCCGGATCGCCGCCGCCGCCGAGGCGGTCGAGCGCTGCCGGGTCACCCGCACCCACACCCTCAACCTGCGCACCGTGCTCTTCCCGGTAGTCGAGTTCTCGTACATCGCCCCGGTCGCGGGCATCCTGCTGCTCGGCGGCGCCCTGCGCGGCAGCGGCGCGGTCACCACCGGCGCGGTGGTCGCCTGTGCCCTCTACTTCTGGAAGCTCGCCGAGCCGCTGGACAAGGTGCTGCTCTGGCTCGACCAACTCCAGCGCAGCAACGCCTCCTTCGCCCGGGTCGAGGGCATCGGCCAGGTAGACGCCCCGGTCGTGACCGGCGGCGGTGAGCCGGTGGACGATCGGATCGACGTGGTCGGCGTCCGGTACGCCTACCAGGGCGAGCGGGACGTCCTGCACGGGGTCGACCTCACCGTCCACCCGGGCGAGCGGCTGGCGGTGGTCGGCCCCTCCGGTGCCGGGAAGTCCACCCTGGGTCGGCTGCTGGCCGGAGCGGAGGTGCCGCGCACCGGCCGGGTGACGGTGGGTCAGGTTCCGGTCACCGAGCTGGACCCGGCGCAGCTGCGCAGGCACGTCGTCCTGGTCTCGCAGGAGCACCACGTCTTCCTCGGCACCGTCCGGGACAACCTCCTGATCGCCGCGCCCACTGCCACCGACCAGGAGCTGCACGCGGTGCTGGCCGCCGTCGACGTCGACTGGATGGACGAGCTGCCGGACGGGCTGGACACCGAGCTCGGCGCCGGCGGGCACCGCCTGGACGCCCAGCAGGCCCAGCAACTCGCCCTGGCCCGCGTGGTCCTGGCCGATCCGCACACGCTGATCCTGGACGAGGCGACCTCCCTGCTCGACCCGACCACGGCCCGGCACACCGAGCGCTCCCTGGCGGCCGTGCTCAAGGGCCGCACCGTGATCGCCATCGCCCA
This sequence comes from Kitasatospora sp. NPDC001175, assembly GCF_053598215.1. Classification (NCBI taxonomy): domain Bacteria; kingdom Bacillati; phylum Actinomycetota; class Actinomycetes; order Kitasatosporales; family Streptomycetaceae; genus Kitasatospora; species Kitasatospora sp. NPDC001175. The sequence goes on along the minus strand of NZ_JBSFJU010000050.1, from coordinate 30,546 downwards.
CCGCATGCACACCGCCCACGACGCGGACCGGGTGGCGGTCATGGACGGCGGCCGGGTGGCCGAACTGGGCAGCCACAGCGAGCTGTTGGCGGCCGGCGGCGGGTACGCGGCGCTGTGGAAGTCCTGGCACGGCGCCTGAGCGCGCATCCCACCCCTCTTGACCCCTCTCGTCCCGACCAGTAGGAGCGGAACCCCATGCGCTCGGCACCACCGCAGACGGCCCAGAGCTGGGTCCGGCCGATTCCCGGCCGGACCGAGCCCGGCGGCATCCGGCTCTTCTGCTTCCCGTACGCCGGGGCCGGTGCCTCGGTCTTCCGGGGGTGGGGCGCCGGACTCCCGGAGGGGGTGGAGGCGTTCGCCGTGCAGCTGCCGGGCCGGGAGGACCGCTTCTTCGATCGGCCGATCGCGGACCTGGACGAGCTGCTGGACGCCCTCGTCCCGGCCCTGCTCCCGTACCTGGACCGGCCGTTCGCCTTCTTCGGGCACAGCATGGGCGCCATCGTCAGCTGGGAGCTCGCCCGCCGGCTCCAGCGTGAGCAGGGGCTGGAGCCGGTCCGGGTCATGGTGTCCGGCTGCCGGGCACTGCCGTCCCACGAGTCCCGGAAGCTGAGTGAGCTCGACCTCTCCGACGAGGAGTTGATCAATGAGCTGCGCCGTCTCAACGGCACGCCCGAGGAGCTGCTGCAGAACCCGGACTTCGTCACCTTCATCCTGCCGACCTTCCGGGCCGACCTCTCACTCTTCGCCGGTTACGTCTACCGCCCGGGCGAGTTGCTCAGCTGCCCGGTCTCGGCCTTCGGCGGCGACGCGGACCCCAGGGTCAGCGTGGAGCACCTCGACGGCTGGGCGGAGCTGACCACCGGCCGGACCGAGGTGGAGATCTTCCCCGGCGGTCACCTCTTCCTCAACGCCGAGCGGGAGAGCGTGCTCCGGAGCATCTCCCGGGCACTTCCGGCCGTCGGCCACTGACCAGTACTTTCCGAACTCAGGGGGCTCGCGTGGAGACAGTGTGGAGCGTCGTCCAGGCTCAGGTGGAGCGGACGCCCGGGGCCGTGGCCGCCCGGGCCGCGCGGACCTACACCTACCGTGACGTCTCCGCGTTGGCCGGAGACCTCGGCGATCGGATCGCGGCGAAGGTCCGGCCGGGCTCCCTGGTGGCGCTCGACGCGTCCAGCCGGTTCAGCGGGGCCGTCGGCATCCTCGCCGCGATCGCCGCCGGCTGCGCCGTCCTGCCGCTCGACCGGCAGAGCCCGGCGGCCAGGCGCGCCCGGGTCCTCGACGACGCCCGCCCCGCCCTGCTGCTGCGCGAGCTGGCCGAGGCCGAGTTCGCACTGGAGGAGAGCGGCCTCCCGTCGCCGCCGGGGCAGTCGGACCTGGGCGGGATCGCCTACGTCCTGTACACCTCCGGCTCGACCGGGCAGCCCAAGGGCGTCATGGTGGGCCACGAGGCCCTGGTCGACCGGCTCGCGGGCCTGGCCGAGCAGCCAGGGCTGGCGGCCGACGAGAGCGTGCTGGCGATGGCCGCACTGTCCTTCGACATCTCACTGGCGGAGCTGCTCCTCCCGCTGACCGTGGGGGCCTCCTTCACGGCCGTCCCGGAGGAGACCCGGGCGGATCCGCTCGCCTTCGCGGAGCTGGTGGCGGCGGCCGCGCCGGACGTCGTCCAGGCCACCCCCAGCTTCTGGCGGATGCTGACGGCCTCCGGCTGGACGGGTGCGCCCGGTGCCCGGCTGTGGACCGGCGGGGAGTCGCTCACCCCGAGCCTCGCCCGGGAGTTGCTGCCGAGGTGCAGCGAGCTCTGGAACGTGTACGGCCCGACCGAGGCCACCATCTGGGCGACGGCGGCGCGGATCGTCTCCGCCGAGCGGATCTCGCTCGGCGAGCCGCTGGCGGGGGTGGGCGTCCTTATCGACGACACCGGTGAACTCCTGCTCCACGGAACGGGATTGGCGCACGGCTACCTCAACCGGGAGCAGCTGACGGCCGAACGCTTCCCGCAGCGTGACACCCCCGACGGCCGCCGCCGCGTCTACCGCACCGGGGACCTGGTCAGGCGGGGACCGGACGGCGCACTGGAGTTCCTCGGCCGCCTGGACAGCCAGGTCAAGCTGCGCGGACACCGGATCGAGCTGGGCGAGGTGGAGGCCGTCCTGGAGGAGCACCCGGACGTCTCGCAGGCCGTCGTGCTGCTCCAGGACGCCGACCGGCCCGAGATCGCGGCACTGGTGGCCTTCGTGGTGCAGCGGACCGAGGCGGACCTCCAGGGCTGGTTGGAGGACCGGCTGCCGACGAGTCACCGCCCCGCCAGGATCACCGCCCTACCCGAGCTGCCCCGCACCACCGCCGGAAAGGTGGACCGGATCGCCCTGGCCGCCGGCCTGGCCGTCGGGGGCCAGGCGGTGCCGGTCGCCGCGGCGCCCGCCCCGGGGGACGTCCGCGCACTCGTGGCCGAGGCGTGGCGGCAGACGCTTGCGCTGGAGTCCGTCGACGAGGACGCCAACTTCTTCGACGCCGGTGGGAATTCGGCCCTCCTGGCGGTGCTCCAGAAGCGGCTCTCCGACGGCCTCGGCGTCCGGGTGCCGATCAAGGAGATCTTCCGGAACCCGACAGCCGCCGGGCTGGTCGACCACATCCTCCGTACGAAGGTGCCGAATTGAACCTCTACTGCATTCCCTACGCCGGGTGCTCGGCACGCGTCTACGACTCGTGGCAGCAGCACCTTCCGGACCACGTCACCGTCGTGCCGCTGGAGCTCCCCGGCCGGGGCTCCCGCTGCGTGGAGGAGCCGATCGACGAACTGGCAGCGCTGCTGGCCGACTTGTACCAGCAGCTCGACCCGGGCTCGCCGTACGCGCTGTTCGGCCACAGCTACGGCGCCGTGATCGCCTTCGAGCTGGCCAAGCTGTTGCGCGCCAAGGGCGACCCGGAGCCGTCGGCACTGCTGCTCTCGGCCAGCCGTGCCCCCCGGCTGCTGGGCGCCGATGCGGATACCCACCGACTCTCCGACGCCGAACTCACCGAGCGGCTGGCCGAGTTGGGTGGAACTCCACAGGAGCTGCTCGAGAACGAGGAGCTGATGGAGATCTACCTCCCCGTCATCCGCGCCGACTACCGGATCCTCGGTGAGTACGGCACCGGCACCCCCGGTAGGGTCGGCTGCCCGGTGGTGGCGTTCTACGGGGACGCGGACGACGAGGCGGACCTGGCCTCGGTCGAGGAGTGGGCGCACTACACGGACGGTTCTTTCGGCGTCCGGAAGATCCACGGGGACCACTTCTTCCTGCACGCCGCCGAAAGTGAACTCGTGGCCGCCGTCGAGGCGGTCTGCACGAAGGGTGAGTCGAGTTGAGCCCGACCATAGCACCGGTGACCTTCGGTCAGTTGTCGGTCATCCGCGACCTGGAGCTGTCGGCGCCGGACGAACAGAGCGACGGGAACCTGACCGCGGTCTACGCGCTGCCGGCCGGCACCACGGCCGCCGGGGCCACGGCCGCCTGGTCGGCGCTGGTCGAGCGGCACGAGGCCCTGCGTACGGTCTACGACCGGACCCCGGCCGAGCCGTTGCAGATCGTCCAGCCCTTCGAGCCGGTCCGGCTCGACGAGGTGGAGCTCCCGGACGGGACCACGGAGGCCGCCGAGGCCCTGGCCGAGGAGATGGCCGAGCAGGAGATCCGGGTGGAGTCCGAGCACTCCTGGCGCGCGGTGATCGCGACGCACGCCGGGACGCCCCGCCACCTGGTCTGCGTCCTGCACCACCTGGCGGTCGACGCCGCCGCCTGTGCGCTGCTGGAGGAGCAGTTCCGGACCCTGCTGGCCGGCGGTTCGCTCGGATCGGAGCCGGTGCCGCAGCCGGTCCAACTCGCCCTGGCCCAGCGTGCGCAGGAGCGGCAGCGCCGTCGGACCATCGAGTACTGGCTCAACGCCTGGGAAGGCTTCGTGGAGGAGGACCGGCAGGCCGGGGACACCAGCCTCCGGGTGAAGGCGAGCCTCTACTCGGAGGTGGCCATGACGGCCGCCGTCCGGATCGCCGAGCGGCTCGGCGTCTCCGTCCAGTCCGTCGTCCTGGGCGCCTCGGCGCTCGGCCTGTTCCGGCTGAAGAGCCGTGACCGGGTCACCCTCGGCCTGGTGGCCGGGAACCGGACCGACCGGCGTTGGGACACCCTGGTCAGCAGCATGAACCAGCTCGCCCCGATGACCGTCGCGGCGGACCGCGGGACCCACCCGGACACCGTCCTGCACGCGGTCTACCGGGCCGGTCTCGAACGCCTCCTGCACGGCAGCTACAGCATGGACGAGCTGCGCGAGCGGCTGACCGCCGTCGGCCACCCCAACCCCGACCCGTTGCTGTTCGGCTGCTACTTCAACTTCCTGGGCGAGATCGCCGAGGCCCCGGAGCCGGGATCGCCGGTCCTGGACGGCATCGAATGGGCGCCGAACGCTTGGCAGGCCAGCCCGGGTTTCAACCTCCGCGCGGCGACCGGGGCGGGTCTGCACCTCTCGCTGACCGCCAGCCGGGACTATCTGCGCCCCGAGCTCATCGGGCTGTACCTGGCGACCGTAGAGGCCGTCCTGGTCAGCCTCGCGGACGGGGCGCCGAGCACCCTGGACGAGATCGGGTACGCCCCGCTGCGCCGGGTCGACCAGTTCCCGGGGGGCACCAAGTGACGGTGGATCAGGCCGCGCGTTGCCCCTACCGCGACGACGACCGCCTGGCGGCGGACCCCTGCGCGGACTACCTCCCGCTGCGGGGGGAGGAACCGGTCCGCTGGGACGAGGACCTGGAGGTGTGGATCGTCTCCGGGTTCCGCGAGACGACGGCCCTGCTGCGTCACCCGGCCCTGTCGGCCGCCTGGCCGCAGCGGGGCACCACCTCGCTGCACCGGGCGGGCGAGGGCGAGGGCCGGGCCGCCGAGGTCGTGCGCAGGTGGTTCATGTTCAACGACGACCCCGAGCACGCCGCTGCCCGCCGGATCGTCGCGCCGCTCTTCGCGGCCGAGCGGCTCGCCGCGATGCGTCCCGTCGTGGAGGAGCTGGTCGACGAGCTCTTGGCGGGGCGGACGGACGGGCTGGAGGTGATGGCGGACCTCGCCGTCCCGCTCTCCAGCCGGGTCATCTGCCGGATCCTGGGCCTGCCCGAGGAGGTCGCGCCCCGGCTGCACGACTGGGCGCCCGACATCGCGGCGCTGCTGATCGCGGACTACCTGCCGGAGGTCAGGACCAGGGGCCACCGCGCCCTGCAGGAGATCGCGGACGTGGTGGACGAGACCCTGCGCTCGGAGGTCCGGGAGGGGACCGGGCTCTGGCTGCTGCGGAACGCCCACCGCGAGGGCGCCATCGAGGCCGCCGACATCTGGGCCACCGCGAGCCTGCTGATCTACGCCGGGTTCGAGACCACCTCGACCTTCATCGGCAAGGCCGTCCGGGCCGCGCTGCACGCCGACGCCTGGGCCGGCCTCCAGAGCGGTGAACCGGCATCGGTGGTCGACGAGTTGCTCCGCTTCGACACCTCCGTCCAGCAGGTGGCCCGGGTCGCCACCGCTCCGGTGGAGGTGTCCGGCCACCTGATCGCGGAGGGTGATCTCGTCCTGCTGATGCTCGGGGTGGCCAACCGTGACCCGGCCGTCTTCGCCGACCCGGACCTCCTGGACTACGGCCGCGAGATCAGACGGCACCTCACCTTCGGCTTCGGCGCGCACTACTGCCTCGGCGCCGGGCTGGCGAGGCTGGAGTCCGAGATCGTGCTGGAGCGCCTCGGCAGTGGGTGGGCGGGCCTCGTCCTCGACGGGCAGCCGGTGACCAGGCAGCACTTCGGCATCACCGTCCTGGAACACCTCGCCGTGCGCGGCACGGCCTCCTGACGGCTGACCGTCGCACCCTGAATGAGAGTTGGGATGACACGAGCTACGAGCGAGCGCCCGGAGCCTGCCGAGAGCCGGCTGATCCACGAGTCGGTGACCCGGCACGCCCTGCGGCACCCCGAGCGGATCGCGCTGCGGCAGGGTGACCTCCGGGTGACCTACCGGGAGCTGCACCTGGCCAGTGACGACCTCGCCGCCGACCTCCACGCGGCGGGCGTCGGCCCGGGCACGCGCGTCCCGGTGCTGATGCCGCGTTCCCCCCGGTTCGTGGCGGTCATCCTCGCCATCCTCAAGTGCGGGGCCGCGTACGCCGTGCTCGACCCGGCCTGGCCCGAGGAGCGGCTCCGCTCGATCATCGGGCAGCTGGAGCCGCCGGTGCTGGCGGCGGAGATTCCGCTGGACCTGGGCGTTCCGTGCTGGCCGGGCGCGCTCTCCTCGATCGGGGCCGCGGTGCGGCGCGGGCGCCGGGCCCCCGAGGTGCCCTGCGATCCTGCCGCGGCGGCCGCCGTCTTCTTCACCTCCGGCAGTACTGGCACGCCGAAGGGGGTGGTCTCCCCCCACCGGGCGGCGGTCCGGCTCTTCCGGCCCGGATCCTTCGCCGACCTCGGCGCCGGCCACACCACGGCGGCGGTCAGTTCCCTGTACTGGGACGCCCTGACCCTGGAGGTGGTGGGCCCGCTGGTGAGCGGCGGGACGGTCGCGCTGATGGAGGAGGAGTACCTGCTGCCCGGGGGCCTGGCCGCGCTGGTGCGCGACCACGGGGTCGACACCGCCTGGCTCACCTCCTCCCTGTTCAACATGTTCGTGGACGAGGACCTCTCCTGCTTCGAGGGGATGAGCCAACTGCTCATCGGCGGGGAGCGGGTGTCGCAGCACCACATCCGCAAGTTCCTCACCCGCCATCCCTCGGTACGGCTGGTCAACGGGTACGGTCCGGCCGAGGCCTGCGTCTTCGCGGCCACCCACCCGGTCACCCTGGCGGACACCGAGCGCCCGGACGGCATCCCGATCGGCCGGGTCGTGCCGCAGACCGAGATCCACCTGCTGGACGGCGATGCGCGCTGCGCCCCGGGGGAGACCGGCGAGATCTGCGTCGCCGGCGCCGGTCTGGCCAGCGAGTACCTGGGCCAGCCGGCCGAGACCGCCGCCCGCTTCGTCACGGTCGGGCTGGACGGTGTGCCGACCCGCGTCTACCGGACGGGTGACCTGGGCTTCCGGACGCCCGACGGGATCCTGCACTACCGGGGCCGGGCCGACCGCCAGGTGAAGATCCGCGGCTACCGGATCGAGCCCCTGGAGATCGAGAACGCCTGCCTCGCCCTGCCCTCGGTGGAGCGCGCGGTGGCGGTGCCGGTGCCCGGCGAGGACGGCGCCCTCTCTCGGATGGCGCTGTTCTACGTGCGGGCGGCCAACGCCCAGCCGCTCACCGAGGAGGTGGTGCGCGCCGGGCTCGCCGCCGCCCTGCCCACCCACTGCATGCCCGCCGAACTGCGGGAGCTGGCGGCCGTCCCGCTTACCCCGAACGGCAAGGCCGACACCCGCGCACTGCTCGCCACCCTCTCCCGGGCGCCTGCTCCGGTGGGCCCCTCCTCGGCAGCCACCCACGCGGGTCCGTCCTCCGGGGACCACCAGGGCATCGCCCGCGAGGAGTACGCCCGGATCGTCGGGTGGGAGGCGGCGCCGGAGGTCCCGTTCGCGACCCTGGGCGGAACGTCCCTGGACGCGCTGCGGCTGTGTGCGCGCACGGAGGCCCGGACGGGCCGCCGGATCTCGGCCTCCGCCTTCCTGCGGACCCCGACCCTGAACGGCCTGCTGGCCCTGGTCGAATCGGCCGCCGCACTGCCGGTGAGCCGTCAGGCCGAGGAGACCGGCCCGGTCCCGCTGAGCGGCGTCCAGGCGAACTTCTGCCTGCAGCACGAGCTGCTGCCGGACGACCCGTCAGCCGTCTGCCAGGTGGCCTGGCGGGTCTCCGGGGAACTTCAACTCCCGGCTCTTGAAGCCGCGTTGAACGATCTCCACCAGCGCCACGAGGGCCTCCGGGCGGCCTACCGGGTCGACGAGGACCCGGTCGCCGTACTGCCCGGGCCGGTCGACGGCATCCGGGTGGAGACGGTCGCCGCGGACCGGTTCGACCGGGCGCTTGGCCGGCCGCTGCGGATCGAGGACGGCGAGGTCTGGCGCTGCGTGTACGCCGAGACCGGGCTGTTGGGGCTGGCCGTGCACCACGTCTCGTTCGACGGCTGGTCCCAGGGGCTCCTGGTCGCCGATCTGGCGCACGCGTACGAGGCCCGCTCCCGGGGAGCGGTACCGGAGTTCGCGGAGGCGTCCCCCGGTCTGCGGCGGCTGGCCGAGGAGGCGGCCCTGAGCAGCCCGGACGGCCACCCGGAGCAACTCCGGTACTGGACCTCGACGCTGGCCGGGCTGCCCGAGCTCGACTTCCCGCCGCCGGCCGGGGCCGTGCCGCCGGCCGGGGCCGCGAAGCCCGTGGTCTTCACCGTCGGGCCGGAGGCCGTCGCCGCGCTCTCCGAGCTGGCCCAGGGGGCCGGCGCCACGCTCTTCGCCCCGCTGGTGGCCTGCTACGGCGCCGCGTTGACCGAGGTGCTGGGGCAGCGGGACTTCGGGATCGGGGTACCGCTGGCCCGCCGGTTCGGCCAGGAGGCGCTCCGGGCGGTCTCTTGCCTGGTGGACACCCTCTGCCTGCGCCTGCCGGCGCTGGACGGGTGCCGGACCCCGGAGGACGCCCTTTGCACCGCCCTTCCGGTGGTGACGGCGGCCCTGGCCCGCCAGGATGTGCGGTTCGCCGACGTGGTCCGGGAGGTCCGGCCGCCGAGGACCGGCCGGAACCCGCTCTACCAGACGCTGTTCGCCTATCAGGGCAACGAGGACGTGCGGCTCGAACTGCCGGGGTGCACCGTCCAGCCGTATGCGCCGGCGGCCGTGCCGGCCATGAACGAACTGGTCTGTGAGGTGTGGCCGCTGCCCTCCGGGGGCCTGCGGGTGGACCTCACCCACCAGGGTCACCGGGTCGGCAGGGACGTGGTGGAGCGCGTCGCCCGGGTGTACCAGGAACTGCTTGCCGGGAATAGGAGTGATCTCTCATGCAGGACACCGTGAACGAGCGGACGGTGGTCGGCCTGCTCAGGCGAACCGTCGACGCGCATCCGGACGCGATCGCGATCGAGTGCGGCGCACAGAAGCTGACGTACCGTCAGTTCTTGGAGGCAGCCGCCGTGGTGGCGGGGCGGATCCAGCAGGCCGAGGGCCACCGGAGCGGCTGCCTGGTCGCTCTGCTCTTCGACCGCGGCATCGAGGGCGTCGTCGCGCAGCTGGGCAGCTGGCTCGCGGGCGCCGCGTACCTGCCGCTCGATCCGGCGCTGCCGGACGGCCGGATCGAGTCGATCCTGCGCGATGCCCGGCCGGTCGCCGTGCTCGCGCAGGACGGGCTCGCCGGGCGGGTGCCCGCAGGGGTTCCGGTGCTCGACGGCCCCGCCACCGGGGCGTCCCCGTCGACGGTGCGGCCGGCCCCGCTGGCCTACGTCATCTACACCTCCGGTTCGACCGGTGCGCCCAAGGGCGTGGAGGTCGGTCACGCGGGGCTGGCGAACCTGGTGTCCTGGCACCGGGCGGCCTACGGCACCCGGCCCGGGGTGCGGGTCGGTGCCTTCGCCGGGCTGGGGTTCGACGCCACGGTCTGGGAGGTCTGGGCGGCGCTCGCGGGCGGGGCGACGCTGGTGCTGCCGACCGAGCGGATGCTCGTCGACAGCGCGGTGATCGCCGAGTTCATCGGGCGCAGCGCCGTCACCCACTGCTTCCTGAGCACCCCGCTCGCCGAGCAGCTGTTCGCCCTCCCCGACCCGCCTGCCGGCCTGGCCGTCCTGCTGACCGGCGGAGACCGCCTGCGGGTGAACCCGCCGGCCTCCTTCCCCGCTGCGGTGTTCAACCACTACGGTCCGACCGAGGCCACCGTGGTGACCACCGCCAGCGACGACCTGCGCCGCCGCCCCACCGAGGGCGCACCGGTGATCGGACGCCCCATCACCGGTGCCCGGGCCCGGCTGGTGGACGCCGACGGGGCCGCGGTCACCGACCCCGGTGTCCCGGGGGAGCTGCTGATCGGGGGCGACGTCCTGGCCCTGGGCTACCGGAACGATCCGGAGCTCACCAGCCGCAAGTTCGTCCCCGATGAGGAGGGGAGCCGCTGGTACGCCTCCGGCGACATCTGCCGGTGGACGGCCGACGGCGAGCTGGAGTTCGTGGAGCGGCGGGACGCCCAGGTCAGTATCCGCGGCCACCGGGTGGAGCCGGCCGAGGTCGAGCAGGAGATCCTCGCCGTTCCCGGGGTGGACCAGGCAGCCGTCATCCACCTGCCGGACCAGGACGGTGGATCGCTGCGTGCCTTCTTCTGCGGGGAGGCCGAGCCGGGCGCCATCCGCACCGCACTGACCGGCCAGCTGCCGAAGTACATGCTCCCCGCCGGTCTGCAACGGCTCGCCGCGATGCCGCTGACCCCCAACGGCAAGATCGACCGGAAGGCGCTGCTGGACACTCCGCTCGAAGCCCCGGTCGAAGCCCCGGCCGAGCCCTCCTTGCCCGGCACCACCGAGGGACGGATCGCCGCGATCTGGTCCGAGCTGACCGGGAACCTCCCCGGCTCCGGCGACAGCTTCTTCGAGATCGGCGGGCACTCGCTGATCGCCGCCCGGGCGGTGTCCCGGACGCGTGAGCAGTTCGGCATCAAGATCGGGCTACAGACCATCTTCAACCATCCCGTCCTCGCGGACTTCTCCGCCATGGTCGACGAAGCCGTCAGGAGTGCGGAGTGATGAAAAGTCAGCGACCCCTTGTGGTCCTGGAGTTCGGCAACGAGATGCCTCCGAGGACGTTCGGCGGAATCCTTCCCGACGGCTGGCAGGAGCGGACCCTCAGAATCGACCCGCTGCACTACCCCGGCCTCGCCGACAGCGTCGCCGGTACGGCCGAGCAGGCCGCCCACTGGGCCGAGCGGATCACCGCCGCCGGGCCGCCCCCGGTCGCGGTGCTGGCCTACTGCTCGGCCGTCGGCCTGGCCTCGGCGCTGGTCGAGGCGCTGCCTGTGCCGGACGTCCCGCTCATCGTGCTCGACCCGGCGCCGGCCGACCCCCAGGCCCCGCAGGAGTTGCTGGCCGACCTCGCCCTGGCCATGGACGAGTCCGCCGAGGTGCCCGCGATCACCGGCCTGCCGGCCGGCGACGCGCTCGCCCTGGCCAGCTCCTTCCTCCTCTCGGTGGTCGTCGGCTGCTCGCCCGAGCTCGACGAGGAGATCCTGGTCGAACTGACCGAGGGGCAGCGCGCCTGGCTGAGCTTCACCCTGACCGCGGCCGTGCCCCCACAGGCCCCGCCGGCCCCCACGCACGTCCTGCTGAGCGAGGCGCTCGACTGGCCGGGCTCCGGGGCCGTGCACCGGTTCGACGTGACGGCGGAGGAGCTGTTTCGCGCGCCCGTGGTGAAGGCCCTGCTCACCGACCTGCTGGGCGCCGGAGAGAGGGAAGAGCCGTGCTGCCTGCCTTCGTAGAGCGTGACGCGGTCGACGCCCTGGTCGCGGCCCAGTGGTCGCGCATCCTCGGCGAGCCGCCGGCTGCCCTGGACGCCGACTTCTTCGCCGCCGGCGGCACGTCCCTGAAGGCGGCCCGGCTGGCCAGCGCCCTACGGGGCGCCTCCGGTGTCAAGGTCTCACTGCAGCGGATCTACGAGCTGCGGACCTTCCGGGGCATCGGCTCCGCGCTCCGGGAGGACACCGTCACCGCCGACGGACGGCTCGTCACCCTCAACGCGACCGGCGCCGGGACACCGCTGCTGCTGGTGCCCTCTGCCAGCGGCGGCGTGGTCGGGCTGCACCGCTTCGGGGGCAGCCCGGTCGACCGGCCCGTGCACGGCCTCCAGGCGCGCGGTCTCAATCCCCAGGACGGCCCGCCGAGCAGCGATCTCGGCGAGAAGGTGGCGGAGTTCGTCGAGGTCCTGGAGGCGTCGGACCTGCCGCGCCGCCTGCACCTCGCCGGCTACTGCGTCGGCGGCATCCTCGCGTACGAGCTGGCCCGGGCCTTGCAGAGCCGGGGCTGGGAGATCGGCTCGCTGCTGCTGCTCAACACCTCCCTCTACTGCCCGCCGCTCACCGTCGAGCAGGGCATGCGGGAGAAGTTCCGGCAGCTCGTCGCCGAGGCGGGCCTGCCGGCCGAGGTGGCCGAGCGGGGGGCCGAGGCCGTGCTCCGGGAGCTCGGCACCGGCGAGGACCAGGCCGACTTCGACGCCCGGGTGCGCGTCTTCGGCTCGGTCGGCGCCGCGATCTCCGGCTACGCCCCGCCGCCGGCCGACTTCCCGGTCCGGCTCTTCTCCACCGAGGACCGGGACGACCCCGCCGACATCGCCGCCACACCCGGACCGGTGGTCGACTGGCCGGACCTCGGCCTGCCGGACTACCGCCAGTACGCGGTGCCCGTGGACCACTTCGAGATGATCAACCACGCACCCACCCTGGAGGCGGTGGAGGCCGTGATGGCGGAGCTCGACAGGCCCGGCCCGTGATCACCCTCCTGCCGCCCGGCTGTCGGCCTCAGGGCCGACTGCCGACGGCGCCGGCCCGGTCTCCTTCGAGGGGCGTTGGCGGGTGGCGGACGGGCTGGTCCAGGCCGCGAGCGCCGTTCCGTGCCGGCCGTGAACTTCGGGCACGTCCGATGAAATCCGGTAATCCATAGGGATATTGACAGAGCGAAGGGCGTCATAAGAATATGTGGGTCACGGTGTGTGAATTGATTCGCTCGTCTATTGGGTGATGCCCGCGCCTGTTGAACTCCTTGGAAGCAGTGGCAAGTTCCCCCGAATGGGGCTCGTCGGCCCGGGCCTTTTGCAAACCATCGATCTGAAGATTGGCTGGCCAAGTGGAAGACCCCTACGATTTCGAGGACGACCAGGTCTGGTTCGAACTGTGGAACGGCCAAAGGGGGTTGTGGCTCCAGCACCAGTTGGATGAGAGCCGGGCGGAAGCCAACCTGCCGTACTGGCAGCACCTGCACGAGGCGGTGGACATCGCCGCCGTGCGCCGTGCCGCGGCTCTCCTGGTGGACCGTCACCAGGCGCTGCGGCTGTCCTTCCGGGACACCCCGGACGGCCCGCGCCAGCGTGTCCTGCCCGAGTACGACCTCGACGTGCCGCTCGTCGACCTGGCCGGCGCGGCCGACCCCGGGGCCGAACTGGACCGGCGCGTCCGGGCCGAGAACGCAACCGCCTTCGAGGACCTCGCCACCCCACCAGTGCGGATCAAGGTCTTCCGGCTGGCGGCCGACCACCACTGCCTCTACGTGAACCTGCACCACATCGTCTCGGACGGCACCAGCATGGGCATCCTCATGCGTGAACTGCTGCTCTCCTACCGGGCCTTCGCAGCCGGCGGTCAGCCGGAGCCGGCCCCGCTCCCGACCACGTACGACGCCTTCGTCCGGGGCCGGCAGCAGTGGCTGTCGAGCGAGCAGAGCAAGGCCATGGAGACGTACTGGCTCGACCAGCTGGCCGCCCCGCTGCCGAGGCTGCGCATCGGCGACCACGACGCGCCCGCCGAGGAAGTGGCGAACGAGACGCTGGAGTTCGGCGTCGAGGCCGACACCGCCGGAGGGCTGGCGGCACTGGCCAAGCAGCTGCGCGTCACGCCGCACATCCTGTTGCTCAGCGCGTACGCGGTCGCGCTGCGGGACATCAGTGCCGACGACGACATCGTGGTGTGCGTCCCGTTCTCCGGCCGGGACACCAAGGAGCTGGACGGAATGCTCGGCAGCTTCGTCAACCCGGTCTCCGTCCGGGTGAGGATGTCGGGCTCCGACACATTTGACGAGGTCGTGCGCCGGACCAGGACCGTGAGCATCGGCGCCTACGCGAACAGCCGTTATCCGTTCACCCTGCTGCTCGAGAAGCTCGACGTCGAGGCCCGGCCCGGCCGGAACCCGGTCTTCTCGACGTCCTTCCAGTTCGCGGACTTCCTGCCGCCGGCCCGGCAGACCTCGCAGCTCGACCTCTGCCTGTTCGGCCGGCCGGACGGGGACCGGCTCAGCCTGCGGCTCAACTACAACTCCCGACGGCTGGCGAAGTCCGAGGCCGAGGAGGTCCGGTCGGCCTTCCTGGCCGTCCTGCGGCTGGTCGCCGCCGACGCGGCAGCCTCGCTGGACGCCCTGTCGGAACCCCTGGCGCGGGCCCGGCGGGCGGCGCGGACCACACCCGGTGGCCGCCGTCGGCTGGGGACCCTGCGGGCCTCCCGGCCCGGGACGCCGAAAGCCTGAGCCGGTACCCGGTCATCTCACCGAAGGAAGGACCCATGGACGGACAGCGTGACGACGACGGCTACGCCGTGGTGATCAACTCCGAGGAGCAGTACTCCGTCTGGCCACAGGGCCGCGAACTGCCCGCCGGTTGGCGGGAGACGGGGGAGCGGGGCTCGAAGGAGGCCTGCCTCGCGCACATCGACGAGGTCTGGACGGACATGCGTCCGCTGACCCTGCGCCAGGAGATGGCGGGCAGGACCGGCCGATGACGGCGATGGTCAGGCCGCTCGCCGACCGGCCGCAGGCGGCCACGCGGCTGTTCTGCATCCCGTACGCCGGCGGCGGCGCCTCGGCGTTCCGTGGCTGGGCAGCCGCCCTGCCAGCCGACATCGAGCCGTGGGCAGTACAACTGCCGGGCCGCGAGGACCGGTTGGGCACACCACCGCTCAACCGGATGGGCGAGGTGCTCAATGCCCTGGTGCCCGCGGTCATCCCGCACCTGGACCGTCCGTTCGCCTTCTTCGGGCACAGCATGGGCGCCCTGGTGGCCTGGAGGCTCACCTGCTCCTTGCAGCGGATGGAGGCCGGTTCACCGATCCGGCTGTTCGTCTCGGGATGCGTGCCGCCACAGGCCCGGGAGGCGACCGCGTACCACGAGGGGCCGGACGAGGAGCTCGTCGAGAAGCTGCGCTCCTGGTCCGCGACCCCGGAAGCGGTGCTGGCCGATCCGGAACTGATGCACCTGCTGCTCCCGATGATCCGGGCCGACCTCGCGGTCGTCGAGACCTACCGGTTCACCGGCGGGCCGCTCCTGAACTGCCCGGTCACGGCGTTCGGCGGGACCGAGGACGAGGGCGGTGCGGCACTGCCGGGCTGGGGTGAGCTCACGGTCGGCGGTTTCGACCTGCGCATGTTCCCCGGCGGCCACTTCTTCCTGCACTCCGCCCGTCCTGCCGTGCTCGCCGAGATCTCCGGGCGGCTCGGTGCCGTGCCCGGGCAGATCGCTCATTGACCGGAAGCCCTTCGAAACAACCGTGACCTCGATCGATGGATTAGGTGAAACGACATGTCGCAGCGGTCCGTGATGGACGTCGTCTCGGAGGTGTGGACGGCTGTCCTGCGCACCGGGATTCCCGGTCCGGACGCCAACTTCTTCGCACTCGGCGGCAATTCACTGCAAGGTGCCAGAGCGATCAGCCGGCTGCGCGAGGAACTGGGCATCCGGATCCCGCTCAGCGCGCTCTTCGAGGCCCAGACCCTCGCCGAGCTGGCCACGGCCATCGAGGGGATGCGGGAGACGGGGCCCGGGGCGGCCCAGACCATCGAGCCGTTCGAGGGGCGTTCGGGCGAGGTCTTCCACGCCCCCACCTCGTTCACCCAGCAGCGGCTGTGGGTGGACGAGCACATCCAGGGGCCGGGCTCCCGCTACAACATCCCGGTGGCGAACGAGCTCGTGGGTCCGCTCGACGTCACGGCCCTGGGGCGGGCCGTCCAGGCGCTGGTCGACCGGCACGAGGTCTTCCGCACCACCATCAAGGCCGTCGACGGCGTCCCCGAGCAGGTGATCCGGGCCGAGGCCGAGCTGCCGCTGACCGTGGTCGACCTCCGGGGCGAGCCGGAGGAGAAGCAGGAGCAGGTCCTGGCCGGTCTGCTCCTCGACTCCGCCCAGCGGCCGTTCGACGTTGAGCGGGGGCCGCTGCTCCGGGTCGAGCTGTACCGGCTCGACGAGCAGTGGCACGTCCTGCTCATCAACCTGCACCACATCATCACCGACGTGTACTCCTTCGAGCTCGCCATGGCCGAGCTGCTGGAGCTGTACGCGGCCGCCGCCGACGGCGAGCTCCCGGTGGCCGCGAAGCCGCCGGTGCAGTACGCCGACTACGCCGCCTGGCAGCGGCGCACGGTCACCGGGGCCGCGCTCGAACGCCAACTGGACTACTGGAAGGACCGGTTGCGCGGCCCGCTGCCCGTCCTGGACCTTCCGACGGACCTGCCGCCCCGGGAGAGCACCACGAGCGGAGGGGCGTCGGTGGACATCGAACTGCCCCGGGCGGTGTCGCGCCGGATTCGCGAGCTGTCCAAGGAGCACAACGCCACCCCGTTCATGACGGTGTTCACCCTGCTCAACGTGCTGCTCAGCCGGTACAGCGGCCAGACGGACATCGTGGTCGGCATCCCCAGCGCCAACCGTGACCTGCCGGAACTCGAGTCCATGCTCGGGTGTTTCCTCAACACCCTCGCCGTGCGCAGCGACCTGTCCGGCGATCCGACGCTGACCGAACTGCTCGGCCGGGTACGGGGCCGGATGCTGGAGGCCGTCGCCCACCAGGACGTCCCCTACGAGCGGGTGGTCAACGCGATCTCGACCGACCGTGCCTCTCGGCAGGGGCCGTTCCGGGTCATGCTGGCGTACCAGCACGAGGTCCCGGCGCCGGAGCTGGCCGGGATCACCGTCAACGACGTCGAGCTGGGCCTGAACCTGAAGGCGGTCAAGTTCGATCTGGTGTTCCGGGTCGTCGAGACCGAGTTCGCCTATCGCCTCGCGGTCGACTACAACACCGATCTGTTCGTCGAGGACACGGCCTGGCGCATCCTGGACCACCTGAGCGTCCTCGCGGCCGACGCGGTGGCCGCTCCCGCCAAGCGCCTCTCCGAGTTCACCATCCTTCCCGAGGAGGAGCGCCGTCAGCTCGAGAGGTGGTCCACCGCCGCTTGCGGTCCGTACCCCACCGATCTCTTCCTGCACCGGCTGTTCGAGGAGCAGGCGCTCAGGACCCCGGACGCGGACGCGGTCGAGAGCGGTGACGAGCTGGTCAGCTACCGCGAACTCGACCGCAGGGCCGCCCGGTTGGCCTCCGAGCTGACGGCGCGCGGCATCGGAACCGACGATCTGGTGGGCCTGTGCGCGGACCCGTCGGTGGACCTCATCGTCGGTATCCTCGGCATCCTCAAGGCCGGGGCCGCCTATGTGCCGATCGATCCGCTCGCCCCCGCCGACCGGATGGCGTACGTCGTCGCGGACAGCGGGATGAAGGTCCTGGTCGCCACCCCGGAACTGCGGGACCAGCTGCCGGCCGCCGTCCTGGAGAGCGTGGACGCGGTGAGCACCGTGCAGGACGGCGCGCGGGACGGCGCGCAGGGCGGTGCCCCGGAGCCCGCGCTGCACCCGTCGCAGCTGGTGTACCTGATGTACACCTCCGGGACCACCGGCAGGCCCAAGGGCGTCGGACTGCCGCACACCGCGATCACCCCGTGGATCCAATGGGCCCAGGACACCCGCCCCATCGGGCCCGGCACCCGCGTGGTGCACAACCTCTCGTACCACTTCGACTGGTCCGTCGAGCAGATGTTCCACGCGCTGACCGCAGGCGCCTGCCTGGTCATGCTGCCCCGTGAGATCAAGGCCGACGGCCGGGCCACCGCCCGGTTCGTCAACGAGCGGTCGATCCACATGGTGTACCTGACGCCGACCCAGATGCGCGGCATCACGGAGGCCGGCATCGGGATGCCGACGCTGCGTCACGTGTCCATGGGCGGCGAGAACCTGGACGCCGACCTGGTGGCGCGGACCCGCGGGGTCGTCTCCGCCGGGTGCGAGATCTGGAACGAGTACGGGCCGACGGAGACCGCGGGCGCGGCACTGGTCGGCCGCATGGGCGACGAGCCGCTGGAGCGCAGCTCCATGCCGCTGGGAGAGCTGATCGCCAACGCCTCGTGCGCGGTGGTCGACCGCTGGGGGAACCTGCAGCCCATCGGAGTGCCCGGCGAGCTCTGGATCGGCGGCGACGGCGTCGCCCGCGGCTACCGCAACCAGCCCGCCCTGACCGCAGACCGGTTCGCCCCGGACCCGGCCCGGCCCGGCCGGCGTCTCTACCGCACGGGTGACCTGGTGCGCCGCCTGTCCAACGGGGAGATGGAGTTCCTCGGCCGGGTCGACAGCCAGGTCAAGATCCGCGGTGTGCGGGTCGAGCTGGAGGAGATCGAATCGGTGCTGCGCGGGCACCCGGACGTGGCGAACGCCGTGGTCGTCCTGGAACCCGACCAGCGGCTGGTCGCCCACGTGGTCAGCACGCCGCACAGCGGGCTCGACGACGCTGCGCTGCGGGCCCACCTCGCCCCGAGGCTGCCCATCGTCATGCAGCCGGCCGTGTTCATGTGGCTCGACGCCATCCCGCTCTCACCGACCGGGAAGGTGGACCGCCAGCGGCTTCCCCGGCCCGAACCGGCTCCGGTCCTCCCGCCGGCCGTGACGCCGCCGGGCACCGAGACGGAGCGCACCGTCGCGGCGGCCTGGGCGGAGGTGCTCAAGCTCGGCGTGGTGGACGTGCGGGCCAACTTCTTCGAGGTCGGCGGGGATTCGTTCTCCCTGCTGGCGGTCGTCAGCCGGCTGCGGACCGAACTCGGGCTGGACATCCCGGTGCGTGCCCTGGTCGACGCGCCTACCGTCGAGACGCTGGCCGCGCACATCGAGGCCCTGCGCAGTCCGGCCTCCCGTCCGGCCGTGGCAACCCTTCCGTAGCCGACCGCAAGAAAGGACGATCCGCGTGAGTGGACACCCCGAGAGCAGGACCTCCCCGTCGCCACTGGCCCGGCTCGTCACCGACGTCCGCGCGGCGGTGCGGGCGGGGGGCACCGACGACCCGGAGCGCACCGGCCGACGCGTCGCGCGGGCCTTCGCCCCCCACCTGCGGAGCGAAGGCCTGCTGGCACCTGATCAGCTGGAGCCGGACCGGCGGTCGTACCGGCAGCACGTCCTGTACGTGGAGCCCGACGGTGCGTTCTCGGTCGTCGCGCTGGTGTGGCTGCCGGGGCAGCGGACCACCGTTCACGACCACCTCGCCTGGTGCGTGACGGGCGTCTACCTCGGGGCCGAGGAGGAGGTCCGCTACCACCTGGTGGCGGACGAGGAGCAGCCCTACCTGGTCCCCGTCGGCGTCACGGCGAACGAGGCCGGATCGGTAGACTTCCTCGTTCCTCCGGGTGACATCCACGAGGTCCGGAACTCGGCCGATCGCACCAGCGTGTCCATCCACGTGTACGGAGCCGACCTGCGCAGGAGCGGCTCCAGCATCAGGCGCACCTACGACCTCCCGGTGCGGGCGGCGGAGCTCGTCGTCTGAGGCCGGGGAGAAGAGGGGAGGCCCCGGGGGCGTCGTCACGACGAACGACGCACCGGTCCTCGCGGCGCTGAGGTCGGTGGAAGCGGGCCGGCTAGCCGATCTGCCGGAGGGCCTGGACACTCCGCTGGGCTCGGGCGGAGTCGAACCGGAGGCCGCCCAGGCCCAACAGCTCACCCTGGCCAGGGCGCAGCTGGCGGACCCGCACGCCCTGATCCTGGACGATGCCACGTCACTGCTTGACCAGGGAACGGCACGGCAGGCGGAGCTGGCAGTGGCCTCCGTCCGGTCGGACCGCACGGTCATCTCCATCGCCCACCGGCTGCAGACCGCACACGACGCCGACCGCGTCGCCGTCATGGAGGCCGGCCGCATCGTAGAGCTGGGCACCCACGATGAGTTGGTCGGCGCGGGCGGACCGTACTCCGAGCTGTGGCGGTCGTGGAACGGCGAGAGCTGATTCCCCGGCAAGTCGTACGCCCCTGCGAGTCCGCTGCGGGGTGATGGATCTTTCTCGGTCCCGTCGGTGCCTGTCCCGGTCCGACGGCTAGTTCGACAACGATGGGAAGTGACGTCATGAGCGACACCGCGGTTCACGACATGGCGGCAGAGACTCTGCCCGATCTGTTCGCGGCCCAGGCGGCCCGTACCCCTGACGCCGTCGCGCTCGTCTGTGCCGACGTATCTCTCACGTACGCCGAGCTGGATGCCAGGGCGGGCCGGCTGGCGCGGTCGCTCGTGGCCAAGGGCGCGGGGCCAGAGACGATCGTGGCGGTCGCGGTGCCGCGATCCGTGGAACTGCTGGTCGCCCTCCACGCCGTGCACAGGGCCGGAGCCGCATACCTGCCGGTCGACCCGCTGCTGCCCGCCGAGCGGGTACGGGAGATGGCCGAGGACGCGCGGCCCGTGCTGACGCTCGGCAGCGAGGACGTCCGGCGGATGTCGGAGGAGGGCGGGCCCACGGCAGACGGGGCCGGGTGGCCCTCGCCCCACCCGTCAAACACCGCCTACGTCATCTACACCTCGGGATCCACCGGCCGGCCCAAGGGGGTGGCCGTGTCCCACGAGGCCATCGTCAACCGCCTGCGCTGGATGCAGGCGGAGTATCCGCTGGGCCACGACGACCACGTGCTGCAGAAGACGCCCGCCGGATTCGACGTCTCCGTGTGGGAGTTCTTCTGGCCGCTGTGCGTCGGCGCGCGCCTCGTCCTGGCCGGGCCGGACGAGCACCGTGATCCCGCCCGGATCGCCGAGCTGATCCGGGCGGAGCGGATCACGACCGTGCATTTCGTCCCGTCCATGCTGCGGCTCTTCCTCGAAGAGCCGGCCGCGGCCCGCTGCGATTCGCTGCGCCGGGTGTTCGCGAGCGGCGAGGCGCTCTCGGCCGACCTGCGGTCACGGTTCTTCCGTGTCCTGGATGCCGGACTGCACAACCTCTACGGGCCCACCGAGGCCGCGGTGGACGTGTCCTACTGGCGCTGCGGCCCCGGCGACCCGCCCGGTCCGGTGCCGATCGGAGTGCCGGTGTGGAACACCCAACTGCACGTTCTGGACCGGCAGTTGAACCAGGTCGCGCCTGGGGTGAGCGGCGAGCTCTACATCTCGGGTGTCCAGCTGGCCCGGGGGTACGTCAACCGGCCGGGACTGACGGCGGAGCGCTTCGTCCCCGATCCCTACGGCCCTGACGGCAGCCGGATGTACCGTACCGGGGATCTCGCCCGGCGGGACCCTGACGGGGTCCTGCACTACCTGGGTCGCGACGACCACCAGGTCAAGGTGGGGGGCGTGCGCATCGAACTCGGCGAGATCGAGGCGACGTTGGCCCGGCACGCCGCGGTCGCCGACGCGGTGGTGGCCGCGAGGCCCGACGAACGCCAGGCTGTTCCCGTGCGGGCTCGCCGAGGCGGCGGGTACGGCCTCGTTCACCTATTACCCGCAACTTTCGATCATGTCGGGGCGGTTCGGTGACATCGCCGAGGAGCGCGGTGTCCTGGAGGCCTTCGTCCGCAACGAGCAGCCGATGCGGGAATCCCTCCCGCAGGGCGGTGCGGCGGATCTCGACAGTCTGCTCACCGAGCGGCTGCAACACACCGACGTGACCTGCGAGCTGCGCACGCTGTCGGACGTCATCGACGAGACCGGTGTGGAGCGGATCGACCTGCTCAAGATCGATGCGGAGAAGAGCGAACGCGAGGTGCTTCTGGGGCTCCGTGAGGAGCACTGGGGCCTGGTCCGCCAGCTGGTGATCGAAGCGCACAACGCCCCGGGCCGGATCGACTGGATCCGGGGTCATCTGGAGGAGCGGGGGTACCGGGTCACCGTCGACGGGCTGGCGATGCTCTCGGAGACCGGTCTGGTCACCGTCTACGCCGTCCGCGGCCGCCGGCCGGCCGCCGGTCGCGGAGAGAGCGCCGCACCGGCGCACCGGGGGCCGGGCTGGTCGGCTCCGGACCTGTACGTCGAGGACGTGCGGCGGGAGGCGGAGCTCCGGCTCCCGCCACAGATGGTGCCGGACCACTTCGTGATAGTCGACGCGCTTCCCCTGACGGCCAACGGCAAGCTCGACCGGGCGGCGCTGCCGGCGCCCCGGCGTCGGCCGACCGGGGGGCCGACGGCTCCGCGCGACGCGACCGAGGCACTGCTCTGCTCCTTGTTCGCCGACGTGCTCGCCGCACCCGGCATGGGGATCCACGACGACTTCTTCCGGCTGGGCGGCAACTCGTTCGACGCGATCCGCCTGGTGGCCCGGATCCGTGAGGCACTGGGTGTCGCCGTGACCGTCCGGAGTCTGTTCAGCGCCCCGACGGTGGCCGCCTTCGCCGAACTGCTGGCCCACGGAGCCGACGGAGACCCGTTCTGGGGATAGCGGGGAGCCCCGGGGCCGGATTCGGGCGGTCTCAGTCCGAGAGCCCTGTCCATCCACATAGGCGTGCTGTCAACGAGCAGCGCCTTGCCTTGTGGTCGGCCAGCGAGCCGGGCTGCCCGTCCAGGGTGCGCAGCGGGATGTCGTACAGGCTCACGGGTGTTCTCTTCGGTAGGTGTTCGCCGGAGCGGACAACCGCCCGTCCGGCCCCGGTGTTCCCGCTCGGAGGCCGGCGGCGGACGGTCCGGGCGCCGCGCTCCCCGCGAGGGACGGCGAGCGGACCCGCCCGCTCCGCCGAGGCCGCGGGAAACGGCATCCAGGATGCCGCACGGGCGCCGGAGCAAGGCGCCCGGGCGGCTGCCGCGGACCGTGACGCGGGTCGCGACCGGCCGGGGGCGGCGCGGGGAGGCTCAGGCGGTGTCGGCCAGGTCCGCCTTGACGGCGGCCAGCAGGGGGCCGGCCGACTCCTCGCTGAGATAGAAGTGGCCGCCGGGGAAGGTGCGGACGGAAGTGGTCGAGCGGGTCACGGCGGACCACAGCCGGAGATCGTCGATCGAGTAGATGTCGTCCTCCCCGCCGAGCACGCTGACCGGGCAGTCCAGCAGCGGGCCGTCGGGCCGGCGGAAGGAGTCGCAGATCGCGTAGTCGGCGCGCAGCACCGGCAGGATGACGCCCAGCAGGTCGGGGTCGGTGAGCACGGCTTCGGGCGTGCCGCCCATCTGCCTGAGGTCGGCCACGAGCTCCTGGTCGGACCAGTCGGACCGGCCCGGCTTCGCGGGCGCGGTACCCGGCCCGCCGCAGCCGCTCACCAGCAGCCGCGCGGGCGTACGGTCGCCGTGCCGCCGGGCGGCCGCCGCCAGTCCGTACGCGAGCAGGCCGCCCATACTGTGCCCGAACAGCGCGTACGGGCGGTCGAGGTACGGCCGTAGACCGCCGTACAGCTGCTCCACCGCCTGCCGGTAGTCCGTCAGGTGGGGCTCGGCGAACCGCGATTCACGCCCCGGCAGCTGGATCGGCAGGATCTCGATGTCCTCGGGAAGGAGGGTGGGCCAGTCCCGGAAGAAGGACGGGCCGCTGCCCGCCGGGTGGAAGCACAGCAGACGGAGCCGGGCCGCCGGGCGCGCGGTGTGGCTGCGGGCCCAGGCGCCGGTGTGTGCGGAGGTGGTTGCGGTGGCGGGATAAGTCGACATCGGTGGTGTGTTCCGGTCTCGTGCGGAAGTGGAGTGCCCGGGCGGGTGGCCCGGGACTCGGAGACTACGGGATCACCGGGCCCGTGCCATGACCTCGGCCGGACCGGCGGGACGCATGTCGGTCCAGTCGGCCCCGATGCGGTCGAGACGGGACCGCCGGGTGACGGGCCGTCAACAGGCCCTCAACGGGCCGTCAGTTCGGCCATCAACCGGGCGGCGACCGGCACGGGGACGCCGTGCCGGTCGGCCGCTCGCAGCAAAGCCCCGCCGATTGCGTCGAGTTCCAGCGGGCGGCCCGCCTCGGCGTCGCGCTGCATCGACGACTTGCTGCCGGCCGGGAACGCGTCGTAGAGCGCCAGGGCCTTCGTGGGGTCTGCCGGCGCACCGCACGCCTCGCTCACCGCGGCGGCCTCAGCGACCAGGGCAGCCAGCTCCTCGCGGTGCCCGGTCCGCACGTCGCCGACGGTCAGCCCGTACCTGGTGGTGAGCAGGGCGAAGGGTGCGAGGAAGGCGAGCTTGGCCCAGAGCGCGGCGGTCTCGTCCTCGACCACTCGGGTGCGTACACCCGCGCCATCCAGTACCGCGGCCAGCGGGCGGAGGAGTTCGGGCGCCCCGGCCAGGTCGATCTCCGTGAACGGGCTGCCGTGCTCGATGACACCGGGTGCGGTGCGGGTCGATTCGACCCGGATCGCACCCGGGGCCACCCGACGCGCGCCGTAGCGCTCGCGCAGTGCGTCCGGATGCTCGATGCCGTTGAGCAGCGGCACCACCAGGCCGTCGCCCAGCACCCCGGCCGGAATCCGCTCCAGCGCCGCGTCAAGGACGGTGTGCTTGACGGCGATCAGGCACAGGTCCACCGGTTCGCGCAGCTTGGTCTCCGCCTCGACGTGGGTGGTGAAGTCGCCGAACTGCCTGCTGCGGACCCGGAATCCGTCCTGCCGAAGGGCCTGAGCGGTCGTCTCCCCGGCCACGCAGACCACCCGGTGACCGGCCCGGGAGAGCAGGGCGGCCAGCAGGCCGCCGACACCTCCCGGGCCGAGCACCGCGACGGTCCACGGGCGCGGCGAGAGGCCGTCGGAGCGGGAGGTTGAACTGGAGAGCGGAGCAGCCACTGTGCCGAAGTCCTTCCAGGCTGGGTCGACTCGGGAGCGTGTAGCGGGTGTCGGGCGGGGGAGTCCCACCGGGCGCCCGCCTCGTCGAGTACCGCGCCGGCCCTGGGCGGTGGCCATCGGACGTACGGACGACGGGCGGGGCTCCCGCGGAGCCCGGCGGGTCGACACCCGTCCGACTCCCCGTCGCGGTCCGGACCGACGAGGGAGAGCGGGACGGGTTGCCGCCCTGGGCCCTGCGGCGATCATCCGGGACATCCTGAATCCAAGTCAATCCTAGGGTTTCCTACGTCTGATCCAAGGTCTAACTTGGGGTGAGTGACCCTTGATGACCTGCGTGTCTATGTGGCGGTGTGCCAGAGCGGAAGCCTGAGTGCCGTCGCCCGGGAGCTTTCCTGTACCCAGTCCGCGGTGAGCCAGCACGTGAAACGGCTGGAGCGGGAGACCGGTACCCGCCTGCTGGAGCGTCAGCCGCGCGGTGTCGTCCCCACCCCGGCGGGCCGCCTCCTGCAGGCGGCGGCCGCGGAGGGCCTCGCCGGCCTCGACCTCGCGCTGCGCCGCATCGACGAACTGGCGCGCGGCGAGGTCGGATCGGTGCGGGTGGCGACGGGCGCGACCACCGTGCGGCACTTCATGTCGGAGGCCGTCGTCGCCTTCCGCAGGCGCTATCCCGAGGCGAGCCTGGAGTTCCAGACGGAGACCTCGAGCCGCAGGTGCTTCACCGCCCTCGCGGCCAACGACATCGACCTCGCCTGGATCACCATCGGTGCTCCGGTCCGGGGCATCGAACAGCACCCGGTGGTCGAACTGCCCTGGGTGCTGGCCGTACCGGCCGGTGATCCGCTCGCCGGCCGGTCCCGGGTCGAGGCCGCGGACCTCGCCGACATCCGGCACATCAGGTTGCCGGAGAACTCCTCCGCCAGGGCCCATCTGGACACGGCCTTCGCGGAGCTGGGCATCCGGATCAGCCCCGAACCGAGCGTCGCCGACTGGGACACCGCGGTCCTGCTGACCGAGCTCGGCCTCGGACACGCCATCGTCCCGGCGCTGCCCAACCAGAAGCTCCAGGACGCTGGAACCGGCCCGCTGCGGTTCATCCCCATCCCCGACCTGCCGCGCCTGGCGGTGGGCTGGGCGGTACGCCGCTGGGAGGCCCTCACCCCGCTCGCCCGGAGCTTCGCCGACACCGTCAGCAGTACCCACCGGCGGTGAGTGGGACCTTCGGCAGCGCGAACACGCCCGCGAGAAGGACGAGTTGACGAGTCGCGGACGGCAGGCCGAACGGCCCGACCCCGCGCGGGGTCGGGCTGCTCGGACAGATCGTGGCGTCAGCGGGTCGCCGCCGCCAGGCCGTTGGCCCAGAGCGAGTCCACCCGGCGCTTCTCGGTGGCGTTCGGGTACGGATTGGTGCAGGAGGGGCCGGGACCGCCGCCGGACATCAGCTCACTGCACGGGCCCGAGTAGTGGTCCGGCAGGCCGAGCACGTGCCCGGTCTCGTGCGCGACGATCCGGGTGGGGTTGAACTGCCGGGCCTGGCTGTAGTCGAGGAAGACGTAGCCCTGGCCGTGGCCGTCGGTGTCGGCGTACGAGCCGCGCGAGTCGTTGCCCTCGTAGTAGCTGAAGTCGGCGTTGCTGCCCGCCCGGAGCTGGATGTTGCGCTCCGAGCTGTTCCAGATCTGCGCGCTGGAGGCTATCTGGCTCGCGAAGGACGGTGCGTTGCTGGGGTCGTAGGTGACGACGACCGCCTTGAGGAACGGCTGTGCCGCCTGCTTGGCCAGCGCGGACTTCATCACCGCCTGGTAGAAGGCCTTGTTGGCGGCGGCCTCCGCGGCCGAGCCGGTGTACGAGGAGGCGGTGTATCCCTGGCGTGCCGTGGTGTCGGCACTCGCCGCGGAGGCGGGGGCGGCGGCGAGGCCGCCCGCCAGCGCGAGTCCGAGCGCAGCGGACAGGGCAAACTTGGAGAGTTTCATGTGGGGGACTCCATTCGCGAGTTCCACGATCGCTGTGGGGCAACGCCGTGGTCATCGGGTGAACCGGTGCTGCACAGAGCTTGGTTCAGCCCGTCGAACTCGCGGATGATGTCAATGGGCGATAGCTCGGACCAATACTCCGGCTTGGGAACCCCATGGTGAACCGTTTCACTATCTGGCATGTCCCTGGCGTATAATCTGACCAGTAGTTATGCTCTCGTCGTGGAACTGGACGTGAGGCATCTGAGAGTGGTTTGCGCGATCGCGGACACCGGCAGTGTGCGAAAGGCTGCGCTGCAGCTCGGCATGACCCAGCCGTCCCTCACCACCCAGCTGCACCGGATCGAACGGACCATCGGCGGCGCCCTGTTCACCCGTGAGCAGACCGGCAGCCAGCCCACCGCACTCGGCCACTCGGTGCTCTCCCGCGCCAGGCCCATCCTCACCGAGATGGCCGCCCTGGTCTCCTCCGCCCGGCAGGAAGCCGCCGGCGGCGAGCGGAAACGGCTGCGGATCGGCAGCGTGGGCAGCCGCGCCGTCCCGGGATGGCTGCGCCGGGTCCGCGAGCGCTGCGCCGACGTCGACCCCGCCATCCACATCGACATCTCGGCCATCGCCCTGCTGCGCATGGTCGCCGACGACGAGCTCGACCTCGCCTTCGTGCACGAGAGCGAGGGCTTCCCGCTCCGCCTCCCGCCGGGCGCCGAACACCGCGTACTGGTGGCCCGGGAACCGCGGTTCGTCGCGCTCTCCGACCGGCACCCGGCCGCCGCCCGGCCCGTGGTGCACCTCGCCGACCTCGCCCAGGACACCTGGATGGTGGACCCGGCGGCCGACCACGAGTACGCGGCCCTGCGCCGGATCTTCCGCGAGGCCGGCCTGGACCCGCGCGTGGTGCAGGTCAGGGACCACGCCACCGCCGCCGAACTGGTCGCCTCCGGCGAGGCCGTACGCCCCTGTCAGCCCACCTCGGCCGCTGCTCCGGGCACCGCCGTCCGCCCGTTGCACGGCGACCCGCTCGCCGTCCGGCTGCTGCTCATCTGGCGGCCCGGCGCGCTGGCCACCGGCGCACCCGACGCCCTGCACGCAGACCTGCGCGCCGCCTACATCGACCTGGCCCGGGTCAATCCCGCCTATCTCTCCTGGCTGCTCCAGCACAACCGCAGCCTGCTGCACCTGCTCGGACCACCGCTGGAACTCAGTGCCGTACCAACGCGATCCGGAACACAGCGAAGTGACGAAAGGCCGGAACGGAATGGCGATCGACCGCATTCGGCGGATTAGGTTCGTGGGCGGAGTGGTCGTCGGAATTCTCGGACTGCTGCTGAACTTTTCGGCCACCCTCCAGCGGCTCCCGCTGAGCGAGCACCTGCCCGTGAGGTGCGCGGCCCAACTGGCCGGCATTCTCCTGATCGGCCAGGGCGCCTACCTGGTGGTCAAGTCGCGTCCCTCCTCCCGGTGACACCGGCCGCCGGCCCGGCGGCGGGAGGAGGGCAGGGTCACCAGGAGGAGGAGCTTTTGCCGGCCGTCAGCGGCGCAGCTCCCAGATCACATCGACACCGGCCCGCGCGGGAGCGCACGGTCCTCCCGGCGACGGCCTGCGCGAGATCTCGGTGAAGCCCAGCCGCCGGGCCACCGCGATGCTGGCGGTGTTGGCACTGTCGGTGTGGATCTCCAGCCGCTCGACCTCCGGCAGCGCGAACGCCTCCCGGACCAGTGCGGCGGCGGCCATCGTGACCAGTCCCCGGCCCGTCCAGCCCTGGTGGATCCAGTAGCCGATCTCCAGCGCCCCGGGGCCGATCCGTCGCATCAGTGAGCAACTGCCGACCAGCTCACCATCCGTGGTGATCGCGAAGTTGTACGCCTCGCCGTCCAGCCACCACTGCTCGCTGCGGGCGGTGTAGTCGGCCACCGCGGCGAAGTCGTGCTCGGCGGCCCAGGGCATCCACGGGAGCAGGTGCGGCAGGGCGTCGATGACCAGGCGGTCCATGGCCGCGGCGTCGTCGGCGCGCCAGCGGCGCAGCTCGACCCGGTCGTTTCTGATGATCTCGGCGGGGTGTTCCATGGCCGTGATCCTCGGCCTTCCCCGGTCCCGCGACAACTCCTTTTGCCTTGGGACCGGGGGGAGTTCGAGTGCCGGTCTTAGCTCGGGGCGCCGAAGTCCTGGGTCCACCAGGGGCCGCCGCTGCCCTGGTGGACGCCGACACCGAGCTCGGTGAACGCGCAGTTGAGGATGTTCGCCCGGTGGCCCGGGCTGTGCATCCAGGTGTCCATCACGTCGGCCGGCGTGCTCTGCCCGCGGGCTATGTTCTCGCCCCAGGTGCTCCAGCGGTAGCCGGCCGCCTCGATCCTGGGCTGCGGACCCTCACCGTCGGGGTTGGTGTGGTCGAAGAAGTTGCGGGCCGACATGTCGTCGGAGTGCCCCTGCGCGGCGGTCTGCAGCTTGGAGTTGCTCTTGACCGGCGTGCAGCCGGCCTTCGCACGCTCGGCGTTGACCAGGTCGATGACCTGCTGCTGTATCGAGGAGGTGGTCGGCGCCACACGGACGGTCGGGCTGCTGGCCGGGCTCGACGGGGCCCGGGTCGCCGTCGGGGTCGGCGACGGTGTCGCGGAGGCGCTGGGCGAGGGGGTGGCCGAGGCGGACGGGGAGGGCGCCGCGGAGGACGGAGCACTCGAGGGGGACGGTGCGGCCGGTGACGAGGGTACGGCGGCCGGCGTCGCGTCGGTGCCCAGCGAGAGCGCCGAGACGCTCTCCGGCGGGGCGGCGACCGGGTCGGCCGTCACCGTGCTCGACGGCCCCTGTGCGGCGGCGACCACACCGGCGGCGGCGGCCGTGACCGCCGCCGTACCCAGCGCGGTCACCAGCAGCTTGTGGGAGGACGCCGCCTTCGGCAGCCCCCGGCGTCCCCGTCCGGCGGCGTGCCGGTGCGCCCTGCGGGCACCGGACGCGGCGTGCGATGGGCCGGAGCCATGGGCGGAGCCGGCCGCGGCCGGGTGCGCGGAGCCGGCCGCGTGCGCGTGCGCCGAGAGGGCGTTCGCGAGCGCACCGGACATCAGGTGCCCGTGCGGGACCGGGACCAGGGCGAGGCCGGCCAGCAGCCCCTCGGCGGGGAACAGCCCGTCCCGCTGCCGCGCGCAGAAGCCGCAGTCCCGTACGTGTCGGGCGATCCGCTTGCGCCACAAGGTTCCCGGCGTCCCGTCCCAGCCCGCCGTGATCTCGGAGAGCTGCCCGCAGACCGGTACGGCGGACAGCGCCCGGACCACCATCCGGGCGTTCTCCAGCTGGTTCTTCATCCGCTGCACCCGGACGGCCGCGTGCTGCGGCGCCAGCTCCAGCGAGGCGGCCAGCTCGGTCCGGGTGAGCTGGCCGGCGGCCTCCTGCCACCACAGCGACAGCAGCTCGCGGTCGTCCTCGTCCAGCCAGCGGGTGGCCTCCGCGACCTCGCGGCGCTGGCCCGAGAGGCCGAGCCGGACGATGGTCAGCTCCACGAAGTCCGCGCTGGGATCGGCCGGTTCACAGCCACCCGGCTCGTACCCGCCCGGAACGGCCGGCTGCGCCTGGGCGCTCTGGTGGCGGCGGCGGATCTGGTTCATCGCGATGGCCACCAGCCAGGACCGGAAGCTGGCCGGCTCGCGCAGCGAGGGCAGGCCGTGCACGGCGTGCAGCATGGTCTCCTGGACCACGTCATCGGTGTCCGGGTGCCCGGAGAGCGCTCGGCCGACGATGTTGTACACCAGCGGGAGGTGGCTGCCGATCAGCTCGTCCGTGGCGCGCCGGTCACCGGCCTGCGCCTGCACCACCGTTGCCGTGCCGCAGTCCCTGTCCATCCTGTGGTCCACCTTCTCCGTCGGCCTGTCCGTACTGCCCTGTCGCACTGGGAGATCCGGTGGCCGGCGTCCGATAACGGAAATCCGGGACGGACTTCAGGTGATCGTGGTCACAGTGCAGTCCCGGTGAGCGTGGTCGATCACGCTCTGGCGGCACGGTATCCACGGGAGCCGGTGCGAGGGGTCCCGGTGCGCCAAGTCATCACCAGGGCCTCACACTTGTGTGCACGGTGGCGGGGCCACCAGGGTGGTCTCGGGTCCCTTGTCGGACATGTTCCATACGTGGCCCTGCCGGTCCACGGCTCCCACCGCGACGACCCCGGGGAAGG
>NZ_JBSFJU010000049.1:43574-62609 GCF_053598215.1 Kitasatospora sp. NPDC001175 | reverse complement strand
TCGACACACCCAATCCAACGCCACCGGGGCGGCCTTGGACACCGTTCCCGGGCCCGAACCATTCGATTCAACGACCCGCGAAGTACGGGCCTAGCGCGATCCGCGCCAGAGGGCGGTGATGCGTTCGTCGATCGTTGCGATCAAGGGCTCGAAGAGGGGCATCGAGAGCAGGACCAGAGCGCCCGCGGCCCAGCCGGCCAGGACGTCGGAGAACCAGTGGGTGCCCAGGTAGACCGTGGTGAGCCCGATCGAGACGGCGGTGAACGAGGCCAGCAGGATGCCGGTGCGGCGCCAGCGTTCGGCGAGGTAGGCGAGTACACCCCAGGTCACCACGGCGTTGGCGGTGTGCCCGGAGGGGAAGATGGTGCCGCCGGCGAACAGCTCGGGCGAGCCCAGGTAGTGCGCGTAGTGCGGGCCGAGCCGGCCGGTGACGATCTTCACACCGCCGACCGTGATGTTGAGCAGCAGCAGTGCCACCCCCATCGCCAGCAGCGGCCGTACGGTCTTGTGCCGGAAGCAGCGCCAGCCCAGCCAGGCGCAGGCGATGATCGCGGAGGGGCCGCGCTGCCCCGCGATGATCCAGACGTTCAGCAGCGGCTGGACCTCGGGCCAGCGCTTGTAGGGTCTGAGCTGCTTGAGCGCCCAGTCGAGATCGACCAGCTTGGTGTTCAGCACCACGGCGATCACGACCAGCAGGTACGCCAGGCCGGTGAGACCGAAGACGATCGCGTGGCGGCGGCTCATCGGTAGCCACCCTGCCTCGGCGGATCCCCCGTCCACGGCGGGGTCGGTCCGGTGGCCGGACGGTTCGACATGAGCTTGCACGGCTTCGACATTACCCGCTCCACCTGGGCACTCTTGCCCAGTGCCAGCGGTCGTCACCTCGCAGTGACCACTCACTCCCGGCGCACTCCCGTGCGCTGGTGGGGAAGGTTCGAAGGCGGTGAGGCGCCCGTCCTCGCGGGGTGGGGGCCTGCGCGGACGGGCGCCGCTCTGAGGGCGGTGCCGAGTGGATCAGCAGGTCAGGCGTAGTGGTCCCGGGCCTGTGCCCGACTGCCGTGACCGGCCCTCGTGCCGTCGAACGAGCCGATCCCGGAGGGGATCCGGCGGGCGGTCCGGTGTCGGCGGGGTGGCCGGCCGGGAGGGAAGGACCAGCGCGGTCCTCCGCGGGCGGCCGGTGACCGCTGCCGAGAATGTCACCGAACCGTAGCCATTCCGTCGGCTACCGCGCGGCCGGACCGACAGCGCTCGCTCCGTCCAGCACCAGCCGGAGGCCGGCCGAGGTGGAGAGTGCCGCGGTCTTCACGTGGATCACGCCGCCACGGTCGTCCGCGTCGTACCACCAGCCCTGGCCGGCCCGGTCGAAGGCGGCCCGGTCTGCCAGTTCGGGCAGGGCCCGCCCGCCCAGTGCGACCCGGCTCGGCGCGGTGCCGCTGTGTACGGTGAACAGGTACGGCCGGGCGCTCTGCTTGCCGGTGAAGGTCCCGACACTGGGCGAGACGTCGATGCGGACCCGCCCCCGCCCGGCACTCGGAGCGTCCACCCGGGCGGTCTGGATGGCGTAGCCGCCGTCGCGGTACTGGCGGGTGACCCCGTCGTCCTCGTACAGGCTGAAGCCGCTGTGTCCCTGCGGGTAGACGTCCCAGGCGAGCGGGGAGTCGGCGGTGCGGTCCCGGTAGGAGCTGATGCCCGGCCACATCGGCACCGTGGCACCGGCCTTGACGAACAGCGGCAGGGTGTCCAGCGGCGCGTGGTACCCGTTGACCGTGGTCGGGCCCTGGTACGTGCGGCCGGTCCAGTAGTCGATCCAGGTGCCCTCGGGCAGGTAGATGCCGTCGCGCACCGAGGTGTCGGAGTAGACCGGGGCCACCAGGAAGTCCTGGCCGCTGAGGAACTCGTACTTGACCGCGTCGGTGGCCGTGACCGGGTCGTCAGGGTACTCCAGGGCCAGCGGACGGACCGGGCCGACACCGGTGCGGTGGGCCTGGGCCGCGTAGCTGTACATGTAGGGCAGCAGCGACTCCTTGAGCTTGAGGTACTTGCGGTTGATGGAGGTGTACGGCTCGCCGTAGCGGTAGGGCTGCTTGTCGCTGGGCGCCCAGCCGTCCATCGACATGACGGCGGGCAGGAAGGACTTCCACTGCAGGTCGCGGCTGTAGGTCTGCGGGCTGCCGCCGAAGATGCCGTCCACGTCGCCCGTGTTGTAGGCCATCCCGGACATGGTGGAGCCGGCGTACGTGGGGATCTGCCAGCGGATGTAGTCCCAACTGCCGGACTGGTCGCCGCTCCACTGCACTCCGCAGCGCTGGGCGCCGGACCAGCTCTCGGGCGCCCAGGTGAAGCCGCGGGCGTCGCTGTTGTCCTCGATGCCGCGGTAGGCGTCCTTGCAGCCGTCGAGCGCGAACTTGTAGCCGTCGCCGACCCAGGCGACGTCCAGTTTGGCCACCCGCTGACCGGACTTGACCTGGTCGGCGAGCTGGCTGAGGCCGTTCTCGGTCCACAGGCCGAGCTGCATCCCGCGTTGCCGCAGGCCCTCGGCGGTCTGGGCGAGGTTCTCGTATCCGCAGCCGTAGCCGTCGTTGACCAGCATCCAGCCGTTCGGCACGTCGTTCTTGCGGTAGTCGTCCGCGATCTTCAGTGCGTCCAGGGTGTGTCGCTCACCCCGGTTGGCGTTGTGCAGATAGCAGTCCGAATCGCCCATCTCCAGGCCGTAGATGGGCGGAAGAAACGGTTTTCCGGTCAGTGAGGTGTACTGGCCGATCACGTCCTTGGGGCCGGGCCCGGCGAAGTAGTAGGCGTCGAAGCGGAGTTCCTGCTCGGTGGTGGTGACCGGGTCGGTGAAGGCGTACGTGCCGGGGGCGTAGGTGTTGCGGTAGACGCCGTACCCGGCCGAAGAGAGGTAGAACGGCACGGAGTTGGGGTGCCCGCCCTCGTCCCAGTCGTAGTCCACGCCGATCTGGACGGTCCTGTCGCGGTGGGAGAAGGAGCCGTTCTGCTCACCGCCGCCGAAGAACTGCTCGTTCGCGCCCCGGGCCAGGGCCTGGGTGGTCGTCTTGCCGTCCCAGGAGATCGGCCGGGTCTCCTCCCAGGCCTTCGTGCCGTCGGCCCGGTAGAGCGCGAAGCGCAGTGCCGACTTGTAGACGCGCAGGGTGACCTTGCCGGTGGACAGCTCGTAACGGTCGCCCCGGTCACGCCACTTGGTGGCGGGCGGCGCGCCCTGCGGCAGGACGACGTCGGCGCCGACCGGGTCGGTGAACGAGCCGTCGGGAGCGAGCTCGATCCGGAAGACCTGGTCGGTGACGAAGCTGACCCGGGCCCTGGCGCTGCCCGCGGAGAAGGTGTAGACGGCGCCCCTCGCGGTGAATCCGGTGACGGCGCCGGCCGATCCGGCCACCGCGGCGGCCGGCGCTGCGGCGAGGGCCGGGGTGAGGGCCGGGGTGAGGGCACCGCCACCGAGGGAGAGCAGGGCGGCCAGGGCGAGAGCGACGGTCCGTGACCGCGGGGAGTGTTGCAAAGTTCTGCGCATATGAGCTCCTCATCATGCAAGAACAAACACTGATGAGCAGGTATAGCGCACAGCCCCCCGCTTGACCACACCGCCGGGCGGTCGGAAAAACACACAGGCCCCCGCATCTGCGGGGGCCTGTGAAGGGCTGGAGATCTCAGGGCACCAGGCGTTCGACCGCGGCGGCGCCGTACTTCTCCAGGTCCTGCCGGGCCTTCTCGATGAGCTCCGGGGTGGGGGTGCGGCCCGAGGCCATGACCAGGTCCTCCGGGTCCACCGGGTGCTCGGCACCCGTGTGGAGCAGGCGGTCCGGCGTCGGGCGGAACTCGCTGTCGGTGGGCTCGTTCGTCATCTGGTGCCTCCCGGGGAGTGCGGGCTTCTGAGACCCGAGTCTCCTCCCACCTGGGCCCGCGCGCATCGCGGGCGGGCCCAGGGCCTGTCCGGCGGATCCCTGCGGACCGAAAGAGACCCGCCGGACGGGCCCTGGCGCGGTGCGGCGGTCAGTCGAGCGGGCCGCCGGCCACGTAGATGACCTGGCCGGAGACGAAGCCGGCCGCCTCGCCCGCCAGGAAGGAGATGGTGTTGGCGACGTCCTCGGGCACGCCGACCCGGTTCACCGGGATCTGGGTGGCGGCGGCCTGCTTGAAGGCCTCGAACTCCATGCCGACCCGGGCCGCGGTGGCGGCCGTCATGTCGGTCGCGATGAAGCCGGGCGCCACCGCGTTGGCGGTGACGCCGAACTTGCCCAGCTCGATCGCCAGGGTCTTGGTGAAGCCCTGCAGGCCGGCCTTGGCGGCGGAGTAGTTGGCCTGCCCGCGGTTGCCCTGCGCCGAGGAGGAGGAGAGGTTGACGATCCGGCCGAAGCCGGCGTCCACCATGTGCTTCTGGCAGGCCCGGGTCATCAGGAAGGCCCCCTTGAGGTGGACGTCCATCACGGTGTCCCAG
This sequence comes from Kitasatospora sp. NPDC001175, assembly GCF_053598215.1. Lineage (NCBI taxonomy): Bacteria > Bacillati > Actinomycetota > Actinomycetes > Kitasatosporales > Streptomycetaceae > Kitasatospora > Kitasatospora sp. NPDC001175. Next base: position 58,159 of record NZ_JBSFJU010000049.1, on the reverse strand, counting down.
TCCGACTCGGACATCTTGAACAGCAGGTTGTCGCGGAGCACCCCGGCGTTGTTGACCAGGACCACCGGAGCGCCCAGCTCGGCGGTGATCGTCGCCACGGCCGCCTCCACCTGCTGCGCGTCCGAGACGTCCGCCCCCACTGCCAGGGCCCTGCCGCCCGCGGCGATGATCCGCTCGACGGTGTCCTTGCCCGCCGAGGCATCCAGGTCCACGACGGCCACCGCGTAGCCGTCGGCGGCCAGCCGCTCGGCGGTCGCGGCGCCGATGCCGCGGGCCGCGCCGGTGACGACCGCGACCCGGGGGGTGCTGCTCTGCTCGGTCATGCTCGTACTCGTCTCTCTCGGTGGGGTGACGGACATGGCCGCTGCCGAGCGCGGCCCTGCCCCGATGGGTGGTCAGGAGGACGCTGAGGCGGACACCCTACCGGCGGGTAGTCCCCGGGGCCAGAGTGCAGAGTCGCAGGTGACGGAGGGTGAGGGCATCCGGTGAAGATCAATCATCCAAACCGGTAGTTGTGCCCACGACATGCTGCGGAAATATGCCAACTTCGACGAACATGCGTCTACTCTTGGCCCCTGCCTGCCGGTGCGGGCCTACCGTTTGTATAGTGTGCGCCAGCAGCCACCGGCTGCACGGCTGGCGCGCCTACCCTCACAGCGGGACGCTCACTCGCCGTTACTGCCCCGCCCGGGTGTCCCACACACACCGGGTGTGACATCGGGACGGATTTCATGGTGCTGGGGGAGATCCCGACGACCCGTGTGCCCGCGCGACTTCAGCAGTCGCCCGGTCACCTCATCCGCGTGGCCCAGCAGGTGCACACCCGCCTGTGGTCCGAGTACGTCGGTACCGAGCTCACGGCTCCGCAGTTCGCGGTGCTGCTCGTGCTGGCCCTCGAACCGGGAGCCGACCAGCGCACGGTCGGTGAGCGGGCCTCGCTCGACAAGGCGACGATGGCGGAGATGGTCGCCCGCCTGGTCCGGCGCGGTCTGGTGCTGCGCCGCCGTGACCCCGCCGACGGCCGTCGCAAGCTGCTCGCGCTCTCGCAGAGCGGTGCGCAGGCGGTGCGCGAGGCCACCGGCGGAGTGGTCCGCGTGCAGCGGACCCTCTTCGAGCCGCTGAGCGCCGAGGAGCAGGTCGAGATCGTCCGGGTGATGGCGAAGATAGCCCGTCTGGAGCCGGCCGCGGTGGCCGTCATGACGGACGCCCGGCCGATGCTGGACGCCCAGCGGGCGATCGGCTACCTGATCCGGGTCAGCCAGCAGGTGCACACCAAGCTCTGGACCGAGAAGGTCGGCGCGGAGCTGACGGCGCCTCAGTACGCGGTGCTGGACGCCCTGGAGACCGAGCCAGGTGCCGACCAGCGCACGGTCGGCGAGCTGGCCTCGCTGGACAAGGCCACCATGGCCGAGATGGTCAGCCGGCTGGTCCGGCGCGGTCTGGTGCTGCGCCGCCGCGACCCCTCGGACGGTCGCCGCAACCTGCTCTCGCTCTCGCCGGCCGGGCAGGACCTGCTGCACCGCTCGGCGGCTGCGGTGCGGGAGGTGCAGGAACTCCTGCTCGCCCCGCTGGAGCCGGAGGAGCACGAGAGCGCGCTGGCGCTGATCGCAAAGGCCGCCAGGCTGTAACGATCCGTCGGGCACTTCCTCGAAGTAACGATTTGCCACCGCGTCGAACGGCCCCGATCACCGGGTGCGTCCGGGCACGGCGGCGTGACGAGCGGCCGGTCGCCTCCGATCCGGGGGCAGCGACCGGCCGCTCGTCTTCCCGTCACCGCCGGCGGCGGACCGCTCGGGCGGTCAGCTCCAGTCGAACTCCTGCGGGTCCGGGCCGAGACGCTTGCCCGTGGCCACACCGGCGATCGCGCTCAGGTCCTCGGCGTCCAGCTCGAAGCCGAGGACGTCGATGTTCTCCCTGATCCGGGACGGGGTGACCGACTTCGGGATCGCGATGATCCCGCTCTGCAGGTGCCAGCGCAGCACCACCTGGGCCACCGTGCGGCCGTGCTTCTCGGCGATCTTGACCAGCTCGGGCTCGGTGAGCAGCTCCTTGCCCTGGCCCAGCGGGCTCCAGGCCTCGGTCGCGATGCCGTGCGCGGCGTGGTACTCGCGCAGTTCGTGCTGCGGGAAGTGCGGGTGCAGCTCGACCTGGTTGAGCACCGGCACGATCGAGCTCTCCTGGCGCAGCGCGTCAAGCTGCTGCGGGCCGAAGTTGGAGACGCCGACCGCCTTGACCCGGCCCTCGGCGTACAGCTTCTCGAAGGCCTTCCAGATGTTGAGGAAGGTGCCGTGCATCGGGCGCGGCCAGTGGATCAGGTAGAGGTCGATGTAGTCCAGGCCGAGCTTGGCCAGCGACTCGTCGAAGGCGTGCAGCACGGCGTCCTGGCCCTGGAGGCCCGACCAGTCCCGGGTGCCGGAGTTCCACAGCTTGGTGGTGATGAACAGTTCCTCGCGCGGCACACCGGCCGCCGCGATCGCCTGGCCGGTGCCGGCCTCGTTCTCGTAGATGGCGGCGGTGTCGATGCTGCGGTAGCCGGCCTCGATGGCGGTGCGGACGGCGGTCGCCGCTTCGGCGTCCGGTACCTGCCAGACGCCGAAGCCGAGCTGCGGGATCCGGACGCCGTTGTTCAGAGTGACGCTGGGGATGGTGCTCACTGAAAGGGGTGCCCTCCGGTCAGTCGGATAGTGCCGCTGGGAAGCAACCCTGGGCGGGGTCGGTATGTTCCCGATCTGCCAAGAATTCACCGAAATTGATGTACCTCGACGCCAAATGACGTTCCGCGGCCCTGCGTTGAGCGGCCGATGCGGGAAAACCTGTTGCGTACGTCACAGTGCGGGCGGCACTCTCGGTGCCCATGACGTCCTGATGACCCGCACCCCCGCCGTCACCTCGTCCCGCCCGGCCTGCGGATCGCGCCGGGCGACCCGCCGCGCCCAGGACCTGGGCCGCGTGCCTGAGCATCCTGCCCGCACCACCCCCGCAACGGAGCGTCATGCCGCTCAAGCCCCTACCCATGCCGGATCCGGGCGTCCCCGACCTGGGTTCACCACGCGCCTTCCTGCGCTGGCTGCGCCGCAGCCAGCGGCGCGGCCAACTGCTCGCCACCGCCTGGGGCGTACTGGAACTCGCCTGCCAGGCGGCCCTTCCGCTGGCGCTCGGCCTCGGCATCCAGGCCGCCGTGGCCGGTGACACCGCCGGGATCTGGCGGACCGGCGCCCTCGCCCTGCTGCTCGCCGCGCTCCAGGCGTTCGGCGCCGTCCAGTTGCACCGGCAGGCGGTGTGGAACTGGATCACCGCCGCCTCCCAGCTGCGCCAGCTGGTGGCCCGGCAGGCATCCGGGCTCGGTGCCGGGCTGTCCCGGCGGATCGCCACCGGCGAGATCGTCGCGGTCAGCAGCAGCGACGTGGAGCGGATCGGCTGGTACGTCGAACTGCTCGCCAGGGTGCGGGCCGCCGTCCTGGTCTGGCTCGGCCTCGGCACGATCGTGCTGGTCCGCCGGCCGCTGCTCGGCCTCGCGGTCCTGCTCGGCGTGCCCGTCCTCGCGGCCTCCGTGTGGCCGCTGCTCGCCCCGCTGGAGCGCCGCTACAGCACCCAGCGCGCCTTCGCGGGCAAGGCCACCGAGCTGACCGCCGACACCGTCGCCGGACTGCGGGTGCTGCGCGGCATCGGCGGCGAGGAGCTCTTCCTGGATCGCTACCGGGCGGCCTCGCAGCAGGTCCGCGGCGCCGCCGTCCGTACGGCCAGGATCTGGTCGCTGATGCAGGCCCAGCAGGTGCTGCTGCCCGGCCTGTTCGTGGTCGCCACCACCTGGTACGGCGCCGAACTGGTGATCCGCGGGCAGATCGGCATCGGCGAACTGGTCGCCGTGTACGGGGCGACGGCCTTCCTCTCCTCGCCGCTGCGGATCCTCGGCGAGGCCGCGCACGCCTGGAGCGTCGCCCGGGTCGCGGCCGGGCGGGCGGTCCGACTGCTGGCGCTGAACCGGACGGCGGACGGCGAGGCCCTCACCGCCCGGCTCACCCGTTCCGAGCGCGCCGACCTGCACGACCCGCTCACCGGGCTGACCGCCCGCGCCGGGCGGATCACCGCCGTGGTCTGCGGCGATCCGGACGTCGCCGGCCACCTGGCCGGACGGCTCGGCGGGCATCTGCCGCTGGCCGAGGGCGAGCAGCCCGAGCCCTCGGTACGGCTCGGCGGCACCCCGCTGGACGAGGTGCCGCTGGCCGAGGTGCGGGCCGCCGTACTGGTCCAGGACAAGGACCCGGTGCTGCTCTCCGGCACCCTGGCCGAGCTGTTCGACGTCCCCGGCACCGGGCGCATCGCCCCCGAGCGGGCGTTGGCCGCCGTCCGCGCCGGGGACGTGCTGGACGCCCTGGTCGACGGCTCGCCCGAGTGCCAGGGCGATTCGATGCTGGCCCGGATCACCGAGAAGGGGCGCTCGCTCTCCGGCGGCCAGCGCCAACGCCTCGCGCTGGCACGCTCGTTGGCGGCCGACCCGGCCGTGCTGGTGCTGGACGAGCCCACCAGCGCGGTGGACGCCCACACCGAGTCCAGGATCGCCACCGGGCTGCGCGAGGTGCGCGAGGGCCGCACCACCGTGCTGTTCGCGACCAGCCCGCTGCTGCTCGACCGGGCCGACACCGTCCTGCTGGTCCACCAGGGCCGGGTCGCCGCCAGCGGCACCCACCGAGAACTGCTGCACGGCTGCCCCGAGTACCGGGCGATCGTCACCCGCGACGAAGGGGCGGCCAGCGCCGGCAGGAGAACCGCGCAGGACGGTCCGTCCGCATCCGCGCCCGCCGAGGAGAAGGTATGAAGCCCCCGGAAGTACGGCAGCACGGGCCGGCCGCCATGCTGCCGGTGGCCTCCCCGGCCACCGTCCGCGCCTACGTCCGGCTGCTGGCCCGCCGGCACCGCGCCGGCTTCGCCGCCGTGATCGCACTCAACGCCACCGCCACCGTCGCCGGACTGGCCGGCCCCTGGGTGCTCGGCTCGCTGGTGCAGGAGCTCAGCGCGGGGACGACCGGGAGCCGGATCCTCACCGCGATCGGGTGGTACCTGCTCGCGCTGTTCGTCCAGAGCGGCTTCATCGGCTGGTCCCGACTGCGCGGCAGCATGCTCGGCGAGCGGATGCTGGCCGACCTGCGCGAGGACTTCCTGGTGCGCTCGGTCGCCCTGCCGCCCGGCGTGCTGGAACGCGCCGGGACGGGCGACCTGGTCTCCCGCGGCACCACCGACATCGACCGGCTCGCCAAGTCGGTCCGCGAGGCGGTGCCCGAACTCGCCGTCGCCCTGGTCTCCGTGGTCCTGGTGCTCGGCGCCCTGCTGCTCACCTCGCCGCTGCTCGCGATCACCGCGGTGATCGGACTGCCACTGCTGCTGGCCACCTCCCGCTGGTACTTCCGGCGCGCCCCACAGTCCTACCGCAGCGAGTCGGCCGGGTACGCGGCGGTCAACACCGTGTTGGCCGAGACGGTGGACGCCGGGCGCACGGTCGAGGCGCTCCGGCTGGGTGAGCGGCGGGTCGAGCTGACGGATCGTCGGATCGGCGAGTGGCTGGCCTGGGAACGGTACACCCTGTGGCTGCGCACCGTGTGGTTCCCGAGCGTGGACGCCACCTACGCGCTGGCGGTGCTGGCCACCCTCACCCTGGGAGGCCTCTACGCGACCCGGGGCTGGATCGGCATCGGCCAGTTGACCGCCGGGGTGCTCTACGCCCAGGCGCTGACCCACCCGGTCGACCTGATCCTGCGCTGGTACGACGAACTCCAGGTCGGCCAGGCCTCGTTGGCCCGGCTGGTCGGGGTCCGCGAGGTGGTGGACCCGGAGACGGACGAGACCGTGCGTCCGGCGGGCCGCGAGGTCTCGGCGAGCGAGGTGGCCTTCGGCTACCGCGACGGCGTCGATGTGCTGCACGGCATCAGCCTGGACGTCGCGCCCGGCAGCCGGGTCGCGCTGGTCGGGCCGTCGGGGGCGGGAAAGTCCACGCTGGGGCGGCTGTTGGCGGGGATCTACGCCCCGGGCCGGGGGAGCGTCACGCTGGGCGGTGCCCCGCTGGCGCGGATGCCCGCCGAGCGGATCCGGGCGCAGGTCGCACTGGTCAACCAGGAGCACCATGTGTTCGTCGGCACCCTGCGGGACAACCTGCGGCTGGCCCGGCCCGGCGCCGATGACGTCGAACTGCGCGCGGCGCTCGCGGCGGTGGACGCCGGGGAGTGGGTGGCGGCGCTGCCGGACGGCCTGGACACCGAGGTCGGTTCGGGCGGGACGGTGCTGACGCCGCCGCAGGCCCAGCAGTTGGCGCTGGCCAGGCTAGTGCTGGCGGACCCGCACACCCTGGTGTTGGACGAGGCGACCTCGCTGCTGGACCCGCGGGCGGCCCGGCACCTGGAGCGTTCGCTCTCACGGGTGCTGGAGGGGCGTACGGTGATCGCCATCGCGCACCGGTTGCACACGGCGCACGACGCGGATGTGATCGCGGTGGTGGAGCAAGGGCGGATCAGCGAGTACGGGAGCCATCCGGAGCTGGTGGCGGCGGGCGGGGCGTACGCGGCGCTCTGGCGCTCCTGGCGCGACGAGGGGTAGCGGGCCCGACGGACAGGCCGGCCCGGGCACCGGGGGCGCACCGCTGTAGCGCCCCCTGGTGCCGGATTCACCCCTCCGGGGCTGCCGCCGGTTGGGTGTACGGGGTGGGCCAGGCGGGGTACCGGGGGCGGCGCGCGGTGCGGGGGCGGAACGGCCGCGGCGCAGACTGCCTCTGTGGCCAAGACTTCAGGCGGTTCCCGGTCCGGCGGCAGGGGCGGAAGCGAGATCGCGGGTGCTCTGACCGGGGCGGTCGGAGTGATCGTGTTCCTGGCGCTCCGGCGGCTGCTCGCGGGCCCTGAGCCGGCACGGATCCGGTTCCGGGTGTCCACCGCGACCGCGCCGCTCGGGGCCGCCCTGCCGGCGGCCCCGGTCGCGGCTGTCCGGCCCGGCCGGCCGGTCAAGAGCCGGCGCGGCAGCTAGTCCTCCCGAGCCCCGGGAGGGTTCCGCACCATGAGTACCGCAGGTTTCGCCCCGCTGATCGAACTGGCCGGCGTCAACAAGTACTTCGGCCGTTTGCAGGTGCTGTACGACATCAACCTCACCGTCGGGCGCGGTGAGGTGGTCGTGGTGATCGGCCCGTCCGGATCAGGCAAGTCCACACTCTGCCGGACGATCAACCGGCTGGAGACGGTCGAGTCGGGGACCATCACCATCGATGGCGTCCCGCTGCCCGAGGAGGGCAAGGGCCTGGCCGGGCTGCGGGCCGAGGTCGGGATGGTCTTCCAGTCGTTCAACCTCTTCGCCCACAAGACCGTGCTGCAGAACGTCACCCTGGCTCAGCTGCAGGTCCGCAAGCGGACCGGGTCCCAGGCCGAACGGAAGGCCCGTGACCTGCTGGAGCGGGTGGGGCTGGCCGCGCACGCCGACAAGTACCCGGCGCAGCTGTCCGGCGGCCAGCAGCAGCGGGTGGCGATCGCCCGGGCGCTGGAGATGGACCCGAAGGCGCTGCTGTTCGACGAGCCGACCTCGGCCCTCGACCCCGAGATGATCAATGAGGTGCTCGACGTGATGCGGGGCCTGGCGTGCGAGGGCATGACGATGCTGGTCGTCACCCACGAGATGGGCTTCGCGCGGGCCTCGGCCAACCGGCTGGTGTTCATGGCGGACGGGCGGATCCTGGAGGACCGCCCGCCGGAGGAGTTCTTCAGCGCGCCGAACACCGAACGGGCCAGGGACTTCCTCTCCAAGATCCTGAACCACTGAGGGGCGGCCAGGTGAAGCGTCTCCCCGTCCTCGTGCTGCTCTGTGCGCTGCTCACAGCCTGCGGCAAACCCGGCACCCCGCCGCCGAAGGGGCCGCAGGCGAGCGCGCTGCCCGGCTACCCGGTGCAGAACGCCGCCGCAGTCCAGGGCTCGCCCACCTTGGACCGGGCACGTGCGCGGGGCAGGTTGGTGGTCGGCGCCAAGGAGGACCAGCCGTACCTGGGTTGGCGGGACCCGGCGACCGGCCAGTACTCCGGCTTCGACATCGAGATCGCCAAGATGGTCGGCGCCGACCTCGGGTTCGGCGTCGGGCAGATCGAGTTCCGGACCATCGCCTCGGCCAACCGTGAGACCGCGCTGCAGAACGGCCAGGTCGACTACTACGTCGGCACCTACACCATCAACGCCAACCGCAAGAAGCTGGTGGGCTTCGCCGGGCCGTACTTCATCGCAGGGCAGAGCCTGCTGGTCCGGAGGAACGAGCACAGCATCCACGGCCCGCAGGACCTGGCCGGCAAGAAGGTCTGCTCGGCCGCTGGTTCCACGCCGTACCAGCGGATCCGGCAGGACTACCCGAAGGCGCACCTGGTCGGGTACGACACCTACTCGGCCTGCGTCGACAACCTGATCACCGCCCAGGTGGACGCGGTGACCACGGACAACGCCATCCTGCAGGGGTACGCGGCCAAGGCCCCGGACGAGCTGAAGCTCGCCGGGAAGCCGTTCTCCACCGAGCCGTACGGCATCGGCGTGCCCAAGGACGACCGGGTGCTGCGGCTGGCCATCGACGACGCGCTGGTGCGGAACATGCGGAACGGCAACTGGAAGAAGGCGTACGACGCCACCCTCGGCCTGTCCGGGGTGCCCGCGCCGGCTCCGCCGCTGATCGACCGGTACTGAGAGAGGCCCGAGTTGGTATGACAGTCCTGACCGCCAATCTCCCGACCTACTGGAACGGCTTCCTCGGCACGCTCGAACTCACGGTGTTCAGCGGGGTGTTGGCGCTACTGCTCGGGGTGCTGATGGCCGCCTTCCGGGTCTCGCCGGTGCGGCCGCTGCGGGCGTTCGGCACCGGCTGGGTGACCGTGCTACGCAACACCCCGCTGACGCTGCTGTTCTTCGTGGTGGTGCTGGGGTTGCCGAGGTTCGACATCGTGCTGCCGTTCTTCGTCTTCGCGGTGCTGGCGCTCGGCTGCTACACCTCGGCCTTCGTCTGCGAGGCGCTGCGCTCGGGCATCAACACCGTGCCGCCAGGCCAGGGGGAGGCGGCACGGAGTCTGGGGATGACCTTCGGCCAGACGCTGGGCCTGGTGGTGATGCCGCAGGCGTACCGCTCGGTGGTGGCACCGATCGGCAGTGTGATGATCGCGATGGTGAAGAACAGCGCGATCGCCGGCTCGTTCAGCGTGACCGAACTGCTCGGCACCTACCGCACCCTCAACGAGCTCGGCTACAGCATCATCTGGGCCTTCGTCTGGATCGCGGCCGGCTATCTGATCATCAGCCTGGCGATCAGTGCGCTCTTCAACCTCCTCGAACGACGGGTGGCGGCCTCCCGATGACCAGCGGCTCCGCGCTCTACGACATCCCCGGCCCCAGGGCACTGGCCCGGCACCGGTTCTACGGCGGTGTTGCGGTGCTGCTGATCGCCGCGCTGATCGGCTGGGTGGTGTACATGCTGTTCCACACCCACCAGTTCACCTACCGGAAGTGGATGCCGTTCGAGTACCGGGGCGTCCAGGACCTGCTGTTGCGCGGGCTCGGCAACACCCTGACCGCCTTCGGCTGGACGGTGCTCCTCGCCCTGCCCTTCGGCGCGCTGTTCGCCGCCGGACGGCTCTCCGACCACCGCCCCGTCCGCCTGCTCGCCGCAGTGGTGGTGGAGTTCTTCCGGGCCATGCCGCTGCTGGTGATGATCTTCTTCATCTTCGTCGCGCTGAAGGTGCAGCCGCTGTGGGCACTGGTCGCCGGGCTGACCCTCTACAACGGCTCGGTCCTCGCCGAGGTCCTCCGCGCCGGCGTGCTCGCCGTGCCCAGGGGCCAGCGCGAGGCGGCGTTCGCACTCGGGATGCGCAAGACCCAGGTGATGGCGTACGTACTGGTGCCGCAGGCCAACCGGGCCATGCTGCCGACCATCATCAGCCAGTTGGTGGTGGCGCTCAAGGACACCTCGCTCGGCTTCCTGATCACCTTCGAGGAGTTCCTGCACGCCGGGAAGCTGATCGCCACCAACCTCGACTACGACCTCCCGTTCATCCCGGTGGTGATGGTCATCGCACCCGTCTACATCGGGATGTGCCTGCTGCTCTCCTGGCTGGCCCGGTGGGCCGAGAGGCGCACCCGGCGCAGCCCCAAGGTCAAGGGCGGCGCCCCGATCGCAGCGGCGGGTGTGGTGACGGGCCTGCCTCCGGAGGCGCGGCAGTAGCCCTGCGATGCCCGAATACCAAAGCGAAGACTGGGGTATTGCGGATGGGACTCCAAAATCTGCTTATGATTCAGGAGTGTTCGACTCACGGCACATCAGGACGTTCCACGAGGTCGTCAGCACCGGTTCCTACTCGGCCGCCGCTCGGGCCCTCGGCTATACCCAACCCGCCATCACCCAGCAGATGAAGGCGCTGGAGCGCGACGTCGGCGTACCGCTGTTCACCCGCGCCGGGCGCGGACTGCGACTCACCGAGGCCGGCGAGGCCCTGTCCCGGCACGCCCGGACCATCCTCGCCAGCATGGAGGCCGCCCAGCAGCAGCTCGGCGCACTCGCCCGGCTGCGCGCCGGCCGGGTTCGGGTCTGCGCCTTCCCCAGCGCCAACGCCACCCTGATCCCCGAGGCGATGGCCCGGCTGCTCGCCGGGCACCCCGGGGTCCGGGTCGAGCTGCTGGAGGCCGAGCCGCCCGACTCCGTCCAGCGGCTGCTGCGCGGCGAGTGCGACATCGCGCTCTCCTTCACCTACCCGGGCGTGCGCGCCGAGACCCCGCCCGAACTGGTCGAAGTCCCCCTGATGGAAGATCAGTTGACCGTGCTGCTGCCGGTCGGCCACCAGCTCGCCCGGCGGCATGCGGTGCGTCTGGCCGACCTGGAGACCGAGCGGTGGATCGCCGGGTGTCCGCGCTGCCGGGCCAACCTGCTGCACGTCTGCGCCGAGGAGGGCTTCGCCCCCGACGTGGTCTTCAGCACCGACGACAACCTCGCGGTGCAGAGCCTGGTCGCGGCCGGAGTCGGCATAGCCCTGATGCCCGCGCTGGTGCTCTCCTTCATGTGTCACCGCAAGGTCACCGGCCGACTGGTCGAACCGCACCTTCGCCGCAAGGTCTGCGCGTACGTGTTGCGCGAGCACCAGCGGATACCGGCCACCGCGCTGGTGCTGGACGAGCTGCGCCGGGCGGGGGCCGCTCGGGTCGGGTGCTGAGGCGGCACCCGGCGGGAGGCGGCCGAGGGCGGCGACCCATAAGCTAGAGTTGGCATACAGTCAAAAGACTGTCGTTGGACGTAATGGCTTGATCAGCCGACGCTCCAGATATGAACACTTCCGCCACCGTTACCGCCGACCGGTGTACGGAGCGTATGCACCGCCTGATCGGCGGGCTGCGCGAGGTCGTCGACCGCGGCCTTCCTCCGGACCTGACCGCCTACCTGGTTGGCGAGCAACTCGCACCACACCTCGGCGCAGCCGACCTGCTCACCGCCGACCAGCAGCTGGGCGATCCGGACCGCTACCGCCAGCACCTGATCCACGCCGAGTCCGACGGCAGCTTCTCCCTGGTCGCCCTGGTCTGGCTGCCGGGACAGCACACCTCCATCCACGACCACGTCTCCTGGTGCGCCACCGGCGTCCACCAGGGCACGGAGAGCGAACGCCGGTACCGGCTGGTCCCCGACGGTCGCGCCGCCCGGCTGATCGCCACCGAGGACGTCACCAACCCGGTCGGCGCCGTCTGCGGCTTCGCCCCGCCCGGCGACATCCACCGGGTGCAGAACTGCGGCAGCGACACCGCGATCTCCCTGCACGTCTACGGCGCGGACATCTCCAGGATCGGCAGCAGCGTCCGCCGGGTCTACCGGCTGCCTTCCGACGAGCGGTGAGCGGGCCCGTGACGCTGACCGTCGATACCGCCGGACGACCCACCACGCCCCCCGTCCTCGGGCCGGCGTCCCGGCGCAACGGCCCGGGACTGGCGCTCGCCGCACTCGGCGTGGCCGCCGCCTGGGCCGTGCACCAGCTGATACCCGCCGTTCCGCGGCTGACCGCGGCCGTGGTGCTCGGCGTCGCGGTCGCGCATGTGCCGTGGCTGCGCCCGCTGGTCAAGGGTGCGGCCAGGCCCGGACTCTCGCTCGCCGGAAAGCGGTTGATGCGGGCCGGGATCGTACTGCTCGGCCTCAAACTCAGCCTCGGCGACGTGCTCGGCCTCGGCTGGGCCACGGTCGCGATGGTGCTGGCCGTGGTCGTCGCGACCTTCTTCGGCACCCTCTGGCTCGGCCGCAGGCTCGGCCTGCGCGGCGACCAGCCGCTGCTGATCGCCACCGGCTATTCGATCTGCGGCGCCTCCGCGATCGGCGCCGTGAGTCAGGTCGCCGAGAGCGACGAGGAGGACGTCGCCACTTCGGTGGCGCTGGTCACCCTCTGCGGAACGCTGGCGATCGCGGTACTCCCGCTGCTGCAGCACCCGTTGGGGCTCGGCGGCGCCGAGTTCGGACGCTGGGTCGGGGCGAGCGTGCACGACGTCGGGCAGGTGGTCGCGACCGCGCAGACCGGTGGGGCGGACGCGCTGCGCGAGGCCGTACTGGTCAAGCTGATGCGGGTGGTGCTGCTGGCGCCGCTGACGGCGGGTGTGGCGGTGGCACTGATCAGGCGGCGTCCGGAGGGGAACGCCGCGGGGGAGAGCGGAGGGAAACGGCCGCCGCTGGTGCCGCTGTTCGTACTCGGCTTCCTCGCCATGATCGTGCTGCGTTCGGTGGTGACCGTCCCGGCGGAGGTGCTGACGCTCGCCGGCGACGGACAGGAACTTCTGCTGGCGGCAGCCCTGTTCGGTCTCGGCAGCGCCGTCCACCTGCCCACCCTGGCCCGCACCGGCGGGCGGGTCGCGGCACTCGGACTGGCCTCCTGGGTGGTGGTCGCCGGCGTCTCCTACGCGGGCGTGCTGCTGACCACCTGAGCGGATGCCGCGCAGCACTCGAGCGGATGCCGCTCGCCAGCCCGGCGGGTTTGTGGCGGGCATCTGTGGCAGGGCCGTTGGGAACCGGGCTGACGTAAAGTGGTCCGGTACCGCTGGCCGCACACGATGAGGACCACGATGGCCGTACTGCCCGACCGGAACGGACTGGACACCCCTGTCACGCTCGACCGGCATGAGGGTCCGTACGGCGAGGTGGTGCTGCGGCAGCGAGGCGAACACTTCGAGATCATCGCCAACGGGTGCTTCCTGATGGACACCGCCGATGGGCGTTCCGAGCGGCTGCTGGTCCAGGCGGCCCTGGACCAGCTCGGCTCGGTCGAGAGCCCCTCGGTGCTGATCGGCGGCCTGGGTGTGGGCTTCTCACTCGCGCACGCCGCCGCCGAGCCCCGCTGGGGCCGGATCGCGGTCGCCGAGCGGGAGGGTGCCATCATCGACTGGCACCGCTCCGGCCCGCTGGCCGCGTTCTCCGCGCACGCTCTGGAAGACGACCCGCGGGTCACGGTGCTCCACACCGACCTGGTCGAGTTCCTGCGCGCCGAGGGCGAGTTGTACGACGCGCTCTGCCTGGACATCGACAACGGCCCGGACTGGACGGTCACCGACTCCAACCTCGGCCTCTACGGACCTGCCGGACTGGCCGCCGCCCAGCGGCGGTTGACGCCCGGTGGGGTGCTGGCGGTGTGGAGCGCGCAGCCGTCCGCCGCCTTCGAGGAGGCGCTGCGAGCGGCGGGCTTCGCCGATGTGCACACGGTGGAGATCCCGGTGCTGCGGGGCGTGCCCGATGTCGTCCACCTCGCGCGGCGGAGCTGACACGTCGCAGGGGTGCGGCAACTACTCGGCTCCGCAGGTAGTTGACGGTCAGTCGGCTGAGGGCTGCCGGTAGCGCCGACACGGACGGACAGCGAACAGGGCGGCCGGGCGGACCCGAGTGTGTGGGTCCGTCCGGCCGCTTCGGGCTTTCGGGTGAGCTCTTTGACGTCCCGGCTTCCGCCGTCGCCGCCGGTCCTTTGACGCCGGTTCTCCGGCTCAGCCGAAGGGATTGTTGGCAGGCGGTTCCGGGGTCGCCGGGGCGGCGGGTGCCGCGGCCGGGGCGGAGGCGGCGGCAAAGGGGTTGAAGTCCGGCGGGGGAACGTTGACCGGAGTTCCCTTGGTCGGCGGGGCCTGCTCCTCCGCGGCGGCCGGTGCGTCGGTGGACGGCGCCGGAGGTGCGAACGGGTTGAAGTCCGCCGGGGGTACGGCCACCGGGGTGCCCTTGCCCTTGGGTGGGGCCGGGATCGTCGGCGGGTGCGCCGGCGGCGGGGGAACGGTGAACGATTGCGACTGTGCCGGAGCAGGGGCGGGTGCCGGTGCGGGCGAGGAGCCGGTCATCACCGTGCCGAACGGGTCGGCGGGCTGGTTGTTCATCACCGTGCCGAACGGATCCGCAGCCGGCGCGGGTTGCGGAGCAGCGGCGGCAACTACCGGAGCAGCGGCGGGAGTTGCCGACACGCTGGTCGAGGGAGCTGCGGCCGCGAAGGGGTCGAAGTCGGCTGGGGGTACTGCGACCGGGGTGCCCTTGGTGGGGGCGGGTGCGTCGGTGGTGGTGGTGGCGGCGGGTGCCGGGGGTGCGAAGGGGTCGAAGTCGGC
>NZ_JBSFJU010000049.1:0-43480 GCF_053598215.1 Kitasatospora sp. NPDC001175 | reverse complement strand
ACGGGCTGGGGGTACTGCGACCGGGGTGCCCTTGGTGGAGGCGGGTGCGTCGGTGGTGGTGGTGGCGGCGGGTGCCGGGGGTGCGAAGGGGTCGAAGTCGGCTGGGGGTACTGCGACCGGGGTGCCCTTGGTGGAGGCGGGTGCGTCGGCGGTGGTGGTGGCGGCGGGTGCCGGGGGTGCGAAGGGGTCGAAGTCCGCCGGAGGTACCGCGACCGAGGTGCCCTTCCGCGCTGCGGGCTGCTCGGCGGGCGCCGCCGGTGCGGGCGCGGGCGCGGGCGGGGCAGCGGTAACCGGCGGGGTAGCGGTAACCGGTGGGGTAGCGGTCGGGGCCTGGGAAGGGGAAACACTGGTCGGCTGCGGCTGCGGCTGCGGCTGCGGCTGCGGCTGCGGCTGCGGCTGGGCAGAGCTGTGCGGGGCAGCGGCGGGCGCCTGGGCCTGGGCGGGAGTAGCGGCCTGGGTGGCGTAGACGCCGTCCCAGCCGAGCTGGACGCTCTTCAGGACCTCGGCGAACGAGGTCATGTACAGCTCCCAGTCCTCCGGCTGCGCGACGGAGAGCTGGATGACCAGGACGGAGGAGCTGTCCGGGAGCGGTACGAAAGCCTGGGCCACCGAGCTGGAAGTCCGGTACGGCTGCCCGTCGTTGGAGAGCACGGCCGGGACCGGGGACGTCCGCCCCTCGACCAGGACGGCGGCCGGGCCGGCGGGCAGCAGGACCGTCCAGACCTCCGCCTGCGGCCGGGAATCGGCGAGCTGGGCGGCGAGTTCGGCGATCTGGACCGGACGGTGTGCCATCGATATCACCAGTGAGGCGTGGCTCGGCCGGTCGGCCACACGGAGCGCGGAGACCCCGGCGAACAGCACTCCTGCGGCACTCAACCATGTGTCCAGACCGGCCGTCAGCACGGCCCACTCCTTGCGGGCCCGAACGTCGGCCCCCGCGAAGAGCTCCTCGGCGACCTCGGCGAGCTGTGCCGTGCGGGCGGGGGTGCCACCTCGGGCGGCGAGCGCGTGGAAGACCGAGGGCAGTACGAGCCGAACCTCGGTGCCGGTGCCGGTGGACAGCTCCTCCGGAGCGACCGTGGGGCGGTCGGCGGCCAACTCGGCGAGGACTGCGGGGAAGGCCGGGCGGAGCTTGTCCTCCGTACGCTCCACACCGACCGGCAGCTGGAACTGCTCCGCGTCCAGGCCGCGGGCCGAGCCGAAGACGCCTCGGACGGCACCGCCGCCGAAGCGGGTCAGCAACTCGGTGGCCACGGCGGGGTCCGGGGCGGTCGGGCGCTTGGTGCTGCCCTCGACCACGGTGCCCAGGCCACGGACCGTCAGGGTGCCCGGACCCTTGGCGCTCAATCGCAGGCCGAAGAGCGCGGAGGCGGACGGGTGGGCGTTGCGGCGGAAGCCCGTCAGCGAGGCGATCGGGTAGTGGGTCGCGCGCTCGTCGAGCAGGGCAGCGGCGAGTACGTCGAGTGTGGCTCCGACCTGCTCCGCGGCTGCGAAATCGTGCTGACTCATGGTACTGAGCCCCCCTCACCCGAATGCTGGAATTCCGTCCACTTTCTATCAGAAACCTCTGACAGTCCGAGACCGGTGGTGGGCGGGGGCGGGTGCTGTGCCGAGTCGGTGTTGGAAGCCGGGGCGGGGCCGGTGGACGGGGTGCGGGGTGCGGAGTCGGGGCCGGTACCGAAGTGCGGGTGGCCGGGCGGGCCGCCGGCAGGCACGGGTCAGCAGGCGGCGAGCCGGGTGAGCTGGACGCCGAGGCCGGGGACGGAGAGGAGACCGGCCAGTTCCCTGACCAGTTGGCCGGTGGGTCCCTCGGGGCGTTCAGCGGCGAAGAAGTCCGCGAGTTCGAGGGCGAGGGCCGGCTCCCGGGCCGCGGTCAGCGCCAGCGCGGCCACGAACTCCTGGACCAGCTGGAGCTGGAGTTCCTCGCGTGGCACCGACCGGTCGGTCAGCCAGTCGAGAGAGGTGATCTCCGCGTTGGCGATCCAGGCCCGTACGGTGCGCCGCAGTCCGGCACTGGGCTCGGCGACCGCCAGGTGCCGCAGGATCTGGTCGTGCGCGGCCCGCCGCACCTCGTCGATGACCGCCGTCGTTCCGGGGCTGGCGGCCACCGAACCGCCGCGCAGCAGGGCCGCGAAGCCGGGCCCGTGGCTGTCCACGAAGTCCAGGTAGCGGCCCATCACCCGGTACAGCCGCTCGGAGAGCGGGCCCTCGGTCTCCTCCTCGAAGCGTCCGGCCAGTTCCTGCCCGGCGCGCCGCAGCGACTCCTCGTACAGTGCCTGCTTGCCCGGGAAGTAGTGGTAGACCAGCGGGCGCGAGGCGCCGGCCGCCGCGGCGATGTCGTCGATGGACACCTCCTCGGGCGGGTACTTGCTGAAGAGGTCCAGGGCGACCCCGATCAGCTGTTCCCGGCGCTCGTCCACGCTGAGCCTGCGCCGCGGCGCGCGCTCGCCGGCGGCACGTCCGGCTCGCCCGGCCCGGCCCGCGGCGTGCTCGCCCTCGGCGCGGTGGTCCGTTACCGCCGGTGTACGGGAGGAAGCCATGCCCGCCACCCTATCCGTGCGGGAAGATGACGAAACCCTGACGTCCGGCCCCGGACCCTGGGAAGAGCGGCGCCGACCTGCTCGAATGGCGGCATGACAGCGATGGGAGGCAGGCCATGAGAGCGGGCGGCGAGGGACCTCCGGTCGGGCGGCGGGTGGTGCTCGGCATGCTCGGGCTCGGGGCCGCCGGGGTTGCGGCCGGGCCGTACCTGCAGCGCGCGGTCGAGGGCGTGGCCAGCAAGGATCCGACGGGGCTGAGCGACCTGCTGCCGGGTGGCGGCGGGTTCAGGTACTACTCGGTGACCGGATCGGTGCCGGTCAGGACCGCGGCCGACTACACCCTGACCGTGGGCGGCCTGGTCGATCGGCCGACCACCTACCGGCTCGCCGACCTCCAGGCGTTGCGTCAGCGCCGGATCGTGCACGACGTGCAGTGCGTCACCGGCTGGCGGGTGCCGGGCACCCCGTTCGAGGGGGTCCCGCTCGCGGACCTGCTGCAGGCGGCGGGGGTGCGGCCGGAGGCGACCGCCGTCTCCTTCGGCTGCTTCGACGGCAGCTACACCGAGAGCCTGACGCTCGATCAGGCCCAGCGGGAGGACGTCCTGGTGGCACTGCGGATGCAGGACCAGCCGCTCGGCCACGCGCACGGCGGTCCGGTCCGGCTGTACGTCGCGCCGATGTACTTCTACAAGTCGGCCAAGTGGCTCGACTCGATCACCCTCACCTCCACCGTCCAACCCGGCTACTGGGAGCACTTCGGATATGACGTCGACGCCTGGGTCGGACGCTCCAACGGACGCGACGACGCCCCGACCGGCTGACCGAGGCCCGCTGCTCCGCTTCACCAGGGCCGAGCGGTGGGTGCACTGGGCGAGTGCGGTGCTGATGCTGGTCTGCCTGGCCACCGCGGCCTGCCTGTACTACCCGCCGCTCGCCGAACTGGTCGGCCGGCGCAGGCTGGTGATGACGGTGCACGAGTGGTGCGGGGTGGCGTTGCCGGTGCCGTTGCTGCTGGGGCTCGGCTCCAGGGCGCTGCGTGCGGACCTCTCTCGGCTGAACCGTTTCGCCCCGTACGACCGGGAGTGGCTGCGGGCGGTGCGGCAGCGCTCCTACCGGCGGCCGGCGGGCAAGTTCAACGCCGGCCAGAAACTGTACGCGGCGTGGACGGGCGGTGCGGTCCTGGTGATGCTGGGGACCGGGCTGCTGATGTGGTTCACGCGGCTGGCGCCGCTGGTCTGGCGGACCGGGGCCACCTTCGTCCACGACTGGCTGGCGGTGGCAGTCGCGACCGGCGTCGCGGGGCACCTGTACCGGGCCGGGAAGGACCCGGAGGCACGGCGCGGAATGCGGACGGGGCTGGTGGACGAGGGCTGGGCCGCCCGGGAACACCCCCACTGGGAGGGCCGATAGCCGGGTACCGTCCGGGCGGTGCGGGGGACTGCGGGCGCGGCCCGGGCGGAGGTCCGGGACTCCGCGCCGAGCAGCCGGGGCGCTGGGCCCACGCTGCTCGGCGCGCCCGGCCGGGCAACCGGCTCACGCCGGGCCGGAGGTCCGTGGCGCCGGACCGGCCGCCCCACCGGCTGCCGGGGCTCAGGCCGAGCGGTACTCCAGATAGCGGTGGTAGGCCTCGCGGCCGTCCGGGACGAAGTCCCAGCCGTCGTCGGCGAGCCGTTGTGCGAGTTCGTCCTCGGTGAGCCAGCCGTGCCAGGCGACCTCCTCGGCCTGGGGGGAGACCGGGCCGTCCCAGCGGGCCTCGTACATGTCACACCACCAGGAGAGCCGGGGTTCGGCCTGGAAGAGGAACTTGAACAGTGGTAGCGGCCTGATGCCGCTCACCCCCAGTTCTTCCTCCGCCTCCCGTACGGCGGCACTCGCGTACGTCTCGCCGCTGCCGACCACGCCGCCGACGAAGCAGTCGTAGGCGCCGGGGGCGAAGAGCTTGGTGCCGGTCCTGCGGTGGGTGAAGATCCGGCCCTGCGGGTCACGGACGAGGATGAAGACGCAACGGTGTGTCAACCCCTCGCGGTACACCTCGGCGCGGGTGGCGGTTCCGATGACGTGGTCCTGGGCGTCCACCACGTCGAGCACTTCTTCGGCAGGGTTCGTCATGCCGTTCACGGTAGTGGGGGCCGGGAGCCACCTGACACCGGCTCGGCGAGGTTTCGATGATCCGACTATCGTTCGGAAGGGAGACGTACGAGCGAGAAGGTGACGCGCGGTGGTCGAGATCTGGGGCGAGGCGGCGGAGGGCTTCGAGCCGGTCCGGGAGGCGTTCGCGCAGAACTTCCGCGAGCACGGCGAGCTCGGTGCGGCCTTCGCGCTCTACGTCGACGGCCGCAAGGTGGTCGACCTGTGGGGAGGCGACGCCCGCCCCGAGGTCGGCGAGCTCCCGGCCCCGGCCGTGCCCTGGACGGCGGACACGGTGCAGGTGTTGCGCTCGGTCACCAAGGGGCTGACGGCGGCCACCGCGCTGCACCTGGTCCAGCAGGGCAAGCTCGACCTGGACGCGCCGGTCGCCTCGTACTGGCCGGAGTTCAAGGCCGAGGGCAAGGAACGGGTGCCGGTGCGCTGGCTGCTCTCGCACCAGGCCGGCCTGCCCGCCCTGGACACCCCGCTGCGGCTCGAGGACGTGATCGCCTGGGAGCCCGCCGCCGCCGCGGTCGCCGCCCAGGCGCCCGCCTGGGAGCCGGGCACCGCGCACGGCTACCACCCCTTCACCTTCGGCTGGCTGGTCGGCGAGGTGATCCGGCGGGCGAGCGGGCGCTCGGTCGGCCAGTACTTCGCCGAGGAGATCGCCCGTCCGCTCGGCCTGGACCTGTGGATCGGCCTCCCGGCCGGGGCGAGCCCCAGGGTCGGACGGCTGGTGGACCTGCCGGCGCCCACGGCGGCGCACAGCGGTCCGGCCGGGCTCAGGATGCGGCCCAAGCAGTCCGTGGTGGACGCCTACCGGGACCCGCACTCGCTCACCGCCCGCGCCTTCTCCTCGGTGCGCCCGACGGTCGACTTCAACGACCCGGCGGTGCAGGCGGTGGAGATCCCCGGCGCGGGCGGGATCGGCACCGCGCGGTCGGTGGCCCGGTTCTACGCGGCGCTGATCGGTGCGGCGGATCGGTACGGCGGCACGCCTGGAGAGTTGCTGTCTCCGCTGCTCAGCGCCGAACTGCTGGACGAGGCGATGGGGCCGGCGGTCAGCGGTCCGGACCGGGTGCTGGTCATCAAGACCACCTTCGGCCTGGGCTTCTTCCGGCACGGCGCGACCTCGCCGATGTCCTCCCCGGCCGCGTTCGGCCATCCAGGGCGCGGCGGCTCGCTGGGCTTCGCGGATCCCGAGCTCGGGATCGGGTTCGGCTACGTCACCAACGGGATGCAGCCCGGGATCACGGGTGACATCCGGTCGAAGACGCTGATCAAGGCGGTGCTGAAGTGCCTCGGCGTGTGACCGTGGCGCCTGGTAACCGGCGGTCGATCAAGGTGATCTGATGGCGTGTCAGTTGATGATTCGTCGCGGCGGCGAGGGCGGACAGTCGGTCTGGGGCGCGGGGTGGAAACCGGCGATCGAAGCGGCCGGCTGAGGCGGTCGGCCTCGGTCGAGACAGCTGCAGCTGGACCCGGACGGGGTGGAGCGGAGGCGGTGGAGCCTCCGGTACCGCCCGTCTCCCGTCGTCGCGTGCCGATAGCTCCCTCTCCCTCCTTGCCCGCCATCGGGCGGGGGCACCCCCGGCCGGAGGCTGGGGGCGAGGGGCAGTCCTTGCCCGCCATCGGGCGGGGGGTGAGGGGCTCTCCGGCGCATATCCCCCGTCGCGCGCAGCGCCGCTGCGCTCTCTTCCCCCAGCCTTCGGCCTGGGGGTCCCCCCGGCCGAAGGCCGGGGGATGGGGTGCCCCCTGCTTCTCCCAAGCTCCCTATCGCGGGTCAGCCATATTCCCGGTGTGACGGCGGCCATAGACAGTATGCGAAGCGTCGGGAAAAAATCCGGTCACCCGGCGCCGCCTCGCTTCCGAAGCCAGCTACTGCGCTGCAGGTCAGATCGTTCGATCGCCTCCGTGGTAGCTGCGTCGCGTGACGTGCGCCGGGTCCAAAGAGAACCCCTCCTCGAACCCTCCTGCCCAGTTCCGTCCTGCCTGTCCCGCCGTGTCCGCCCAGCGACCCGGAGGCCTCTGCCAGAAAGCGCTCGATGCCTGCCTCGACCCGTCCACCGTCCCTCGCCCCACCTGTCCGCGCGGTCGCCCTCGGGGCGCTCGGCGTAATGGCGGCCCTGGTCGCCACCGGCTGCGGTGGCACCACCGGCCAGCTGTCCGCCGTCCCGGCCGGCAGTGCCTCGACGGCGTCCGCCGTCGGACAGCCCGGGTCCACCGCCGCGGCGCGACTCTCGGCGGAGCAACTGCCCAACGGTGTCGCCGAAGGCTGGCAGCCGCTCTCCCAGCCCCGCGTCCAGGCCGTGACCGGTGACATCCAGCTCAACGAGTGCGCGTCCGTGTCCGGTGCCGCCACCTGGTGGCAGCAGGGCTACGTCGGCGTCCACCGCACTCCAGCGGAGCAGGACCTGTTCACCTTCCGGGACGCCGCTGCCGCGCAGGCCGCCTACCAGGGCCTGCTCACGCAGATGGACGGGTGCCAGAACCAGTCCCGCGCCGTTCAGGCCAAGGCCCTCGGCCTCGCCGACGCACAGGTCGCCAAGACCGCCGTGACCGACCGGGGTACCTCCTGGTCGCGTCAGTGGACGGGTGTCGAGGGCCTGTCCGCGGCCGGTCCGCAGACCGACCACCTGTACGCCGTCCTGCAGGGCACCCGCCTTGCGGTCGTCCACTACGACGAGTGGGCCGGCACCCACGCCGCCCCCTACAGCACCCGATCAGACGGCGACCTGCTCACCTCGGTCGCCCAGCAGCTCGGCTGAGCCGCACGCCTGCCACCAGCACATCCCCGGAGACTCCCATGCCCAAGTACGGACCGTCCCTTCGCCGCTGCCTCGCCGGTCTCCTCGGAGCCGGTGCCGCCTCAGTCGCCATCGCCGCTCCGGCGCACGCCGCCTCGTCCGTCGGCGGCAGCATCTCACGCGACGAGGTGATCCAGCGGGCGAAGAGCTGGGTCACCGAGGGTGTGCCCTACAACCAGGGCGCCAGCCACACCGACGCCAACGGCACCTATCGCGAGGACTGCTCCGGCTTCATCTCCATGGCCTGGCACCTCGGCTCCAGCATGGTCACCTCCACCCTCCCGAACGTCGCCACCAAGATCGCCATCTCCCAGCTCCAGAGCGGCGACGCCCTCGACTACACGGCCGATCACGTGATCCTCTTCGGCAACTGGATCAACCAGTCGGCCGGAACCTTCAACTACTACTCCGAGCAGAACCCGAGCGTGCGCACCAGCGAGTACCAGGGCAACACCAACGCCAGCTCGCTGGCCGGCTGGCCGACCAGCTACTACACGCCGCTCCGCTACAACAAGATCACGGGCACCGGGACCACGTCGTCCACCTCGACCGCGTCGACCACGTCGTCCACCTCGACGACCTCAACCACGTCGACCACGTCGACCACGTCCACCGCGCCGACCACGTCCACCGCGCCGGCTCGCGAGCCCAGCTGGCACCACGGCGGCCGCTGGTGACAGGAGCGCACCGTACGGCCCCGTGAGGAACAGCGCCGTCGAGGCCGGCCCCCGCACTGCGGGGGCCGGCCTCGACGGTGTCCGGTGCGGGAAGGTGCGGTGGGCGGTTCACGAGGTGAGACGGCGAGGTGTGAGGTCGCTTACGGTCCGGGCCTGGAGCGGGGATGCGCCGACCGGTCGGAAGGTCAGGCCTGGCCGGTCTCGAAGCGGCTGATCCTGCCGTCGCTGACCATGAACCGCCAGGCGGTGCGCATCTCGCCCCAGGTCTCGTTGGTGAAGTTGGCGATCAGCGCGCGGCCGCCGTCGGACTCGGTCTGGACCTCCATGTGGCCGTGGGAGGAGAAGATCTCCTTGTCGAGCCACGGCAGCAGATCGCGGTCCGAGCCGTCGTCGGACATCGTCGCGTCCTCGGCCAGCAGGGCCAGGAAGGCCTTGCGGTCGTTGGCGTTGATCGCGGTGACCGCGGCGCGGACGGTCGGGTCGGACAGTTTGGCTACGGCGATGGTCATCTGACGGGTCCTCAGATCGTGGGGTGGATGGGTCGGCAGCACTGTCGCACAATGTGGCGGACTGCGCACTCTCCGTCGAGGGTGTCGCTCGGGGGGCGGCCGACGCCTCCGGTGAATCGGCGTGGCGGTGTGCTTAGATCCCGATATGGGGCAATTCCGACCGGAAGGGAGCCTCGGATGGGGCCGGCCGAACTGCTCGTCCTGACGTTTCCGCAGGAGACCATCACCGTCGAGGCGGCGTCGGCCCTGTGCAAGCTGCGGACCGGCGGTGACATCCGGGTGATCGACTCACTGGTCGTCACCCGGCACCCCGACGGCGAGGCCAGCTACGGGGAGCTCGCCGACTTCGAACACCTCAGGGGCGTCGTCGGGGGCGGCGGTCACGCACAGGTGCTCCCGCTGATCGGTCCCGAGGACGCTCAGGAGGCCGCCGGACTGCTGGAACCCGGCACGGTGGCGCTGCTGGTGCTGATCGAGCACGTGTGGGCACAGGCCGCGGCGGACGCGCTGCGCGGGGTCGGCGGACGGATCGCCTCGGGTGTGCGGATTCCGCCGGAGAACATCGAGGAGGCCGTGCGCGTGGCCAAGGCCCGTGCGGCGGCCGGGAAGTGAGGGTGTGATGGTCCGTACGCCGTATCCGGTGCGGTCGGTCCGTGCGCTGGGGGCCGCCAGGCCGGCGGGGACTCCGTTGATGCGGCCTCCGGGCGGTGGCGACCTGGCCGGACAGGTCCTGGGCGAGCTCGGCAGGCTGGTGGAGCGAGGGGTGCTCACCCCGGAGGAGTTCGCGGTGGTGAAGGCGAGGCTCCTGGCGGGGTGAGCCACCCGCGGGTGCGGTGCCGTGCGTGCGGACGGCGCCGCGGGGCCCGCGGCCCCGGGCTACCGTCCCAGGGCCGCGGACTCCTCGTCGGTGAGGAGGCGGGAGCGGGTCAGGAAGCGAAGGCCGGTGGGTGCCTCCAGGGAGAACCCGCTGCCCCGGCCGGGCACCACGTCGATGGTGAGGTGGGTGTGCGACCAGTACGCGTACTGGTCCCTGGCCATCCAGACCGGGACGGGGTCCAGCCCGTCCACCTCGAGCTCGCCGAGCAGCCGGTCGGTCTCCGGCGAGACGTGCAGCTCTCCGGCCGGGTAGCACATCGGTGCCGAGCCGTCGCAGCAGCCGCCGGACTGGTGGAACATCAGCGGTCCGTGCTCGCCGCCGAGCTGCCGCAGCAGCTCGGCGGCCTGCGGGGTCACCGAGACCTGGGAGGGGCGCATCCTAGAAGAATCCCTGCGCCTGTCCGCTGTAGCTGACCAGCAGGTTCTTGGTCTGCTGGTAGTGCTCGAGCAGCACCTTGTGGGTCTCGCGGCCGATACCGGAGTTCTTGTAGCCGCCGAACGCGGCGTGGGCGGGGTAGTGGTGGTAGCAGTTGGTCCACACCCGGCCGGCCTGGATGGCCCGTCCTGCCCGGTAGGCGGTCGAGCCGTCGCGGCTCCAGACGCCCGCGCCGAGCCCGTACAGGGTGTCGTTGGCGATGTCGACGGCCTCCGCGAAGTCCTCGAAGCGGGTGACCGCGACGACCGGGCCGAAGATCTCCTCCTGGAAGATCCGCATGTCGTTGGTGCCCTCGAAGACGGTCGGGGCGACGTAGTAGCCGCCGGACAGTTCGCCGCCGAGGTCCACCCGCTGGCCGCCGGCCAGCACCTTGGCACCCTCGGCCTGGCCGATGTCGATGTAGGAGAGGATCTTCTCCAGCTGGTCGTTGCTGGCCTGGGCGCCGACCATGGTCCCGGTGTCCAGCGGGTTGCCCTGGCGCATCGCGCGGACCCGCTCCAGGCCGTCGCCGAGGAAGGAGTCGTAGATCGACGACTGGATCAGCGCCCGGCTCGGACAGGTGCACACCTCGCCCTGGTTGAGGGCGAACATGGCGAACCCCTCAAGAGCCTTGTCGTAGAAGGCGTCGCGCCGGTCGGCGACGTCGGCGAAGAAGAGGTTGGGGCTCTTGCCGCCCAGCTCCAGGCTGACCGGGATCAGGTTGCCGCTGGCGTACTGCATGATCAGGCGGCCGGTGGTGGTCTCGCCGGTGAAGGAGATCTTCCGGATCCGCGAGCTGGAGGCCAGCGGCTTGCCCGCCTCGACGCCGAAGCCGTTCACCACGTTGATCACACCCGGCGGCACCAGGTCGGCGATCAGCTCCATCAGCAGCATGATCGAGGCCGGGGTCTGCTCGGCGGGCTTGAGCACCACGGCGTTGCCCGCCGCCAGCGCCGGGGCCAGCTTCCACATCGCCATCAGCAGCGGGAAGTTCCACGGGATGATCTGGCCGACCACGCCCAGCGGTTCGTGGAAGTGGTACGCGACGGTGTCCTCGTCGAGCTGGGAGAGGCCGCCCTCCTGAGCGCGCAGCGCACCGGCGAAGTAGCGCAGGTGGTCGACGGCCAGTGGCAGGTCGGCGGCCAGGGTCTCGCGGACCGGCTTGCCGTTCTCCCAGCTCTCGGCGACCGCCAACTCCTCCAGGTGCTGCTCCATCCGGTCGGCGATCCGCAGCAGCAGCCCGGCCCGCTCGGCCGGGCCGGTGCGGCCCCAGGCGGGTGCGGCGGCGTGCGCCGCGTCCAGGGCCGCCTCGACGTCCTCGGCGGTGCCCCGGGCGATCTCGGTGAACGGCTGCCCGGTCACCGGCGTGGGGTTCTCGAAGTACTGGCCGCGGACGGGCGGCGTCCAGGCGCCGCCGATCCAGTGCTCGTAGCGGGGGTGGTAGCGGACGATGCTGCCGGGCCGGCCGGGGGGCTGGTACACGGTCATCTGATACCTCCGAGGAGACCCCCGGCTTCAGCCGGGGGTGGGGGTGCCCCCGCTTGCGGGGGAGGAATCGGACCTCCTGCGCAGCAGGTCAGGAAGCGGCGTTTCGACGTCAAGGCGGACCGCCACCCCGACTACTGACAGTAAGTGGTTCTGAGCGGATGGTAGGCTTCGTGGTGCCCGGTGGGCGACAACCAAGCTGGCCGGGCCTACCGCCGGGCTGGCGGGAAGTCAGGTCTGTGGAGCTGATCTAAGGCCGATGGGCGGTACACCGTCCCTCCGCTGGTAACTCCAGGTCGGCCGTCGGCCGTGAAGCAGAAAGCCCGACCCACGAGGGTTGGAATCCCCTCGTTCGCGAGGGGGAGGAGGCCAGCTGGGTAGTGCTCCTCGCTGCGTCGGGTTGCCGTCCGCGGGGCGGCGGGACGGCGCACGGGCCCGGTTCGCGGGCCCGCGCGGACAGTCGGGAACGTGCTCGGAGAACGCTCGGTCGCCGGGGCGGGGTGTCCTCGCACTGCACCCTAGCCGCGCTCGGCTCGGGCCGCCATGGCGCACACTTGATCAAAGAAGGGGCGTGCAACGGGAGTTGCGCGCCCGATGCCGTCGTTGGAGCGGCGGGTGCGGGGAGTGTCCGCGACATGTGCCGCGGGCCGGGGCGAGCCGGCCACGCGGTAGCCCGTTGCTCCTCGCCCGTTCGTCTCCGGGCGCTCCCCGCGGCGGAGCCGCCGATCGACGGAGTCGGCGCCGGCACTCGCCCTCGTTGCCCGCCCTCGGGCGGGGGCGCCCCCGCCCGAAGGCCTGGGGGCGAGGGGCCCTGGCTCCGGCACTCCCCCCAGCCTCCGGGCCCGGGGACCCGGCCGAAGACCTGGGGATGGGGGCCCTGCGCTCGCTGTCGCTCGTCGCCCTTGGTACCAGCGCGCCCTGCGGCTCGGGGTGCGCGGAGCGCCCCGCTGTGGATCCGGGGCGTCCGGCTCAGTCGTGGTGGTAGCGGAGGGTGCGGGACTCCCAGCGGAGGTAGCCCGCGATCCAGAACGCCATCCCGTCGGCGTAGCGCCGCGCGGCCCGCTGCTGCGCCTCGTCCAGCGCCATCCAGCGGCAGAGGTCGGCGAGCTCGTCCCGGAGGCCGCAGAACCGGTCGGCCATCCGCTGGGCCTCGTCCCAGACCACCGCGCAGGCCTCCTCGGCGGAGCAGCTGCGGTCCCGTTGGACGATCATCACCAGGTTGGCGACGTCGCCGCGCCTGGCCTCCTGCGGGTAGGAGCGCACATCGTTGGTGAACGACGGTATGTCGGCGGCTAGTTGGCGCATCTGCCGGAGCAGCGGGTGGTGCATCACCTGCTGGGGCACCTCGAAGCGGCCGAGCCGCTCGATCATGTCGAAGATGCTCTCCATCGCTGCGGTCCCGCGTCTGAGGGTCAGATAGCTCTCCCGGTCCGGCGGCTGTCCGATGTTCCGGCCGGCGGCCTCGGCGGGGTGGCAGGCGAAGTAGAACTCCCAGTTGTAGGCGGCGCGCGCCCTCCAGCGATCCGTCATGCCGCGGCTGATGCGCCGCCACAGGTCGGCGAAGGCGCGCTCGGCGGGTGAGGTGCCGGCCGGGTGGGCGCCGTACGCGATGGCGGTGAGGCGCTCGCAGACCAGGGCGACCTGGTCGGGGCGGCGCCCGAGCGGGCCGTCGAACTGGTCGTCGAACAGGAAGTAGAACCCCATGAGGTCAGCGGCGAGTGCCAGGTCCTCGGCGGAGCTCTCGGGGTAGACCAGGGAGGCGAGTTCCGTGATGTCCCAGCCGGTGTAGGTCGGCTCGCTGACGACGGTGACCAGCTCCCGGTGGCGCCGGAGCCATTCGAGGTGGCGGTCGGCGGCCTCGGTCTGGTGGGGGTTGCGGCGGTGGGTGAACGGAAGCTCAAGAAAGGTGTCGTCGGACATCGGACTCCCGGTGCTGCTGGGGAACAGTGGTGCTGTGTGCTGGCGGACCTGTGCTGAACTCCTGCTGGCGGTGGTCGAATAGCGCTGATCAATTGCCATTGACGGGCGGAACAGTAGTCGATCTGATCATCAGGTGTTAGAGATAACAGGGCATTTGCCCCCGGCGAGGGCTCCGAACCCCATAAGACCACCGCAGCCTGCGGGAATGGACCACACTCGGAGGTTTGCGGGGATAGTCTCGGCAGCGGACAGACCATCAGGTGACGCGGAGGGGCAGTGGTGGCTGAACAGCAGCACGGACCAGCGGGCGAGGCTGCGCCGGAAGGAGGTGTCCCGCCGATCGGTACCGCGGCGTCCGGTGCCGCGGAGCCGCAGACGCTGCACGAACGCGAGGCCGAACTCCGTTCCGCCGAGCACGCGTTGGACCGGCTCTGCCGCCGCTTCGCGGCCGGCGGCACCGAGATCGGCGAGCTGCTGGTCTTCTCCGCCCCGGCCGGCGGCGGCAAGACCAGCATCCTGGACCAGGTCCGCCGGCTGGCCGGGCTGCGCGAGGACTGCACCGTGCTCTCCGGTCGCGGCGGCGAGCGGCAGACCACGGAACCCTTCCACGTGCTGCGGCAGTTGCTGCTCCCGGTGCTGGGCACGCTCGACAAGGACGAGCTGGCCGAGGTCTTCGGCGCCTGGTACGGCATCGTCGGCCCGGCCATCGGCCTGGTCCCGCCCTCCGGCGAGGTCGAGCGGCTCGACCCGCAGGGCGTGCAGGACGGCCTGGACTACCTGCTCAGCCAACTCGCGCCGCGTCGTGCGCCGTTGGTGATGGTGGTGGACGACCTGCACTGGGCCGACCAGGAGTCGCTCGGCTGGTTGGCCTCCTTCGCGGCCCGCACCCGCCACCTGCCCGTCCTGCTGGTCTTCGCCTACCGCGACGAGTTCCAGGAGGAGGCCCAGACCCTCCAGCAGCAGATCCAGGAGCAGGCCACCCGCAGCCACGAACTGCGCCCGCTCAACCCCGCGTCCGTCGCCCGGCTGGTCCGCGCCGCCCTCGGCGAGGAGGCCGAGGACGCGTTCTGCCGCCAGGTCTGGGCCGTCACCGCGGGCAACCCGTACGACACCACCGCGCTGCTGCGCGAGGTCCGCGACCAGTGCCTCGACCCGATCGAGGCCAACAGCCCGCAGCTGCGCGACCTGGCCGCCGCCGCCAAGGGCATGACGCTCCAGCACTGGCTGGCCAAGCTCGGTCCGAGTACCCTGCGGTTCGCCTGGGCCGCGGCCCTGCTCGGCACCGAGATCAAGCAGAGCTTCGCGGCCAGCATCTCGGCCCAGGGCGCGGCCGAGGCCGACGAGTCCGTCCGCCAGCTGCGCAAGCACCGGATCCTCACCAGCACGCCCAACGGCCGGCTGGAGTTCGTCCATCCGCTGATCGCCACCTCGATCTACCAGTCCATGCCGGCCGGCACCCGCACCGGGATGCACGGGATGGCCGCCACCATCATCGAGAACAACGGCGGCTCCCTGCTGGAAGCCTCCCGCCACCTGCTGGAGACCCACCCCGAGGGCGACGACCGGATGGTCCGCAAGCTGCGCGCCGCCGCCGCCGAGCACCTGGCGATCGGCGCGCCCGAGGCCGCCCAGCGCTGTCTGGCCCGCGCCCTGGACGAGCCACCGGACGACGACGACCGGGCCGAGGTGCTGTACGAGGCGGGCTGCGCCGCGCTGCTCACCGACCCGAAGACCACCGTCAACCAGCTGAAGCTGGCGCTGTCGCTCAATCCGGGACTCAGCCCCGGCCTCCGGGTGGACGCCACCTTCCGGCTCTCCGAGGTGCTCGCGCACGCGGGAGAGCTGGTCGAGGCCGCCGAGGTCTGCCGCCGCGAGGCCGAGAACACCGAGCCCGGGCCCGGCAGGCTGCGGCTCCAGGCCCTGCACTACATGTGGGTGGCGTGGCGGCGCGACGAGGAGGACGGCCCCGGCCGCTCCCGCAGGCTGAAGGAGCTGACCACCACCCTGACCGGCAGCACCGTCCCCGAACGGGTGATCCGGGTGATGCGCGCCTGGGACCTCACCCTGCGCGGCAGGCCCGTGGCCGAGGCGATCGACCTGGCCGACAAGGCCCTGGAGAACGGCCGGCTGCCCAAGGAGATCGGCTGGACCAACACGACCTGGGGCTTCGAACTGCCCGCGCTGATCGGCCTGACCTACACCTACACCGACCAGCTCGCCCGCGCCGAGAAGCTGTTCTCCGACGCCGTGCTCGGCTTCGAGATGGCCGGCTGGAGCGGCGCGCACAAGGGCTTCGGGTACTTCCTGATGGGGCTCACCCGGTTCCGGCGCGGCTTCCTGATGGAGGCCGAGGACTACCTGCGCCAGGGCCTGCGGATCTCCGAGCGGATCGCCCCGGACATCCCGCTGCAGTGGGACATCGTCGGCGTGCTGGCCGACACCCTGCTCGCCCGCGGCCGCGTCGACGAGGCCTGGGAGCTGGCCCAGAAGTACCGCTTCGGACCGCCGTACCACCCCACCGCGATGGTGCTGCCCGACGCGCCCACCCTCTACGGCAAGCTGCTGCTGGCCATCGGCGAGCACGCCGCCGCGGCCGAGGTCTTCGAGGAGGTCGGTGAGCAGCTCACCAGGCGGGGCTGGCGCAACACGATCTGGGCGCCCTGGGTCGGACACCTCGCCCAGGCACTCTTCCCCACCGAGCCCGACCGGGCGCGCAAGCTGGCCGCCGAGGCCGTCGTGCTGGCCAGGGACTTCGGCTCGGCGTCCGCGATCGGCACCGCGCTGCGGATGCAGGCCGAACTCTGGGACGGCCAGCGCGCCGTGGACCTGCTCGAACAGGCCGTCCGCTGGCTCTCGCAGTCCCCGGCCGGCTTCGAACTCGCCTGCGCCCTGGTGGACTTGGGTGCCGCGCTGCGCAGGGTCGGACAGCTCACCGACGCCGCCGAGTACCTGTACCAGGGCATGGAGCTGGCCCAGACCTGCGGCGCCGACGGCCTGGTCGACCGGGCCAGGACCGAACTGGCCACCTCGGTGCTGCGTCCCAACCGCCTGCGCACCCTGAGCAAGGAGGGCCTCAGCGAGCCCGAGTGGGACGTCGCCAGGTTGGCAGTCCGGGGCGTCCCGCCGCAGCGGATCGCCGAACGGCTGGACCTCCCGCTCAGCCTGGTGCACCGACGGCTGGCCGCCGTGCACCGCAAGGCAGGCAGCGGCCCGGAGGGTCTGGCGGCGGCGCTCGGGCTGACCGCAGGGCCGGAGCCGGACGGCGAGCCGGGATCGACGGAGGGACGACCGGGAAAGGAAGACTGACGAACCACCGGGTGCGGGAGGGTCGCAGCCGATCCGGGCACGGAGGCCAGGGCTAACCTGGCGAGCGTACAGATCCCCAAGCAGGGGCGGTCCTCGGGCGAAGGGCCGCCGGGAGGAGCGAGTCATGACGGGGTCGGCCGGGACGACCGAGGTCAGCCGGGCGCCGTTCGCCGCCAGCGGCGCCGGAGCCGCGATCGAGCGCTGGACGCTGCGCAGTGGCCCGATCACGGCCGGCGTGCTCACCCTGGGGGCGACCCTGCACGCCCTCACCGCACCCGACCGGGCCGGCGCCGATGCGCAGATCCTGCTCAGCACGGAGGACCTCGGCGCGCTCCTCGGTCCCGCGCGCACCTACGGCAGCGTCGTCGGCCGCTACGCCAACCGCATCGCCGACAGCCGGATCACCATCGACGGCGAGGAGCACCAACTCGCCTCCACCGGCGGCGGTGTCACCCTGCACGGCGGCCCCGACGGCTTCGCCCACCGGATCTGGACGGCCGAGGAGGTACCCGGCGGAGTCCGGCTCCACCTGCACAGCGCCGACGGGGACCAGGGCTTCCCCGGCGCACTGGAGGTCCGGGTCGGCTACACCCTCGACGGTGACACCCTCACCATCGACTACCGGGCCACCACCAACCGCCCCACCGTCGTCAACCTCACCAACCACGCCTACTTCAACCTCTCCGGCGAGGGCAACGGCGACATCCTCGGCCATCTGCTCACCCTGGAGGCCGACCAGTACACCCCGGTCGACGACCGGCTGATCCCCTACGGCCCGTACGAGCCCGTCGCCGGAACGCCGTTCGACTTCACCTCCCCCCGGCCGATCGGCAAGGACATCCACGACGAGCACCCGCAGCTGCGGGCGGGCGGCTACGACCACAACTGGGTGCTCAGGCCCCGCCCCGCGGACGGCACGCCGGCCCGTGCGGCGTTTCTGGAGGACCCGGTCAGCGGCCGCACCCTGGAGGTGCTCACCACCGAACCGGGCATCCAGGTCTTCACCGCCAACACCTTCCACGGCGCGGTCACCGGTCCGAGCGGCGTCCCGTACGGTCCGTACGCGGGTGTCGCCCTGGAGACCCAGCACCACCCGGACTCCCCGCACCAGCCCTCCTACCCCTCCACCGAGCTGCGGCCGGGGGAGGAGTTCCGCTCGACCACCGTGCTGCGCCTGGGCGTGAGCGGGTAGCCGGACCGCACGGGCGGGGCCGGGGCCGGGGCGGGCGGTCTCCCGGGGCTTCGCACGTCCGGCCGTAGTATTGGGTGAATGGAGAGCTCGGACCCCGGTGTGCACAAGGCCCTCGCGGTGCCCGCGCGGCGGGCGCTGCTGGCGGCACTGACCGACGCGGCCGAGCCACTGGACAACCGGCAGCTGGCCGAACTGGTCGGGCAACACATCACCACCGTCCGCCACCACCTGACCGCACTGGTGCAGGCGGGTCTGGTCGAGGTGCGCCAGGAGGAGCCGACGGGCGGCCGCGGCCGGCCCCGGCTGCTGTACGCGGCTGCTCCCGTACGCGAGCAGCTGGTCGCCTACCGGACGCTGGTGGACGTGCTGGCACTGGGCCTCGGCGACAGCAGGGGTGAGCGGGCCCAGCGGGCCGGGGAGGCCGGCCGGCTGTGGGGTGCCACCGAGCAGGCGGCGGACGGCTCGCTCACCGAGCAGGTGATGGCGGCCGCCGACGGCTGGGGCTTCGAGCCGGAACTCCGCACGGACGGCGACGCGGGCGGCGGTGAGGTGCTGCTGCACGGCTGCCCGTTCCAGCACAACGCGGAGCGCAACCCCGAGGTGGTGTGCTCGGTGCACCAGGGCCTGCTGGACGCGATCGCGGAGCGTGCCGGACAGCCGGGCGCGCTCCGGCTGCACCCCTTCGTCGGCCCCCACGTCTGCAGCATCTCGATCGGCCGTCGCGGGAATTGAGCTGAGTCGGCGGCCTTCCGGGGTGTCGCGGAGGCCGCCGCGCGCTTGGGCGGCTGGTCATGAGCGCGCCGGGCGACCGGTCGCGAACATGCCGGACGGGCAGCACCCCGTGTCACCGGGGTGCTGCCCGTCGCGAGCCGGTTCAGTTGCCCGAGGCCAGCCAGAGGTCGGGGCCGAAGACCTCGTAGTGGACCGACTGGGCCGGGACGCCGCGCCGCAGCAGTTCGGCCCGGGTCGCGCGCATGAAGGGCAGCGGTCCGCACAGGTAGGCGCGCACACCCTCCGGTACCTCGATCTGTGCCAGGTCGACCAGGCCGGTCCGCGCCTGGGCGTCGTCCTCGGCCGGCTGCTGGTACCAGCGGTGCAGCTCGGCGCCGGGCAGGGCGGCGACGAGGGTGCGCAGCTGCTCGGCGTGGGCGTGGTCGGCGGGGGAGCGGTCGCCGTGCACCACGATGACCGGGCGCTTCGAGCCGCTGGCCACCAGGTGGTCGAGCATGCCGATCATCGGGGTGCAGCCGATCCCGGCGGAGGCGAGCAGCAGCGGCTCGGCGCCCTCGGCCAGGGTGAGGTCGCCGAACGGGAGCGAGACGGTGAGCTGGTCGCCGGGCTGGACGTTGGCGTGCAGCCAGTTGGAGACCTCGCCGTCCGGGGTGTCCCCGCCGTGCACCCGCTTCACGGTGATCCGCCAGTGGCTGCCGCCGGGGGCGGCGGACAGGCTGTACTGGCGGATCTGCCGTGCGCCGTCGGCCAGGTGGACGGCGACGCTGACGTACTGGCCGGGCCGGAACTCGGGGGCGGGGCTGCCGTCGGCCGGGCGGAGGGTGAAGGAGACGGCGCCGCGGGACTCCTGGGTGCGGGCGACCACGGTCACCGGGCGCCAGGTCTCGCCCGGGGCCACACCCGCCTCGGCGTACAACTTGGCTTCCAGGGCGATGAGTTCACCGGCCATCAGCCAGTAGACCTCGTCCCAGGCGGTGGCCACCTCGGGGGTGACGGCGGCGCCGAGTACCTCGACGATCGCGGCGAAGAGGTACTTGTGCACGATCTTGTACTGGTCCTCGGTGATGCCCAGCGAGACGTGCTTGTGGGCGATGCGGGCCAGCATCGCAGCCGGACGCACCTCCGGCTGCTCGACCAGCATGGTCGCGTAGCCGGCGACGGCCCCGGCCAGCGCCTTGGGCTGCTCGCCGGCGGCCTGGTTGCCGCGGTTGAAGAGGTCGCGCTCCAGCTCGGGGTGGTCGGCGAACATCCGGCCGTAGAACAGCGTGGTGATCTCGCCGATGGCGGCCCCGACGGCGGGCAGGGTGGCGCGGACGATCGCGGTCGATTCGGGGGAGAGCACGGGTTCCTCCAACACGGTCTGACGGATCTGGCTGCGTTCGGCAGCGCCATCAATATATAGGAGGATCATCCTTTTAAATGCAGGGGATGCCATCTGGGGCCTTGTGAGGCTGTGCACAGGCCGGAATATGCCCTGCAAATCGGACAATTGCTAAGAGAACGGCCACAGGTCGACTACCTTGCGGCAACGCGGAGGACACGCGGGCGTAACGATCGCAAGATGTTGCAGAAAGTTGCTGCAAGGACTTTCGTTGCTGATTGCGCGCCTGTTACGTTCCTGCCCAAGCCCGACGGCCGCAACGGCGCAGTCGGCACGGGACAGCCATTATGCGCGCTCCCCCCACCATCTCGGGCACCCCCACCTTCTAGGAGTTCTCATGCGGCGTGGCATCGCGGCCTCCGCCCTCATCGCGGCCCTCGCGGTCACGACTGCTGCGTGCGGCAGCAGCGGCGGTTCCGGTTCGGACGGCAAGGCCGACGGCCCGGTGACCATCACCTACTGGGACACCTCCAACGCCACCAACGAGGCACCGAACTACAAGGCGCTGGTCGACAAGTTCCAGACCGCGAACCCCGACATCAAGGTCAACTTCGTCAACGTGCCGTTCGACCAGGCGCAGAACAAGCTGCAGACCGCGATGGGCGCCAAGGGCGCGCCGGACGTCTTCCGCTCCGAGGTCGGCTGGACCGCCGCCTTCGCCAAGGCCGGCTTCCTGGCGCCGCTGGACGGGACCGCCGCCGCCAAGGACGTCTCCGCCTTCCAGCCCAGCCTGATCAAGCAGGCCACCTACGAGGGCAAGCTGTACGGCGTGCCGCTGGTCACCGACACCCTCGGCCTGCTCTACAACAAGGAGATCTTCGCCAAGGCGGGCATCGACAAGGCCCCCACCACCTGGGACGAGCTGAAGGCCGACGCCGCCCAGATCAAGGACAAGGCCGGCGTGGACGGCCTGTTCATGCGGGCCGGTGACGGCTACTACGCGATGCCGTTCCTCTACGGCGAGGGCACCAACCTGGTGGACGCCGCCAACAAGAAGATCACCATCAACTCGCCCGAGGCCGTCAAGGCGATCGACACCTACAAGTCGATGTTCACCTCGCCCGGCACCGTCAAGGCCGACGTGACCACCGACTCGTACGCGCACATGATGGACGCGTTCAACAACGGCAAGGCCGCGATGATCATCCAGGGCCCCTGGGAGATCACCAACATCTACAAGGGCGCCGCCTTCACCGACAAGAAGAACCTCGGCATCGCCCCCGTCCCGGCCGGCTCCTCCGGCAAGGCCGGCGCGCCGACCGGCGGCCACAACGTCTCGGTCTACGCCGGCTCCGACAAGGCCCACCAGGAGGCCGCCGAGAAGCTGGCCGCCTTCCTGACCTCTGCCGAGAGCCAGACCTTCCTCGCGCAGAAGAACTCCACCCTGCCGACCCGTGCCGACGCCTACACCGCCGACGTCAAGGCCGACCCGGGCATCGCCGGCTTCCAGGCCATCCTGCCGGTCGCCCAGCCGCGCCCCGAACTGCCCGAGTACAGCTCGATGTTCACCCCGCTCGGCACCGACCTGACCAAGGTCGCCCAGGACCAGGCCAGCACCCAGGCCGGCCTGGACACCGCCGCCACCGACTTCGCCAAGCTGCTCCCCGGCTTCAGCAAGTAAGTCCCCAGCCGCCCGGCCCACCGCACCACCGGTGGGCCGGGCGGCCTCCCGTATGCACAGCAGTCGCCGCAGCGAGGCGGCGGACCTCCCGAGAAGGTGTCAAAGATGGCAGTCGCCGTGCAGGGCGCTCCCAGCCAAGGCAGCCGCGAACAGCGGCCCGGCCTGCTCCAGCGCCTCAAGCTCTCGTACAGCAAGCACTGGTACGCCTATGCGATGGTCGCGCCGGTGGTCATCGTGCTCGGCGTACTGGTCGGCTACCCGCTGGCACGGGGCGTCTACCTGACCCTCACCGACGCCAACAGCCTCAACGTGGGCCGCCAGATCGGCGTCAACCACATCCCGGACAGCTTCAACTTCGTCGGCCTGCACAACTACGCCGACGTGCTCTGGGGCCCCGGGTCGTACGACCGGTTCTGGTCGCACTTCATCTGGACGGTCCTGTGGACCGTCTTCTGCGTCGCCCTGCACTACACCCTCGGCCTGGGCCTCGCCATGCTGCTGAACCAGAAGCTGCGCGGCCGCCTCGCCTACCGGATGCTGCTGATCCTGCCCTGGGCCGTGCCCACCTTCGTCACCGTCTTCTCCTGGCGGCTGATGCTCTCCGACAGCGGAGTGGTCAACAGCTTCCTCGGCTTCCTGCACCTGCCGCAGCCGTCCTGGCTCAGCGACCCGCTCGCCTCCAAGTTCGCCGTCGTCATCGTCAACACCTGGTGCGGCGTGCCGTTCATGATGGTCTCGCTGCTCGGCGGACTGCAGTCCATCCCGGCCGAGCTCTACGAGGCGGCCGAGATGGACGGCGCCACCCCCTGGCAGCGCTTCCGCTACGTCACCCTGCCCGGGCTGCGCACCGTCAGCAGCACCGTCATCCTGCTCGGCGTGATCTGGACCTTCAACCAGTTCGCGATCATCTTCCTGCTGCTGGGCGACGGCTCGCCGGACACCCAGATCCTGGTCACCTGGGCCTACCGCCTCGGCTTCGGCCAACAGCCCCGTGCCTACGCCGAGTCGGCCACCTACGGGGTGCTGCTGCTCTCCATCCTGGTCGTCTTCACCAGCTTCTACCGCCGCTGGCAGGTCCGCAACGAGGAGAACGCGTGATGCCGCGGACCGGCGCAGTCACCCCACCGACCACGACGAGGCAGGCCAGCGAATGAGCGCCACCACCGAACTCCCCACCACTGCAGCGCAGTCCGCGCCGGCCGCCGAGCCCCACCGAAGGGCGCGCGGCGAGCGTGGTCCGCTCCGCACGGCACTGCTGCACGGGCTGCTCACCGTCGCCTCGCTGGTGGCGCTCTTCCCGGTGCTGTGGATCGCCTGGATCTCGCTCGGCCCGGACAAGACCGACTACCTGCACCCCGGCGACATCCTCGGCAAGATGAGCCTGGGCAACTACGGCTTCGTGCTGCAGCACACCGACTTCCTCGTCTGGTTCGGCAACTCGCTGCTGGTCGCGCTCGGCACCACGGTGTTCTCGGTGCTGGTCGCCGCCACCACCGGCTACGCGGTGTCCCGGATGCGCTTCCCCGGCCACCGCCAGTTGATGTGGACCCTGCTGCTCACCCAGATGTTCCCGATCGCCGTGGTGATCGTGCCCATGTACACCATCCTGTCCAGCCTCAACCTGCTGGACAACTACCTCGGCCTGATCCTCACCTACGCGGGCACCATCGTCCCGTACTGCGCCTGGCTGATGAAGGGCTACTTCGACACCATCCCGGTGGAGATCGACGAGGCCGGCCGGGTGGACGGGCTCACCCCGTTCGGGACGTTCTGGCGGCTGATCATGCCGCTGGCCCGTCCCGGCCTGGCCGTCGCCGCGTTCTACTCCTTCCTCACCGCCTGGGCCGAGGTGCCGTTCGCCTCGACCTTCATGCTCAGCTCCGACAAGTACACGCTGGCGGTGGGCCTGCAGACCTACATCAGCGAGCACGACGCGCAGTGGCACCTGATGGCCGCCACCTCGGTGCTGATCGCGCTGCCCGCCGCGCTGTTCTTCTACCTGGTCCAGAAGCACCTGGTCACCGGCCTGACCGCCGGTGCCGCGAAGTCCTGACCCGTACCTGGCCTGATCGCCACCCCACCTGATCAGCAACCGTTTCCTCTGATTCCTCAAAGGATGACTTGTCCGATGACCCAGAACCTGGCCGACACCTCCCGGCCCGCCGCAGCGCCGACCGCCGCGAACGCCGGTGAGAGCAGAGGCTGGTGGCGTGACGCGGTCATCTACCAGGTGTACCCGCGCAGCTTCGCCGACTCCAACGGCGACGGCATGGGCGACCTGCCCGGTATCCGCAGCCGCCTGCCGTACCTGCGCGACCTCGGCGTGGACGCGGTCTGGCTCTCGCCGTTCTACGCCTCCCCGCAGGCCGACGCCGGGTACGACGTGGCCGACTACCGCGCGGTGGACCCGATGTTCGGCACCCTGCTGGACGCCGACGCGCTGATCCGCGACGCCCACGAGCTGGGCCTGCGGATCATCGTCGACCTGGTGCCCAACCACTCCTCGGACCAGCACGAGTGGTTCCAGCGCGCGCTGCGCGAGGGCCCGGCCTCCCCGCTGCGCGACCGCTACCACTTCCGCCCCGGCAAGGGCGAGACGGGTGAACTCCCGCCCAACGACTGGGAGTCCATCTTCGGCGGCCCGGCCTGGACCCGGACGAAGAACCCCGACGGCACCCCCGGCGACTGGTACCTGCACCTGTTCGCCCCCGAGCAGCCCGACTTCAACTGGGATAACCCGGCGGTCGCCGACGAGTTCCGCTCGATTCTGCGGTTCTGGCTGGACATGGGCGTCGACGGCTTCCGGATCGACGTGGCGCACGGCCTGGTCAAGGCCGACGGACTGCCGGACATAGGCTCGGGCGACCAGCTCAAGCTGCTCGGCAACGACATCATGCCGTTCTTCGACCAGGACGGCGTGCACGAGATCTACCGCTCCTGGCGGAAGATCCTCGACGAGTACCCGGGGATGCGGATCGGCGTCGCCGAGGCCTGGACCCCCACCGTCGAGCGCACCGCCAACTACGTCCGCTCCGACGAGCTGCACCAGGCCTTCAACTTCCAGTACCTGAGCACCTACTGGGATGCCGCGGCCCTGCGCGAGGTCATCGACACCTCGCTGGACTCGATGCGCCCGGTCGACGCCCCCACCACCTGGGTGCTCTCCAACCACGACGTCACCCGGCACGCCACCCGCTTCGGCAACCCGCCCGGCGGCACCCAGATCCGCACCCCCGGCGACCGCGAACTGGGCCTGCGCCGCGCCCGCGCCGCCACCCTGCTGATGCTCGCCCTGCCCGGCTCCGCCTACCTGTACCAGGGCGAGGAACTCGGCCTGCCGGACGTCACCGACCTGCCGGACGAGGTCCGCCAGGACCCGTCCTTCTTCCGCCAGGCCGGTCAGGACGGCTTCCGCGACGGTTGCCGGGTGCCGATCCCGTGGTCCGGCACCGAGGCCCCGTACGGCTTCGGGCCGGTGGCGGGCGGGCCGTCCTGGCTGCCGCAGCCCGCCGAGTGGGCCGAACTCAGCGTCGAGGCGCAGACCGGGGACCCGACCTCCACCCTGGAGCTCTACCGCTCCGCCCTCGCCGTCCG
This sequence comes from Kitasatospora sp. NPDC001175, assembly GCF_053598215.1. Lineage (NCBI taxonomy): Bacteria > Bacillati > Actinomycetota > Actinomycetes > Kitasatosporales > Streptomycetaceae > Kitasatospora > Kitasatospora sp. NPDC001175. Next base: position 18,298 of record NZ_JBSFJU010000049.1, on the reverse strand, counting down.
CAGGGCCCAGTCCGCGCTCGGCGCGGGCAGCGAGGTGACCTGGCTGGACAGCCCCGAAGGCACCCTGGCCTTCCGCCGGGACAGCGCCGAGGGCGCCTCCTTCGTGTGCACCGTGAACACCACCGCCGAACCCGTCACCGTCACCGCCCCCGGCAGGGTCCTGCTCAGCTCGGTCGGGAGCACCGAGGTCACCGGCGGTCAGGCCGTGCTGGAACCGGACAGCACCACGTGGTGGGCGGTCTGAGATGGTTGCAATAGGCTTCGGGACCGTGACTACGGCGCGACTCTCGGACATCGCGGCGCAGGCGGGGGTCAGCGAGGCCACCGTCAGCCGCGTCCTCAACGGCAAGGCGGGCGTCTCCGCCACCACACGGCAGAACGTGCTGGCGGCGCTCGACGTGCTCGGCTACGAGCGGCCGACCCGGCTGCGCCAGCGCAGTGCGGGCCTGATCGGTCTGATCACTCCCGAGCTGAGCAACCCGATCTTCCCCGCGCTGGCCCAGGTGATCGAGCAGGTGCTCAGCCGCCACGGGTACACCCCGGTGCTGTGCACCCAGACGCCGGGCGGGTCCACCGAGGACGAACTGGTCGAGATGCTGGTCGACCGCGGCGTGGCCGGCATCGTCTTCGTCTCCGGGCTGCACGCCGACACCACCGCCGACCACGACCGCTACGCCAAGCTGACTGGCCGCCAGGTGCCGTTCGTGCTGATCAACGGCTACAGCGAGAAGATCTCCGCACCGTTCATCTCGCCGGACGACCGGGCCGCGATGTGGATGGCCGTGCAGCACCTGGTCGAGCTCGGCCACGAGCGGATCGGACTGGCGGTCGGCCAGCGCCGGTACGTCCCGGTGCTGCGGAAGATCGGGGGCTTCACCGCGGCCGTCCGGGAACTGCTCGGCAGGACCGAGGAGGAGGCCGAATCCCTGGTCCACCACACGCTGTTCAGCGTCGAGGGTGGACACGCGGCCGCGGGCGCCCTGCTGGACCAGGGCTGCACCGCGATCGTCTGCGGCAGCGACATGATGGCGCTCGGCGCGATCCGCACGGTCCGCCAGCGCGGTCTCTCGGTCCCGCAGGACATCTCGGTGGTCGGCTTCGACGATTCGCCGCTGATAGCTTTCACCGAGCCGCCGCTGACCACCATCCGTCAGCCGGTCGAGGCGATGGCCACGGCCGCGGTGGACGCGCTGCTGGAGGAGGTCGGGGGGAACCCCGGGCAGCGTGCCGAGTTCATGTTCCAGCCGGAGCTGGTGATGCGGGGCTCCACCGGGGCCCGGGCGCGCTGAGGGGCTGGGAAGGCTGAAGACCCGGAGGTAGTGAGGCTCCGGGTGTGCGTCGGCCCGTCGGGTTCTGCCCGGCGGGCCGACGCGCTGCCGTTTCGGGGTTCGAGGGGCGCGCCGTCATGGAAGTGCGCGCTGCCACGGGGCCGGTGCCTGTTCTGGTGCGCAGTCACGGGCCGGTGCCCGTGCTGGGGCCTGCACCGTCCCCCGGATGGAGCAATGCCGGGCCCGAGGGCCATCGACCGTCCGTTGAGCCCGTCTGCCGGACACCGGCGGGCAAGGGGGTCTCGACTCGCGCTGCGAGTGGGCCCGCCGGTCGCCAGCATCGAGACATGAGAGCTGGTCGGACGGGGGAGAACGCAGCGGCACCGATCTGGCGCAGGCGGTTGCTGCTCGGCGGTGGACTGCTGGTCGCCGGGGCGGTCGTCTACTTCGCCTGGGCCGCGACGATCCCGCGCTGGTGGGCGCAGCGGGTGGGCAACATGGTCAACGGGCACCTGAGCGCGGGACTGCTGCTGGGGCTCGTCTTCGGGATCTGCTTCACCCTGCTGCCGCTGCTGGCGGCGTGGGCCGGCCTGCACCGGCGGCGGCCCTGGAAGGTGACGCTGGCCTGGTTGGTGCTCGCCCTGCTGCTGGCGATGCCGAACCTCTGGACGCTCGGCATCGCGGTGGGCAGCGGCAGCGCAGCGCATGCCGGAGAGCGGGTGATGGACGTCCGGGCGCCCTGGTTCCGCGGCTCGACCCTGATCGGCGCGATCATCGCGGCCGTGATCTTCGCGGGACTGATGGTCTTCACCCGTGCACGCTGGCCCGGGCGCGGCAAGAAGCCGGGCAAGGGTAGGGGCAACGGCAAGGACCACGGCGAGAGGGCGGCCGACGAACCGGGCAGCGCGGGGTGACCGTCCCTCAGCCCTCCTCGGTGGCGGGCCGTCCCTGGCCGACCCGGTGCGCGTCGGCGGCGTCGCCGGTACGGGCCTCGGTACGGCGGCCGGTGGCCAGGTAGTCGCGGACGATCAACTCAACCGCGTCCTGCGGACTCCTGGTGCCGGACAGCAGCATCGCCTCGATCGCCAGATCGCTGTCGAGACTGACGGTGACCTTCGTCATGGCGTTCCCCTTCCTGTGGCTGCAGGCGCAACCGACGTTAGAGGGTGGGGAACCGAGCCACCAGCCCGCGCGGCACACGGGTTCTCCGAGCATCTGATGCGGTGCCCGCCCGGCGGCGCGGGGAACCACGAGCGGGCGGGGGACCGTGCGACCGAGCCGCCCCGTGCACTCGGGATCCGGTGAGGCCGCTGTCCCCGGCGCCGACCAGAGCACCGGGGACAGCGGCCTCACGCGGAGAGCCGGGACCGTCAGACGCGGCCGGCGAAGTCCGGGGCGTAGTTCGCGATGGTCTCGACCTTCACGCCCGCCTTCGGGTTGGCGGCCTCGACGTACTTGCCGTCACCGATGTAGATGGCGACGTGGTAGACACCCGAGTTGCTGCCGTTGTTGGACCAGAACAGCAGGTCGCCCGGCTGCAGCTTGTCCAGCGACACCTTGGTGGTGACGTCGGCCTGGTCGGCGGCGACGCGCGGCAGCGAGATGCCGGCCTGGCGGTAGGCGGCCTGGGTCAGACCGGAGCAGTCCCAGCCGCCGTCGCTGCTGCCGCCGTAGACGTAGGCCTGGCCGACCTTGGAGAGCGCGAAGTTGACCGCGGCGGCCTTGCTGCCGGTCGCGGTCGCGGCCGGAGCCGGGGTGGCGGGCTTGGCCGGAGCCGGCGCCGGAGCCGGGGTGCTGGAGCTGCTCGGCTTGGCGGCCGGCTTCTGGGTGTCCTGCTTCGGAGCGGCGGCCGAGGTGCTGCCGAGCGCCAGTTGCTGGCCGGGGAAGATCATGTCCGGACCCTGGGGCAGCACCGACTTGTTGAGGTCGTACAGCTTCTGCCAGCCGCCATCGACATTGTTCTTGGTCGCGATGGACGACAGCCAGTCGCCCGCCACCACGGTGTACTTGGCGCCGCTCGCGGCCTGCGGGGCGGCGGCCGGGGCGCTCTTCGGCGTGGCGGCCGGAGCCGGGGTAGCCGGGGCGGCGGGAGCCGGGGCAGCGGCCGGCGCGGAGGTGTCGACCTGGGCAGGAGCGCTGTCCTTGGTCAGACCGGCCTTGACCGAGCAGACCGGCCAGGCGCCGGGGCCCTGCGAGGCGAGGACCTTCTCGGCGATGGCGATCTGCTGCGCCTTGGTCGCCAGGTTGGCCTGCGGGGCGTACTGGGTGCCACCGAAGGCGGCCCAGGTGGAGGCGGTGAACTGCAGGCCACCGTAGAAGCCGTTGCCGGTGTTGATGCTCCAGTTGCCGCCACTCTCGCACTGGGCGACCTTGTCCCAGGTGGAGACGGAAGCGGCGGAGGCACCGGAGGCAGCGAGGGCGGGGATCGACAGGCCGAGACCGACCACACCCGTGGCGGCGATCAGACGGCGAGCACGCTTGTTGGCGTTGATGGGCAGCATGAAGGTGCGTTCCTCTCCCACGCCTGCGAGGTGAGCTGTCGGATTCGGGCTGGAGTTGCCCGGCCGTGCTGCGCACGGCTTCACCCCTAGCCCGGAACCGGCCGAATACTGGCCGGCTCTCGGGCGACTTACCTGGTTCCCCCGCCCCTGCCGTCGGTGCGTTCTGCGGTGCCAGCTGCTCCGGCGGCAGGACTCGGCGTTCCGGAAGAGCTGGGTCCGTGTGTCAACGAACGGAGAGCACGTTAAGCAGACTTAAGTTGAATCCGCAAACACCTGTGAGTTCCCTCACAGGCCATTCGCGGATTCCTCAAGATCGAATGCACGCCGGCATTTCCAGGGAATCCGATGGGGCTCTTTCAGGTATGCGGCCCGAGTGGGAATCTGCCTTCCTTTCAGGTGATGCCGCGGCATTTTCGGGGGGTCGGGGCGACCAGTTGTGAAGGTTTTGAAAAGCCCTGATGGGGAGTGGGGTCCGGGTCAATGTGGCCCACTGGAGAGGGTGATGGCAAATGTCCGAATTGCGAGTCGATGCGGCAAATGTCGCGCGGGGGTTTGCCAATTCGCCATCCGACTCCGGCCGCACGGCTCCAGGGGTCCGCACCCCGCTCGACCTGGGCCGAGCGGGGCCGCGGACCCCTGGGGATCCCGGAAACGCCGAGAGGCCCCTCGCGGGGGCCTCTCGTACGGTCTTGTCGGGTGCTCAGTCGGCGGGCTGCTCCGCGACGACGGCCGGGGCCTCGCCCGGGCCCGGGATGTTGAGCGCGGCCAGGTAGGTGGACGCGATCAGCTGACCGACGGTCGGGTAGGCGCCGAGCGGGGCCGCGCTCGGGCAGCCGGTCTCCTCGGCTGCCGCGGCCAGCAGCTCGGGATCGGCCTCGGGGCCGATCACCAGCGGGGCCAGTGCCGGCCGCTGGGATCCGGTGGCCTTCAGGTGCTCGACCGCGGCGGCGACCGAACCCGGCACGTCCAGGGCGGCGGCCACCACGGGTACCGCGAGCCGGGCGGCCAGCAGTACGCCGGTGATCCCGGCCGCCGCGGCGGACTCCTCGCCGCCGACGGTGGTCAGGACCACGCCGTCCGCCGCAGTGGTGATGGCGAACAGGCGCGCCCGGTCGGCGCGGGCCAGGCCGGCCTCGGAGAGCCGTACGTGCACCGCCTCGGCCAGCAGCGGGTGCGGGCCGAGCACATCGGTGACGGTCGCCCCGGTCTCGCCGGCGAGCTTGTGCAGGGAGGTCAGGAAGCCGTGCGGGCCGGCCAGCAGCGGAATCACGACCGGCGTGGGCATGCCCGCCTCGGTGGCCTGGGCGAGTACCTCGGCCACGGTCGGGGCGGCCTGGCCGTCTCCGTCCGCGACGTCCTCCGCCGTGTTGGCGTCGGCCTGTTCGCCGGCCAGGTAGCCGGCCGCGGTCTCGATGCCGGGCTGCTCGCCGCGCACGATGGACAGCAGTTCCTCGACGATCGGGCTCGCCTCGGGCCCGGCCGCAGCGGGGACGGCAAGCACCAGTGCCGGGGAACCGGCCGGGATCTCGGGGCGCTCGGGACGGCGGTGGCGCCCCCGCGCACGGGAGCCTGGAGTGCGGACGGGCAGTGGCGCGCCCGGGATGGCTGCGGTGCTCATGGCGGAGATCGTAGGACATTCGGCAGGCGGGACTGCATCCGGATCCCCAGAGTGGGCGCCTAACCCGCGCAAAATCTGGACAATTGCCATCAAATTACCCAATCCTTGCTGACGACCTATTGCTCCGCGCAACCGAAAAGCAGTCAGTTGCCGTCCTGGGTGACGTGCCTCACAGGTGATCGCGGGGTGCGGTGCGGGTGTCCGGTGCCGGGCGCACGAAGATCAACACGGTGGCGCGGGCCCGGTACGGGCAGTCATCGGACGAACTGTGATTCGCTGGACTATGTCCACTTACGTTCCGTCAAAGCCGAACCAAGTGGAGTGGTTGGCACACATTCCGACACGCTTGACTGCACGGGCAATGTCCCGTGCTGATGCACGTGCACTGGAGCTATCATCGCGTCAAGTAGGGCGTAAGCCCGGCAGGTCGGGAGAATTCGGTGCAGGAGATGCAGGAAACGTACAACGGCATGGCGGCTGCGGACCTCGAAGGTGTGGTGTGGCAGAAGAGCCGGCACAGCAATTCGCAGGGTAACTGCGTCGAGTTCGCCGCTCTGCCGGGCGGTGAGGTGGCGATGCGCAACTCGCGCTTCCCCGAGGGGCCGGCGCTGATATACACCCGGGCCGAGATCGCCGCGATGCTGCTCGGCGTGAAGGACGGGGAGTTCGACCATCTGACGGCCTGAACCGCCGTCAGCTCTGCGGCTACAGGCCGTCGTGGGACCGTCAGCCACGACGGCCTTCATCGTCTTCGCGGGCATTCAGGGGCCGTCCGGGCCGTCGCGGCCCGCAGGGGGCTGGTCGGAGGAGTGCGGAGCCGAGTGGTTCGGGGTCGCTCGCGGACTCGCACCGGTCCACGGTTGCTGCCGGTTCGTGGTTGCCGCTGGTCCGTGGTTGCCGCCATGAGACCTGCGGGGTCGGCGGGACCGTGGCTCGGGAGCCGGTGGATGTGGCCGTCCGCCCGGATGTGCGGTGGGTCCCGAGGCCGGGTGGTGAACCGGCGGGATGCGACCGGCGGCTGAGGGGTGGCCGGGTCGCTCGGATGCGGTGGGTGGCGGCGGAGCGGCGGCCCACCCGGGGATGCTCGGCTCGATCGGCCGGGCCGGGCGGTTCAGGCGGAGCGGCGATGCCGACCGGACGGTGCCAGTGCCGGCTCGGGCTGAGCCTTGGCCTCGAACAGGGCCCAGACCACCTTGCCCGCACCGGCCAGCGGGTGCCAGCCCCAGGAGCGGCTGAAGGAGTCGACCAGGTGCAGCCCCCGGCCGGACTCGGCGACGAAGTCGGGCTCGCGGGCGATCGGGCCGGCGCAACTCGGGTCGCTCACCGCGCAGACCAGCTGAGGCGCGCGGTGCACCAGGCTTATTCGGATCGGCAGTGACTCGTCGGCGGCCTGTGGCGCACCCGTCGGCGCCAGGCCGGGGGCGATGGCCGACCACTCGTCCCGGCGGGCGCCGAGCGCGTGCCGAAGGGCGTTGGTCACCAACTCCGAGGCGACCAGGGAGACATCGTCGAACAGCTCACCGAGGCCCCAGCCGTTCAAGGTCGATCTGGCGAACTCGCGAGCGGTTCTGACGGCTTCGAAGCGTGGTGCGAGCGTGCAGGTGACCACGTGGGGGTCGGCCAGGACAGCCGTACCGGTGCCCATGAAGAGCTCCTCCCATAAGGGGGCGGACACGGCTGGACCCAGGGGGGTCATGCCGGTCACCTCCGACTCGCTCGGCCGCGCGCCAGCCTCCTCGACGGCCCACACGCGCGCACGCGCGCCCGACCGTGCTGCTGCGCGGCCGAGTGGGTGTGCGGAGTCGCGCGCGGGGTCGAACGTGGAGCCCGCGGGATTGCCAGGGATGTGCAGGTGCACGTGCACCATGGTCCTCTGCGCTCACTGCAGATGCAAGAGTCGATTCACGTGCAGTCGCACTATTGGCATATGCAAGCGCCGAATGCACGTGCATGATGGTGTTCCGGTGATAGATCTGATAGATCGTTCTGCCAGTACCGGCACCCAGAGCGCTCAACTGATGGCAGACTGTGCCCTGTTTGCCCTAGGCGGAGGTTTCGACGGCATGACCACAGTCCAGCCCAACGGTGGTTCGATGGTGCGCCGCATCCTCCTGGGCTCCCAACTGCGCAGGCTGCGCGAGGGGCACGGGATCACCCGCGAGGATGCCGGCTACCAGATCCGCGCTTCCGAGTCGAAGATCAGTCGTATGGAGCTCGGCCGGGTCAGCTTCAAGGAACGCGACGTGGCCGATCTGCTCACCCTCTACGGTGTGCACGACGGAGCCGAGCGGGAGGCGTTGCTCGGCCTGGTCCGCGAGGCCAACAAGCCGGGCTGGTGGCACAGTTACAACGATGTGCTGCCCGGCTGGTTCCAGACGTACGTCGGCCTGGAGGAGGCCGCCACACTGATCCGCACGTACGAGGTGCAGTTCATCCCCGGCCTGCTCCAGTCCGAGGAGTACGCGCGTGCCGTCTTCGGGCAGACCCGGCCCGTACTCAGCAACGAGGAGCTCGAACGCCGGCTCAGCCTGCGGATGCGCCGCCAGAAGCTGCTCACCGAAGGCCAGAGCCCCCGGTTGTGGGCGGTCATCGACGAGGCCGCGCTGCGACGCCCGGTCGGTGGGCACGGTGTGATGCGCCGTCAGGTTCAGTACCTGATCGACGTGGCCGAGACGTCCAACGTGGTGATCCAGGTGATGCCGTTCCGGTTCGGGGCGCACGCCGGCGAGAGCGGCGCGTTCAGCATCCTGCGCTTCCCCGAACAGGACCTGGCCGACGTGGTCTACCTGGAACAGCTCACCAGCGCGCTCTACCTCGACAAGCGTGACGACGTCGACTCCTACGTCCAGGTCATGGAACGGCTCTGCGTCGACAGCCTGACCCCCGACCAGACCATCGACCTCTTCAGGTCGATCCTCGCCGAGAGCTGATCCGAGCCCGGAGCGGCTCCGGGGCGCAGGTGCCCGGCGAACGGGGACAAGAAAGACTTCGGTCGCTTCGCAGCGGGCCGGTCGCGCGGGCGAGTAGGGCCCGTCGCCCCGGTCGCCGAGCGGATGCTCAGACGCGGACGGACAGCTGGGGCCGGAGCGGGGCCTGCGGCTGTGGCGGGACGCCGAGTTCCCAGGCGAGCCCGTAACGTGCGAAGAGGTCGGCCCGGATCGGGGCCAACGGTAGTGCGGCGCCCGGCAGCAGCACGCCGATGCAGCCGCCCATCAGCGCACTGCGCAGCACCGCGTGCTCCGCGACCGGATCCTCCGCACCCCAGTCCTGCAGTAACTCCCGCAGGATCGCCCCGAGTCGCTGCTGTTCCGGGTCCTGGACGAAGGTGCCGGCGTCCGGATCGAGGATCAGTGCGAGATGCGAGCGCATCACCCGCGGGTGGTCCAGGGCCAGGCCGAGCACGGCGTCGATGGCACGTGCCAACCGGGCCTCGGGGCCTGTGCCGGCGGGTAGTTCGGCCAGTACCGCGGCGAGCTCCAGGTGCATCAGCCGGTGGGTGGCGGCCTGCATCAACAGCCGTTTGCCGTCGAAGTAGTACGACAGCAGCCCCCGGGCGAGCCCGGCACGTGCGGCGATGTCGCTGAGCGTCGTCCCGACGTATCCGTTCTCGTCCACCAGCTCGATGGTCGCCCGCATGATGCGCCGGCGGGAGCGCGCACGCATCTCCTCGTTGACCGATTCCCCGCGAGGTGCCATCGTGTCTGCTCCGTACGTTGACTGGCTCTCGGCCAATATACTGGCGGGGCCAGGTCCGCCGTGCCCGAACCCGGGGAGATCCGTGTCCGGACCACCCCCGCTGCTTCCCAGCGGGCGGACCCGTACGGCGAGTCGACTCCACCAACACGGGGGTTTGGTGGAGTCGGCTCTCAACGGCACCGCACTCGCCCGGTGTTGGAGCGCTTCCTGTTCGTGCCCGATCGCCGATGAGCGGTCCTGAGCGTCATTGCCGCGGACGCCTGGTGTTCCTGATCCCGCCTGCCGGGGCATCGCCGTCCGTGGGGCGACGCAGGGGCGGTCGGGACGGGGCGTCAGAACAGGGTGGCCAGTCCCGGTGCGACGGCCAGCAGAACGACGGCGGCCGGGGCCGCGAGGGCGGTGATGGTCAGCCGCAGGCGGTGGTGGACGGGCAGGCGCGGTTCGCCGGCCAGTAGGCGGTCCACCCGGCGCGGTGACTGGGCCAGTTGCTGTGGCAGGCAGGACCCGAACAGCCCGCGGCCGGAGTTGAGTTCGACCAGGGCGAGGGCCGTGGTCACCCGGCCGTGACGGCGGGCCGCACGGTCGTCCGCGGCCAGTTCGACCAGCTCCCCGACCTGGGCGCGGAAGGCGCTGAAGACCCCCACCCCGGGGAAGCCGGTGGCCAGTGCCTCGGCGCACTGGGCCAGCCAGTGGTGCCTGGCCCGGACATGGCCGCGTTCGTGGCTCAGCACGGCGGCCAGCTCGTGGTCGCTCAGCTGCCGGAGGGCGCCCGTGGTCACCACCAGCCGGGCGCCGGGGCCCGGCAGGGACCACGCCTCGGGGCGCGCGTTCTCCAGCACCACCAGCCGCTCGCGGGCACTCCTGGCCCGGTCAGCGGTCAGTTCGGCGGGCAACTCGGGGGCCCGGTGGCGGAGTTCGGCATGTCGGTGGTCGCGCAGCGCACGGGCGGCACGCACCTCGCGGGTGAAGGAGACCGCCGTCCACACCCCGCCGAGTGCCAGCAGCCCGGCGCACAGCCGTCCCCAGCCCTCCGAGCCCGACAGGCCGTACGCCGCCTCGACCTCCCTCGGTGCCCCCGTGAAGAGCAGTGCGCGCAGTTCCGGCAGCGCGGCCGATGCGGCCAGCAGCAGGCCGAGTACACAGCACAGCAGGACGGCGACCACCAGACACTGCCAGGCCCACAGGGCGAGCACGGGTTCTCGCTCGGCCCAGCGCGCCCGGGCCAGCCGCCCAGGAGCGACGGTGGCCAGCAGTGTTCCGAGCAGCAGCAGGCTGAGCAGGGCCGTCATGTCGAAATGCTCCCCCAAGGACGCGCGGGAGCGCGGCATCGCGCTGCCCCCAACCTATGCGCTGCCAAGTCCTCGGGGAACGTCCTTGACACGCAGGTGACCAACACCACTGGGCGGCCAGCACTGAACGCCTGTCAGCGGCGGCGGGTGGACTCCTCGGGGTAGGTGGGGCTTGCCGGCGGATGGGGCGGGGCCGGGCAACAGGTCAGGGATCGGACATGAGGATCAGCAGTCGTGCCCTCCTCCCGGCGCCCTCCGGCGGACCGAGCGCGGTTCGGCCTCCCGGGCCGACCCGCCGACGGGGGAGCGGCACAGGCACCGGGGCCCGGCCACCCGACCATCCGTCGTGCCCTGGCCCCGGGCCGCGTCGAGCGGGCCGCGCACCCACCGCGGGCGGCAGCCCCCACCAAGGGCCGGCCACCGTCAGTGCGGTCTCGGCGACGGTGGCCGCGGGGACGGCGATGTCCGGGGCCGGCAGTGCTCGGGTGATCATCTTTGGTTGCGACGGTAGGCGGACCGCCGGTGCGACCGGAACCGCCGAAAGTCCAAGCCCGTCCGCCGAGCCGCATGCACCGCACGAGCGGCCTTCCCGGAGTCACATCGACAGCAGCATCGCGAACATCCCGACACCCATGGCCAGTTGGCAGGCCCGGGAGACGCCGTCGGTCGTCCCGGCGTCGCCCGCTGCCACAACCGCCCCGTGCGGTGTGGTCAGCAGCCGGCTGCCGCTCCAGAGCGCGTAGCAGCCGAAGTAGAGCAGCAACGCGCCAGTCAGCAGCGGCAGTCCGGATGGCGCGCCGTGGTGGGCGTGTGCGTGGTCGTGCGCCGGCGCGTCGGCCATGGCGAGCGCCATGTACGTCATCGCGAGCGCGCCTATCCCGTGGTGCAGCCGGTGCGCCCGGAGGGCCGGACTGCCGCGGCGCAGTGCCGCGAACACCTGGGCGGCGGCGAGCAGCGCGAACAGCCAACCCCAGAGAACGCCCGGGCGCAGGGCCATGCCCGCCATGCCGATGCCCATCAACGCCTCGGTGGCCTCGGTCCGGTGGCCGGTGCGGCGGCCGGTGCCGCTTTGAGCGGCGCAGGACGGAGCTGGTCCGCACAGGCGGACCAGGCAGTACCCGCTGGACGCGAGGGCCAGTGCGGCCAGTAACCAGGTGACGAGTGCGGGTCCGTGCATCGGTGCACCTCTCGGCCGATCACGTTGTTCCCGTCCACGATCACCGATCAGGGATGGGCGTAGCAGGGCGCGTGCGGGGGCGCATAGAGGTGTTCGGGCCTGTGGCCCGCGGGGCAACTCCCCGGGAGCGCGGGAGACCGCGCGGGTCACCGGATGGCGCGGAGCGGTTCGCCGGACAACTCATCGGTGGCGAGAGGAAGCGCGGCTCGCGCGGTTCCGCTCGCCACCCGGGTTTCCGGAGGGTCAGGGCGCGAGGCGGCCGGTGGCGACGATACGGCTGAGGAACCGGCGGGTGCGGTCCTGCCGCGGGTCGCCGAAGACCTGCTCGGGCGGGCCCTGTTCGAGGACGGCCCCGTTGTCCAGGAAGCAGACCTGGTCGGCGACTTCGCGGGCGAAGCCCATCTCGTGGGTGGAGAGCACCATGGTCATGCCCTGCTCCTTGAGGTCCCGGACCACCGCGAGCACCTCACCGACGAGTTCGGGGTCCAGCGCCGCCGTGATCTCGTCCAGGAGCAGCAGCCGCGGCCCGGTGGCCAGGGCCCGGACGATGGCGACCCGTTGCTGCTGCCCGCCGGACAGCCGGTCGGGGTACTCCCCGGCCTTGGCGGCCAGGCCGAGCCGGTCGAGCAGTTCCCGCGCCCGGTCCTCCGCCTCGACCCTTCCCACCCCGTGCACCCGGCGCGGGGCGAGGGTGATGTTGTCCAGCACGGTCATGTGCGGGAAGAGGTTGTACGCCTGGAAGACCACGCCGATCCGGCGCCGGACGCCGTCCTGGTCGGCGCGCGGGTCGGTGATCTCCTCGCCGTCCAGGAAGATCGCGCCGTCGTCGATCTCCTCCAGCAGGTTGGCGCAGCGCATCAGCGTGGACTTGCCGGAACCGGAGGCGCCGATCAGCGCGGTCACCGAGTGGGCGGGTACGGCGAGTTCGACGTCGCGCAGCACCAGGTGGCCGCCGAAGCTCTTGCGGACGGCCTCCAGCCGGAGCACGGGCTCGGTCATACCGTTCCTCCCTGGTGCCGGCGGCGGTTCATCCGGGCCGTCGTCCAGTCGGTGAACCGGGTCATCGGGATGGTCAGGACGATGAAGACCAGTGCCGAGACCAGGTAGGGCGTGTAGTTGAAGGTCTGCGAGGTGATGATCTTCGCAGCGTAGACCGCGTCGACCACACCGCCGATGGAGACCAGGCCGGTGTCCTTCTGCAGCGAGATCAGGTTGTTGAGCAGTGGCGGCACCACTCGGCGGACGGCCTGCGGGAGCACCACGTACCGCATCGTCTGCGCGTTGCTGAGGCCCAGCGAACGGGCGGCGGCGCGCTGGCTGGGGTGGACCGACTGGATCCCGGCGCGGAACACCTCGGAGACGTACGCGGAGTAGGTGAGCACCAACGCCGCGCCTCCGAGCAGCAGCGGGTCGGTGGTCACCCCGGTCAACCGCAGTGCGGGCACGCCGGTGATCATGATCAGCAGGCAGATGATCATCGGCAGGCCGAGGAAGAAGTCCACGTACGCGGCGGCCAGCAGCCGCACCGGCAGGAAGACCGGCCCGCGCAGGGTGCGCAGCACCGCCAGCAGCAGGCCGAAGACCAGGATCAACACCCCGCAGACCGCCATCAGTTCGAGGTTGATCCGCAGGCCCCTGAGCACCTCGGGCAGCGCCTTCCAGGCGTAGTGCGCGTTGAAGAAGGTGTCCCGAGTGCGTTGCCAGCCTGGCGAGTTGACCACCACCAGGTAGAGCACCAGCGCGGTGCCGGTCGTGCTGAGCGCGGCGATCAGCGCCGAGTTCCTGGCCCGCCGCCGGTGGTACGCCTCACGGGCCAGCCGGCGGGCGGACGGGCGGTACGGCTCGTCCGCACCGTCGCCGCGCGTCCCTCCGTCGGACAGTTCGCCCGCCGCCGTGCGGGCGGTCACGTGAGCACCGGTGCCGAGACGGCGTCGGACAGCCACCGCTTCTCCAGCCCGGCCAGCGTGCCGTCGGAGCGCAGCCCGTCCACCGCCCGGCTGACGCAGCCGGTCAGCGCGCTGCCCTTGTCCAGCACCAGGCCGAACTGCTCGGCGCTGCTGCCGCCTTCCAGCTGCCCGACCACCTTCGCGTCCGTGATCTCGGCAGCGGTGATGTAGAGGGCGGTCGGCAGATCGACCACCAGCGCGTCGATCTGACCGTTCTTCAGCGCTGCCTTCGCCAGGTCGTTGTCGTCGAAGACTGCCGGCCCCTGGCCGGGCTTGATGACGTCGTTGATGCTCGCCAGACTCGTGGTGCCGACCTGGGCGCCCAGCTTGGCGCCCTTGAGGCCGGCCAGGCCGGCGGCCGACGCGAACCTGGAGCTCTTCAGCGCCACCACCGCCTGCCGCACGTCGTAGTAGCCCGAGGAGAAGTCCACCGTCTTCCTGCGGTCCTCGTTGATCGAGACCTGGTTGATGTCGAAGTCGAAGTCCTTGGCGCCCGGTGCGAAGGCCCTGTTGAACGGACTGACCACCCAGCTGACCTTGTCCTTGGGGTAGCCGAGCCGGTCCGCGACGGCGTACGCCACGGCGGACTCGAAGCCGTTCCCGTTCTCCGGCCGGTCGTCGGAGAACCAGGGGGCGTACGCCGGCTTGTCGGTGCCGACGGTCAGCGTGCCCGCCTTCCTGGTCGCCAGCGCGCCCTTCGGGCACCCGGCCGCGGTTCCCGCCGAAGCGGAGGCGGTGGCCGAGGAGGCGCCGCCGGCGCCCGCCTCCTGCGGGGCGCAGGCGGTGAGCACCGAGGCCGCGACGAGCAGTGCGGCGAACGGCGCCCGGCGGGCGGCACGCGAGCCAGGGGCATGGATCATGGCTGGACTCCAGGGGAGGGCGAAGAAGCGGGATCACGGACGCGTGCCCTCGGGACAAGGTGCCCACCGCGCGCGGTGAACACACCGGAAGCTCCCGGTGGCGGCGCTGCGGGGCGCGAGGCATGGTCGGCGTACGGCACCGTCTCCGCGGTGCCTCCCGGACCGGCGTCAGCGGCGACAGCAGCGGTCGTGCGCGCGGCGACAGGAGCACACCCGGAGCAGGTCGCGGTGGCAGGACGCCACAAGATCCGCCGGGAGCATGGCGGGAGGTTCGCACCCCACCGGGACGTCTGTCCACAGCCGTTCGCCAGATGTCCGGATGCCGGACAGCCGGCACCTTCGCATCCCTTCCCCGCCGACCCCCCTTGAACAGGAGAACCTTTCGAACCTATGGTGTCCGTGTCGAAATAACTTCTGTCGAAGTGAGTCTCAGATGCAGAATCTTTCGCCTAGGCTCGCTGTAGCGGCCGACCTTCCCGCAGCGACCTCGACCACCGAGCCCACCGGCCACGCGGCCAACCCCGCCTGGCTGCGACTCAAGGACGCCGTCGAGGCTCTGCGCCCGCTCCAGTCCAAGGACGGCTCCATCGACCTCGCGGCCGTCCAGCGCCACACGGTCGACCCGCTGATCGACACCGTGCTCGGGGCGATCGAGGAGCTCGCACCCTTCTTCCCGCACGACGCGGAGTACCTCACCGCGGTCCAGGCCGACCTGCGCAAGTGGGCCGACACCGGCTACCGCGAGCCCGACTTCCTCGACTCGCTGCTGGCATTCCAGCCCGCCGCGCAGCGCGCCGACGGCCTCGAGCACCTCGTGGTCTTCCCGATGTACACCCAGAACGGCAACCCGAACCGCAACCTCGAGGCCGTCCTGCTCAAGGTGGTCTGGCCCGAGTGGCTCGCCGAGCTCGAGCGCACCCGGTTCGACAACCCGATGTTCGTGCCGATCACCTTCACCGACTTCACCGCCGGGTACGACACCAACTCGGCCGTGCTGTTCCCCGAGACCGTCGCCGTCCGCAAGGCCCCCGAGCGCTTCACCTGGGGTGGCATCTTCTGCGACCGCGAGGCCGCCCGCTTCCGCGCCGTCTCCACCAGCGCCGTCGAGCTGCTCGGCCTGGAGATCCCGGCCGACGCCCAGGAGCTGCTCGCCGACCAGGAGCGCGCCCAGCAGACCTTCGTCCTGTGGGACCTGGTCCACGACCGCACCCACAGCCACGGCGACCTGCCCTTCGACCCGTTCATGATCAAGCAGCGCAGCCCGTTCTGGATGTACGGCCTCGAAGAGCTCCGCTGCGACCTGACCGCCTTCAAGGAGGCCGTCCGCCTGGAGGGCGAGGGCTACCCGCAGGGCCGCGACGTCCAGTACGCGATCCTCTTCGACCGCCTCTTCCGCTTCCCGGTCAGCGGCGACCGGGTGCGCAACTACGACGGCATGGGCGGCCAGCTGCTCTTCGCCTACCTGCACAAGCACGACGCGCTCCGCTGGCGCGACAACCGCCTCAGCATCGACTGGGCCCGCGTCGCCGAGGTCACCAACCAGCTCTGCGGTGAGATCGAGACCCTCTACCGCGACGGCATCGACCGGCCCAAGACCGCCCACTGGATCGCCGCCTACCAGCTGGTCTCCCGCTACCTCACCCCGCACCCGGCCTCCACCTGGGCCAAGGGCCCCGAGGCGCTGCCGCTCGACATCGCCGACGGCAAGGCCCTCAACAAGGCACTGTGTGACGCAGTCCTGCCCGACGAGTTCCCGTTGTCGATGTTCTACGAGGCCCTGAGCAAGAAGCTCAGCGGCGTCATCGCCGCCACCACCGGTATCACCGGCGCCGGCATCCAGGGGGCCGCCGCGTGAGCACCCGACTCGAAGGCAAGGTCATCGCGGTTGCCGGGGCCAGCGGTCTCGGCGGTCCGGCCGTCGTCCGCCGTCTCGCCGCCGACGGCGCCACCGTCATCGCCGCCGACATCGACCAGCAGCGGCTCGACTCGCTGGTCGAGTCCATCCGCGTAGCCGTGCCCGGCGCCAAGGTGACCGGTCAGGTGATAGACCTGCTCGACCCGCAGGAGGTCCACGACTGGGCCGACCACCTGGAGGCCGAGCACGGCCACGTCGACGGCCTGCTCCACCTGGTCGGCGGCTGGCGCGGCAGCAAGACCTTCTTCGACAGCCGCATCGACGACTGGGACTTCCTGCACGACCGCGTGGTGCGCACCCTGCAGCACACTTCGCTGGCCTTCCAGCCCGCCCTGGTCCGCAGCCCGGCCGGCCGGTACGCCATGGTCTCCGCGGCCGCGGCCCACAAGCCCACCGCCGGCGGCGCCGCCTACGCGGCCGCCAAGGCCGCCACCGAGGCCTGGACCCTGGCCATGGCCGACTCCTTCAAGAAGGAGACCACCGCCGACGACGGCGAGCCCACCGCCGCAGCTGCCATCCTGGTGATCAAGGCCCTGGTCAGCCCCGAGATGCGTGCCGATAAGCCGGAGGCGAAGTTCGCCGGTTTCACCGACACCGCCGACCTGGCCGACACCCTGGCGGGCCTCTGGGACCGCCCCGCAGCAGAACTGAACGGACAGCACCTGTGGCTGACAGCCCGATGAGCACCACCGGCGTCTTCGCCGGCGCGACGGACGCGGTACGGCGGCACGATCCCGCCGTCCGCGGTTTCGCGAGCGACAACTACGCGGGGGTGCACCCCGAGATCCTCGCCGCGATAGCCCTGGCCAACGAGGGCCACCAGATCGCGTACGGCGAGGACCAGTACACCGAGCACCTCCAGACGGTCTTCCGCAAGCACTTCGGCGACCGCGCCGAGGCGTACCCCGTCTTCAACGGCACCGGCGCCAACGTCGTGGCCCTGCAGGCCCTGCTCCCGCGCTGGGGCGCGGTGATCGCTGCCGGGACCGCCCACATCAACGTGGACGAGTGCGGCGCCCCCGAGAAGATGGGGGGCATCAAGCTCCTCACCATCATCACCCCGGACGGCAAGCTCACCCCCGAGCTGATCGACCAGCAGGCCTGGGGCTGGGGCGACGAGCACCGCGCCCAGCCGCTCGCCGTTTCCATCACCCAGAGCACCGAGCTCGGCACCTGCTACACCGCCGAGGAGGTCCGGGCGATCTGCGAGCACGCCCACGAGCGCGGCATGCTCGTCCACATGGACGGCTCGCGCCTGGCCAACGCCGCCGCCTCGCTGGACCTGCCGTTCCGCGCCTTCACCACGGACGCGGGCGTCGACGTCCTGTCCTTCGGCGGTACCAAGAACGGCCTGCTCTTCGGTGAAGCCGTCGTCGTCCTCAACCCGGACCGGGTCCGCGACATCAAGTACCTCCGCAAGATGTCGATGCAACTCGCCTCGAAGATGCGTTTCGTCTCGGTCCAGTTCGAGGCGCTGCTCACCGGAGACCTCTGGCTGCGCAATGCCGGCCACGCCAACGCGATGGCCAAGCGCCTCGAGGCCGCCGTCCGCGGGATCGACGGTGTGACCGTCGTCCGGCCGGCCGAGGCCAACGCGGTCTTCGCCGTGCTCCCGCGCGAGGTCAGCGAGCGCCTGCAGAAGCGTTACCGCTTCTACTTCTGGGATGAGCACACCGGCGAGGTGCGCTGGATGGCCGCTTTCGACACGACCGAGGCCGACATCGACGCCTTCGCGGCAGCGATCGCGGAGGAGATGGGCCGGGTCTGACCAAGCGGCCGGGCTCGTCGTCGCCCCTGTCCGGGACCCGTGGGGGGCTCCGGGCGGGGGCGATTTGCTTGTCGGGGACCGGACCCGTAGAGTTCCGGAGTCGCACCGAGAGGGGCGACAAAAAGCGAGTTCGATGGAATTCGCTCCGGAAAACGGAGCGAAAAGCATCTGATAAGCTGGAAACACGAAAGAACGAAGCGCCCGGAGGTTCCGCTGGAAGGCGGTCCGAAGGAAGCGTCCGTTCCTTGAGAACTCAACAG
>NZ_JBSFJU010000048.1:0-63203 GCF_053598215.1 Kitasatospora sp. NPDC001175 | reverse complement strand
CCCCGGGGCGCCCGCCGGCCCCCGCCCCCGGGCCCCCCCCCGGGGGGGGGGGGCCCCCCCCCCCCGCCCCTGGTGTTGCTCCCGCGCCTCTGAAAGACCCGGACAGGCCCGAAAGGCCCTGCCCGCAAGGCGGTTCAGTGAATGGTGACCTGGCCGGCGCGCTTGCGCTTGACCCAGAGGGTCGCCCCGCCGGCGACCATCACCAGGCCGCCGCCGACCGCGTACAGCCCCGCCGAGCCGCCCACCTTGCCGCCGCTGACCGGCGGCGTCAGCTGCGCTGCCGCCGGCTCGGGCGCATCGTTTTGGCCGCCCAAGGAGTCGGCGGCCTGCGCCACCGGTGCACCCAGCGCGGTGAGACCGACGAGCATCGCCGCTCCGCCGACCGCACGCCCCACCCGGACGCGTTGTGACCGAACCACGGTCCTTACCCCCAGATTCCTGCGCTCAATCCTGCGCGTACAGGGGATGACCGTATCCGATCAGAGGTGACCTTCCCATACAGATCATGCCCCCTCGGAGCAAGCGTTGCACGACCGTTGTGCAAGGGGGCGCGCCAGATTGACATCACGTCAGGCAATCGTCAAAACCGCGTCAGGCGTTCACCGGAAAGCCGTCAGGAGTTGTAGCTGCCCTGGGCTCGTTCGAGCCCCTCGGAGAGCAGCGCCTCGACCGCGTCGGCGGAGCGGTCGACGAACCAGTCGAGTTCCTTGCGCTCGGCGGAGGAGAAGTCCTTGAGCACGAAGTCGGCCACCTCCATCCGGCCCGGCGGACGGCCGATGCCGCAACGCACCCGGTGGTAGCCGGGGCCGAGCGACTTGGTGATGGACTTCAGGCCGTTGTGCCCGTTGTCACCGCCGCCCAACTTGAGCCGCAGTGCCGCGTAGTCGATGTCCAGCTCGTCGTGGATCGCCACGATCGCCTCGGTCGGCACCTTGTAGAAGTCGCGCAGCGCGGTGGTCGGGCCGCCGGACAGGTTCATGAAGGTCATCGGCTTGGCCAGCACCACCCGCCGCCCGCACAGGCGGCCCTCGGCGATCTGGGCCCGGCTCTTGTGGGCCTTGAACTTCGCCCCGATCCGCTCGGCCAGCAGATCCACCACCATGAACCCGATGTTGTGCCGGTTCCGGGCGTAGCCCTCGCCCGGGTTGCCGAGGCCGACGACCAGCCAGGGGCCCTCGTACGCTTCGTCGCTCATCAACCGCTCCTCACTTTCCCTCATCATCCCGGACACGCCGCTGCCCCGGCCGCTCCAGCGGAGCGGACCGGGGCAGCGGTCGAATGAGCTACCGGGCTCAGGCCTCGACGGCCTCGCCCTCGGCGGCCTCCTCGACGGCCTCGGGGGCCTGGGCGCCGATGACCTGCAGCACGACGGCGTCGGCCTCGACGGCCAGCGCGACGCCCTTCGGCAGGACGACGTCCTTGGCCAGGACCGAGGCGCCGGCCTCCAGGCCCTCGATCGAGACGGTGACGGCCTCGGGCAGGTGGGTGGCCTCGGCCTCGACCGGCAGCGCGTTCAGAACGTGCTCCAGCAGGTTGCCGCCCGGGGCCAGCTCACCCTCGGTGTGGACCGGGACCTCGACGGTGACCTTCTCGCCACGCTTGACCAGCAGCAGGTCGACGTGCTCGATGGTGCGCTTGATGGCCTCACGCTGGACGGCCTTCGGCAGCACGTACTCGTCCTTGCCGTCGATCGGCACGACCAGCAGGGCGTTCGGGGTCTTCAGGGCCATCATCAGGTCGTGGCCGGGCAGGTTCAGGTGAACCGGGGTGTGGCCGTGGCCGTAGACGACACCGGGGACGAAGCCGGCGCGACGAGCGCGACGGGCGGCACCCTTGCCGAACTCGGTACGGGCTTCAGCGGCAAGGCGGATCTCGGACACGACGGCACTCCTCGTGAGAACTGGACGCGGGGTGCGGACGACAGACGAAAAACCGCCGGGGCACACCCTCAAGTACGTTTGGGGGGCCACTCGGCGGCGGACGGATCTGCAATCGGCCAAACCACGGCCGAGGCAGCGCGTCGATCACGGATCAGGCACCCGCATTGGGCACACGACATCCCTCGCCGAGCAGTCTCAAGAGTCTAACCGCACGCTGCGGCGAGCACGAAATCGGCCCCGGCGCCGCGAGGCGCCGGGGCCGTTCGTACGACTACCCGATCAGTGCACGCCCTCGAACAGGCTGGTGACCGAGCCCTCCTCGAAGACCTCGCGGATCGCCGCGGCGATCGACGGGGCGATGGAGAGCGTGGTCACCTTGTCGAGCTGGAGCTCGGCCGGGGTCGGCAGGGTGTTGGTGAAGACGAACTCGCTGACCCGGGAGTTCTTCAGCCGGTCGGCCGCCGGACCGGAGAGCACACCGTGGGTGGCGGCCACGATGACGTCCGCGGCGCCGTTGTCGAACAGCGCGTCGGCGGCGGCGCAGATGGTGCCGGCGGTGTCGATCATGTCGTCGACCAGGACGCAGACCCGGTCCTTGACGTCACCGACCACGTCGGCCGACAGGATGGTGTTGGCCTGGGTGATGTCGCGGCGCTTGTGGATGATCGCCAGCGGTGCGTCCAGCCGGTCACACCACTGGTCGGCCACCTTCACCCGGCCGGCGTCCGGGGAGACGACGGTGAGCTTGTCGCTGGCGACCTTGTCGCCGATGTAGTCGGCGAGCAGCGGCAGCGCGAACAGGTGGTCCACCGGGCCGTCGAAGAAGCCCTGGATCTGTGCGGTGTGCAGGTCCACGGCCATCAGGCGGTCGGCACCGGCCTGGCGCAGCAGGTCGGCGACCAGGCGGGCCGAGATCGGTTCGCGGCCCAGGTGCTTCTTGTCCTGACGGGCGTAGCCGTAGAACGGGAGGATCGCGGTGATGCTCTTGGCGGAGGCCCGCTTCAGAGCGTCGATCATGATCAACTGCTCCATGATCCACTGGTTGATGGGAGCCGTGTGGCTCTGCATCACGAAGCAGTCCGCACCGCGGGCCGACTCCAGGAACCGGACGTAGATCTCACCGTTGGCGAAGTCCAGGGCCTTGGTCGGCACGAGTTCGGTGCCGAGCGCCTCCGCGACCTCCTTCGCCAGCTCGGGGTGGGCACGGCCCGAGAAGAGCTTCAGCTTCTTCTCAACCGACGTCGTGATCCCGGTCACTGCACCGTCTCCTCGCGTTGCTGCCGCACATGAACCCGCCACGCCGAGCCAGGCGGACGCCCAGCCGGTGCTCAACGGGGGATTGGGAGTACGCCCGGGCACGGGCAGTCAGCCCAGTGGCGCACGTATGTACTCCAGGTTACGCGCCCCGCCGGAAAGCGTGGGCCCCGGGCTCTCCCCTCAAGATCCCCCGTCGCCCGTTCAGTCCTCGACGGTCACGGCGGGCTCGCCCGCCGCAGCAGCGGCGCGCGCGGAGTCGGTGCCGGGGCGCTTGCGCTCGACCCAGCCCGCGATGTTGCGCTGCTGCGCCCGGGAGACGCCGAGCGCGCCGGCCGGGACATCGTTGGTGATCACCGATCCGGCGGCGGTGTAGGCGCCGTCCCCGATGGTCACCGGGGCGATGAACATGTTGTCGGAGCCCGTGCGGCAGTGGGAGCCGATGGTGGTGCGGTGCTTGTTCACGCCGTCGTAGTTGACGGTGACCGAGGCCGCGCCGATGTTGCTGCCCTCGCCGATCGTGGTGTCGCCGATGTACGACAGGTGCGGCACCTTGGAGCCCGCGCCGACCTCGGAGTTCTTGATCTCCACGTAGGTGCCGGCCTTGGCCTTCCGGGCCAGCTTGGTGCCCGGGCGCAGGTACGCGTACGGGCCGACCGAGGCCGCCTCGCCGATCTCGGCGCCGATCGTGGTGGCGTTGCTCACATGGGCCTCGGCGCCGACCAGGGTGTCGGTCAGGGTGCAGTTCGGGCCGACCTCGCAGCCCTCGCCGAGGTGCGTGGCGCCGTGCAGCTGGGTGTTCGGCAGCACCACCGCGTCCGGCTCGTAGGTCACCTGGACGTCGAACCAGGCGGACGCCGGGTCCACCACGGTGACGCCCGCGCGCATCGCGCGCTCGACCAGCCGGGCGTTCATGATCTTCCGGGCCTCGGCCAGCTGGACCCGGTCGTTGATGCCGAGGATGTCGCGGTAGTCGGCCGCGACGACCGCGCCGACCCGGTGACCCGAGGTCCGCAGGATCCCCAGGGTGTCGGTGAGGTACTCCTCGCCCTGCGAGTTGTCGGTATTCAGCCGGCCGAGCGCCTCGACCAGCAGCTTGGCATCGAAGGCGAAGACACCCGAGTTGATCTCGTCGATCGCCCGCTGGGCGTCGGTGGCGTCCTTCTCCTCGACGATCGCGGCCACCGAGCCGTCCGACTCGCTGCGCAGGATCCGGCCGTAGCCGAAGGAGTCCGGGACGACGGCGGTGAGGACGGTCACACCGTTGCCCTGCTCGGCGTGCGCCTCGACCAGTGCGGCCAGCGTCGCCCCGGTCAGCAGCGGCGCGTCGCCGGTGGTGACCACCACGGTGCCGTCCGGCTCGATCCCGTCGGCCGCCAGCGCCTCCAGCGCGGTGCGCACGGCGTGGCCGGTGCCGTTCTGCTCCAGCTGGACGGCGGTGCGCACGTCCTCGTACCGCTCCGCCAGGTGCTGCTGCACCTGCTCGCGCATGTGCCCGACCACCACGACCAGCTGCTCGGGGCTCAACTCCTGGGCGGCAAAGACCGCGTGACCGACCAGGGTGCGACCGCAGATCTCGTGCAGCACCTTGGGCAGACGCTTCGACTTCATCCGGGTCCCGCCACCAGCGGCGAGCACGATGACGGCGGCGGGGGTGTTGGCGCTCACGCTGGAGGCTCCTCGGTCGTTCGTGGGGAGGGTTCTGGCACAGCGAGCCCGAGCCACGGATCCGCACGTCCACGCTCGGGCAGAGCATGAGGATAATGCGGTCACGGCCGACCGGCAGTCGGCCCCCGGCCCGCTCAGCGCTCGGCCGGAGGCTGCACGAAGTGCTCCCGGAGGAGGATTCGAACCCCCATAAGCTGGACCAAAACCAGCTGTCCTGCCCTTAGACGATCCGGGACGGACGGTACCTCGCCGCCCCGCAGGGGACAGCGCGGTCCACAGCCTACGGGGTTCCAGCCCGGGCATCCACCACCAATCGCAAAGATCCCGGCACTCCCCGTGCCCACGCCGGTCCCGGTTCACCTCGCGACACGCCCGCCAGAGCCGCTCCACGCTACTTACGATGCCGTAGGTTACGGTCACGTAGGTTTTGCTGCTCCGACAAGGACCGCATATGACCATGCAGGCCAGCGAAGCGCCCCCGGACCCGGCAGGGGCCGCCGCCACCCAGCTCTCGGCCACCAGAGGCGGCGAGCGGCAGGGCCCGATCGAGCGAATCGCGCTCGCCCTCTTCATCGGAGTTCCGTTCCTGGCCCTGGTCGCGGCGGTCCCGGTCGCCTGGGGCCGCGGGCTCGGCTGGCGGGACCTGGCGATCACCACGGTGATGTACTTCCTCACCTGCCACGGCGTCACCGTCGGCTTCCACCGCTACTTCACCCACGGCGCCTTCAAGGCCAACCGCCCGCTGCGGATCGCACTGGCCGTGGCCGGCAGCCTTGCCGTCGAGGGCCCGCTGGTCCGCTGGGTGGCCGACCACCGCAGGCACCACCGCTTCAGCGACAAGGAGGGCGACCCGCACTCCCCCTGGCGCTTCGGCGAAACCGTCCCCGCGCTGGTGAAGGGGCTGTGGTGGGCGCACACCGGCTGGATGTTCGACCAGGAGCAGACCCCGCAGCTCAAGTACGCGCCCGACCTGGTCCGCGACCCGGCGATGCGGCGGATCTCCCGGCTGTTCTGGCTCTGGACCGCCCTCTCCCTGCTGGTCCCACCACTGGTCGGCGGACTGCTCTCGCTCTCCTGGGAGGGCGCGCTGACCGCCTTCTTCTGGGGCTCGCTGGTGCGGATCGCCCTGCTGCACCACGTCACCTGGTCGATCAACTCCATCTGCCACGCGATCGGCTCCCGCCCGTTCAGGTCCCGCGACCGCTCCGGGAACGTCTGGTGGCTGGCGGTGCTCTCCTGCGGCGAGTCCTGGCACAACCTGCACCACGCCGACCCCACCTCCGCCCGGCACGGCGTGCTGCGCGGGCAGCTCGACTCCTCCGCCCGGCTGATCCGCTGGTTCGAGCGGGCCGGCTGGGTCCACGACGTGCGCTGGCCCGATCCGGAGCGGATCGCCGCGCGCCGTGCCGCATGAGCGGGCGCCTGGGACCGGGCCGACGAATCGAGCTGGGGCATGAGCCGCTCCCTGCAGCATGATGTAGGGGTGAACGGGAGCAACGGAGACAGCGCAGGCGGCCAGCACCGGACCTCAGGAGCGGGGGCCGCGAGCCCCGAGGCCCCCCGGAACCGCTCCACTGCCCCCACCCGCGCGGCGAAGGGCGGCCGGGTCCGGATGACCGGCAAGCAGCGCCGCGAGCAGCTGCTGGACATCGGCCGCTCGGTCTTCGCGGAGCGCGGCTACGACGGCACCTCGGTCGAGGAGATCGCCGAACGGGCCGGGGTGTCCAAGCCGGTGGTCTACGAGCACTTCGGGGGCAAGGAGGGGCTGTACGCGGTCGTGGTCGACCGCGAGATGCAGCTGCTGCTCGACATGGTCACCGGGGCGCTCACCGGCGGGCACTCCCGCGAACTGCTGGAGCAGGCCGCCTTCGCGCTGATGGACTACATCGACACCTCCACCGACGGCTTCAAGATCCTGGTCCGGGACTCCCCGGTGGCCCAGTCCACCGGCACCTTCGCCTCGCTGATCAGCGACATCGCCACCCAGGTCGAGGACATCCTGGGCCTGGAGTTCAAGGCCCGAGGTTTCGACCCCCGGCTGGCGCCGATGTACTCCCAGATGCTGGTCGGCATGGTCGCGCTGACCGGGCAGTGGTGGCTGGAGGTGCGCAAGCCGCAGAAGGCCGAGGTCGCCGCCCACCTGGTCAACCTCGCCTGGCACGGGCTGGAGGGGCTGGAGCGCCACCCCAAACTGGTCGGCGAGCGGAAGCAGTAGTTCCCGGCGGGGCTCCCGACCGGGGGACGGGTGGGTGATTGGCAGGGAAACGGGGGGTTTGTCGATACCCGGAGCGTTCATCTTGATGTCAAGAGGCTTCATATCGACACACCCACCGATACACTGATCCACATGGAGGACGAGGTCGACCGGCTGGTCGCAGCATGGCGCCGCGAGCGCCCCGACCTCGATGTCGGGCCGCTGGAGGTGCTCAGCCGGGTCAGCCGGCTCGCACGCCACCTCGACCGCGCCCGCCGCACCGCCTTCGCCGAGCACGGTCTCGAACCCTGGGAGTTCGACGTGCTGACCGCCCTCCGCCGAGCCGGCTCCCCCTACCAGCTCTCCCCCGGCCAGCTGCTCACCCAGACCCTGGTGACCTCCGGCACGATGACCAACCGGATCGACCGGCTCACCGGAAAGGGCCTGGTCAAGCGACTGCCCGACCCGGACGACCGGCGCGGTGTGCTGGTCCGGCTCACCGACGACGGCCGCGACCGCGCCGACCAGGCGCTCGCCGGGCTGCTCGCCCACGAGCGCGCCCTGCTCGCCGAGCTCAGCCCCGACCAGCAGCACGACCTGGCCGCCCTGCTCCGGCAGTTGGTCGCCCCCTTCGACAGCGCGGGGTGAGGCTCCGCCATCGGCGGCGAAGGCCGGGCCCCGGAGGTGTCGCCTACGGCGTGGCCGAGTGGGCCGGGAGCGGCGGCTCGGAGGGGCTGACGCCCGCTCGGCGGGCCACCGCGACGGCGGCGAGGGTGGAGTGGACGCCCAGCTTGCCCAGGACGTTCTGCATGTGGGTGCGGACGGTGTGCGGCGAGAGGTACAACCGCTCCGCCACCGCCTGCCGCCCGAGCCCGGCCACCATGCAGCGGAGCACCTCCTCCTCGCGGGGCGTCAGCGTCTCCACCAGCCGTTCGCTCTCCGTGCGGTCCCGCCGCGCTGAGGTCAACTCCCGTACCACGCCGGTCAGCAGGGCCGGCGGCAGGTGCGTCTCGCCCCGCAGCACCCCCCGGATCACCGCCATCAGCCGGGGCAGCGAACTGTCCTTGGCCACCCAGCCGCAGGCCCCCGCCTGCAGCGCACGCACCGCCCGCCCCGTGTCGTCCTCGGTGGCGAGCACGATCGCCCGCAGCGCCGGGTGGGCGCGGCAGGCCCGGGCGAGCAGGGCCAGCCCGTCCCCGGCCGGGGCTGCGGGGCTGGTCGCCGAGGGGGGCGGGACGCGGTGCGGCGCGCCCGTCGACGGGCCGGGCTGGCGGCGGCCGGCCGGTGCGGCGGGGAGCCGTCTGGTGCCGGGCTGCGGCTCGGACTCGGCGAGCGGACGGGGACGGCACGGCGGCGGGCCGGCCGGGGCCAGGTCGGCGTCGATCAGGACCACGTCGAAGGCCCGGCCCTCGGCGGCGGCCCGCTCCAGCGCGCGTTCGGCCGCGAGCGTGCTGCCGGCCGCGCCGACCTCGACATCGGGTTCGGCGGCGAGCGTGGCCGCCAGCGCTTCGGCGAAGATGCGGTGGTCGTCGACCACCAGGACCCGGATCCGCCCCATCGTCGTACCCCCCTGCTCAGGCGCCCGACCCCCACCGGTACCGCACTCAGCGTACGGCGCGCGGGGCGACTCGGCGGAGGTTTGGTGAACTTTCGGACCTGGCCCCGCGCGACGTCAGGATGTACCGAACCAGACTACGCGCACACCTTCCTGATGCAGCGCCAGGACAGCCGCGCGCCCCCTTCGGCCGCCCCCGACCGGTGTGTCCGCCGATCAGGTCACCCCCGCCGGGGCGGCGCCGCACCCGCTGCGGACGCCGGTCACGGTTCCCCGCGTTCCCGGGTCAGGAGGCCGCGCCGTCCAGCGCCAGGGTGAAGTTCCAGGCGTCTGCCACGATGTCGTCCAGCTGCGGGCGGCTGGGGCGCCAGCCGAGCACCTCCTGGGCCCGCTGCGCGGAGGCGACCAGCACGGCGGGGTCGCCGGGACGGCGCTCGGCGGTGACGACCGGGATCTCCCGGCCGGTGACCCGGCGGACCGACTCGATCACCTCGCGGACCGAGAAGCCGCTGCCGTTGCCGAGGTTGCAGACCAGGTGCTCGCCCGGCCTGGCGGCGTCCAGGGCCAGCAGGTGGGCCTCGGCGAGGTCGGCGACGTGGATGTAGTCGCGGATGCAGGTGCCGTCGGGGGTCGGGTAGTCGTCGCCGAACACGGCGATGTGCGGACGCTTGCCGAGGGCGGCCTGGAAGACCAGCGGGATCAGGTGCGACTCGGGCTCGTGCCGCTCGCCGTAGGAGCCGTACGCCCCGGCCACGTTGAAGTACCGCAGGCTGACGGCGGCGAGGCCGTGGGCGGCGCACTCACTGGCGATCAGGTGGTCCACGGCGAGCTTGGTGGCGCCGTAGGTGTTGGTCGGGGAGGTGCGGGAGGTCTCGGCGATCGGGACGCTCTCGGGCTCGCCGTAGACGGCGGCGGTGGAGGAGAAGACCAGCTTGCGCACCCCCGCCTTGCGCATCGCGCTGACCAGTTCGAGCGAACCGGCCACGTTGTTGCGCCAGTACTTCTCCGGGTCGGCGACCGACTCGCCGACCTGCGAGGAGGCGGCGAAGTGCAGCACCGCGTCGTAGGAGCCGTCCAGCACCTCGACGGCGTCCTGGATCCGCCCCCGGGCGAACTCGGCGCCGGACGGCACACCGGCAGGGAACCCGGTGGAGAGGTCGTCGAGCACGGTGACCTGGTGGCCGGCCTCCAGCAGGTGGGCGGCGACCACACTGCCGACGTAGCCGGCTCCGCCGGTGACCAGGTACTTGCTCACGATGCGACCTCCCGCAGGCGCTGTGCCGCCGCCTCGGGCGACACGTCGTTGACGAACGCGTCCATGCCGGATTCCACCCCGGCCAGGAACTTGAGCTTGCCCACCGTACGCCGGATCGTGAACAGCTCCAGGTGAAGCGCGAGTTCGTCACCCCCAAGGGTGGGTGCCTGGTGCCAGGCCGCGATGTACGGCGTCGGTGCGATCGGGGCAGTCTGGCCCGCTTGGATGAAGAGCCGGTCAAAACGACGCAGCAATTCCAGGTAGAGCTTGGGAAACTCTGAGCGTTCGGGCTCGCTCAGCCAGGTCAGGTCGGCGACCCGGCGGTTGGGGTAGAGGTGCACCTCGTACGGCCAGCGGGCCGCGTACGGGACGAAGGCCGTCCAGTGCTCGCCCGCCAGCACCACCCGGGCGGGATCGCCGAGTTCGGCGGCGAGCAGGTCCTCGAAGAGGTTGCGGCCGGTGCGGGCGCGGTGGGCGGCGGCCTGCCCGGCCATCCGGGCGGTGCGCGGGGTGGTGAACGGGAAGGCGTAGATCTGACCGTGCGGATGGGCCAGGGTCACGCCGATCTCGGCACCCCGGTTCTCGAAGCAGAACACCTGCCGGACGCCCGGGAGGGCGGAGAGCTCGGCAGTCCGGTCGGTCCAGGCGTCCAGCACCAGGCGGGCTCTGGCCTCGGTGAGGTCGGCGAACGAGAGGTCGTGGCCGGCGGTGAAGCAGACCACCTCGCAGCGGCCGGCGCCGGGGAAGGCGAGGTGCAGCGGGTCCGCGCCGCCGCTGTCGGCGACCGCCGGGTGCAGGGCCAGCGCGGGGAAGCGGTTCTCGAAGACCACGACGTCGTAGTCGGCGGCGGGGATCTCACTCAGGCGGCCGTCCCTGGAGGGGCAGAGCGGGCACTCGTCCGCCGGCGGGTGGTACGTGCGGGCCTGGCGGTGTGCGGCGATGGTGACGTGGTCACCGGTCACCGGATCGCGGCGGATCTCGGAGAGCGGGGTGACGGCGGCGAGCGGGCGCAGGTCGCGGTCGTCCCGGGACGCGGTGTCGTCCGCGTCGAAGTAGATGAGCTCGCGGCCGTCCGCGAGCTTGGTCGTGGTCTTCTTCACGGCCTCGCCCTCCTCATCGCAGGATCGGAAACACATTCCAACAAGACCGATCACAAGTCAACAAGTCCGGGGTGCGAAAACGGAGCCGCGGGGCTCCGGACGTCAACCGCGGGTCCGTGAGACCCAGCCGCTCGCGCAGCGGTGGGCAGCGGTGGGCACCCGGGCGGCCGGATACCGCCCGAGGATGCGGGGAGCCGCCCTCCGGCGCTTCACGGGGCCAGGGGCGGCCGTGCTGCCCGGGCGCCCCTCGGTTCGCCTACGCGCCCGACACCCGGTCGAGAAGCCCCGTACGGGCGGCGACCGCGGTGGCCTCCAGGCGGGTGCGCGCGCCGAGCTTCATCAGGACCCGCTGGACGTGGGTACGGGCGGTGCTGGGGGCGATGCCCATGCCGGCGGCGATGCCGGCGGTGTCCTCGCCCTCGGCGATCCTGAGCAGCACCTGGACCTCACGCCGGGTCAGCAACCTGAGCAGCCGCAGCGCATCGTCGTCCGGCTCCACCGCGGGCCTGAGCAGCCGTTCGAAGGCGCCTTGCAGGACGTCCGCGGCGACCGCCGCCTCCCCGGCCCGGACCCGGGCGATGGCCCGCTCCACGACCTCGATCCGCTCGTCGCTGCGGACGTACCCGGCGGCCCCGGCGGCGAAGGCGGCGGCCACCCGCCCGGGCTCGCCGACCGGCCCGAGGACCACGACGGAGATCTCGGGACGCTCCCGGCGCAGCCGCCGTACGGGATCGAACGTGTCCGGCTCGCCCGACCCGGACACGCCGAGCAGACAGACCTCGGGGCGGCGCCCGACGATCAGTTCGCCGACCGTCCGGGACGGCGAGCCGATCGCGAGCACCCGGTGCCCGCGCAGCTGCAGGGCCGCCGCCAGCGCCTCCGCCAGCAGCCGGTGGTCGTCGACCACCACGAGTCGAACGCCCATGGCGCCCTCCCAGTCCCCGTCCGGCCTGCCGCGGCATCCGTCCGCACGGCCGACCGCCAATGACGCACCATCACAGCGCATACCCGGCCGGGACCGCTAGGCCGCGTACTCGCCGCAAGCCATGTGGCGGACCCCGGACGGAACGGGCCGCGCGGAACAGGCGACACGAAACGACGAAGGCCCCCGCCTTACGGCGAGGGCCTCGTTCTACTGAGCCCCCAAACGGAATCGAACCGTTGACCTTCTCCTTACCATGGAGACGCTCTACCGACTGAGCTATAGGGGCCTGTCCTGCGGGGCTTTTCCGTCCCGCTCGAACGAGGAAGACATTACCCGGTCAGCGGCCCGAAAGTGAAATCGACCCCGGTCGCCACCCCGCGGCCACCCCCGCCACCTCGCAGCCACCCCGCCGCCCCGCGGCCACGCCCCCTCGACTGCGACCTCAGTCCGCGACGGAGGAGCAGCGCGAGCCGTCGAACACCCTCCGGGCCTCCAGCACGGAGCCGCTGTTCTCCTCGACCCACTCCGCGACCGGGACCAGCCGCTCGGCGAGCGAGCGCCCCAGCGGCAGCAGGCCGTAGACGACCCGCGGCGGGGTCTCGGGGTGGACGGTGCGGCGCACCAGCCCGCTCCGCTCGAGCTCACGCAGGGTCTGGGTGAGCATCTTGCGGCTCACTCCGGTGACGGACCGCTGCAGTTCGGAGAACCTCTGCTCACCCAGCTCGTGCAGGCTGAGCAGGAGGAGCAGCGACCACTTGTCGGCGAGCTCGGCGAAGACGTTCCGACTGGGACAGAAGGCGGCGAAGACGTCGTACTCGGAGTGCTGCTGCGGATGGGCCATGTGATCCAGGGTACGCGCGCAGGTCTCTATTCCATACTTGGTATCTGATGGAGACCTGGTCTACATTAGAGACCGCAGGGGTCGGGGAGCGCCAGAGCGCCCTCCCCGACCCTCCCGTTCATCCCGACGCCACAGGAGTCATCGCGCCATGACCACCGCCACCCCCACCGTCGCCATCGCCTACCACTCCGGCTACGGCCACACCGCCGTGCTCGCCGAGGCCGTTGCCCGCGGTGCCGCCGCCGGTGGGGCCGAGGTCGTCCGGATAGCCGTTGACACCATCACCGAGGAGCAGTGGGCCCAGCTGGACGCCGCCGACGCGATCGTCTTCGGTTCGCCGACCTACATGGGCACCGCCTCGGCCGCCTTCCACACCTTCGCCGAGAACTCCTCGAAGCGCTGGTTCACCAATGCCTGGAAGGACAAGCTGGCGGCCGGCTTCACCAACTCCGCCTCGAAGAGCGGCGACAAGCTGCACACCCTGCAGTTCTTCACCGTGCTGGCCGCCCAGCACGGCATGCAGTGGGTCAACCTGGGCCTGCACCCGGGCTGGAACAGCTCCACCGCCTCCGAGGAGGACATCAACCGCCTCGGCTTCTTCCTCGGCGCCGCCGCCCAGAGCAACAACGACCAGGGCCCGGAGGGCGTCCACAAGGCCGACATCGCCACCGCCGAGCACCTGGGCGAGCGCGTCGCCAAGCAGGCCGTCGTCCTGGTCGCCGGCCGTACCGCGCTGGGCCTCTGACCGACCGGCAGACCAGGTCCCGGGGCGCGGGGACCGCACGATCAGCCCTCCACCGAGGTGCTCGGCTGGTCGGACGGCTCCCCGCGCCCCTGGCGCACCACCCTCGCGCCGAGAGCGGGCCCACGCGTCTCCGGCAGCGCGTACAGGCACAGCAGCGACGCCACCCCGATCCCGGCCAGGTACCAGCCGACCGGCTCGGCCGTCCCGTACATCCCGGTGAGCCGGGCCGCCACCAGCGGCGCCGTCGCCCCGCCGACCACCCCGCCGAGGTTGAAGGCGAGCGAGGCGCCCGTGTAGCGCACCCGGGTCGGGAACAGCTCCGGCAGATACGCCGCCACCGGCCCGAACAGGCAGCCGAGCACCGCCATCGCACCGATCACCCCCAGCGCCACCAGCGGCGTACGCGCCGTCTGCAGCAGCGGGAAGAGCAGCAGCGACCAGCCGACCGCGAGCGCGCTGGCCAGCCGCAGCGTCCGGCGCCGACCCCAGCGGTCGCTGAGCCCGGCGCAGTACCAGGCGGCCGCGCCCTTCGGCACCGCGCCCGCCAGCAGCAGGGCCAGCATCAGCCCCCGCCCGATGCCCAACTGCTCGGTGGCGTAGGCCAGCGCGTAGGTGGTGGTCAGGTAGAACAGCGCGTACCCGATCATGATCGCGCCGCCCGCGGACAGCACCGTGCGGCCGTGCCCGCGCAGCACCTCGGCGGCCGGCGCCTTGGCGCGCTCGGTCTGCCGCGCGAAGACCGGCGTCTCGCCGATCCGCAGCCGGACGAACAGACCGGTCGCGACCAGCCCGACCGAGGCGAGGAACGGCACCCGCCAGCCCCAGTCGGCGAAGGCACGCTCGCTCAGCACCTCCGAGAGCAGCAGGAACACCCCGGTGGCGGCGAAGAAACCCAGACAGGGCCCGAGTTGGAGGTAGCCGCCGTACCGGCCGCGCCGCTCCGCCGGAGCGTTCTCGGCCAACAGCAGCGCCGCGCCGCCCCACTCCCCGCCCAACCCGAAGCCCTGCAGCGCCCGCAGCACCACCAGCGCCACCGGCGCCCAGATCCCCCAGGACCCGTACCCGGGCAGCACGCCGACGGCCACCGTGGAGACGCCCATCAGCAACAGCGAGACCACCAGGGTCGTCTTGCGGCCCAGCCGGTCGCCGAAGTGCCCGAACACCAGGGCACCCAGCGGACGCCCGACGAAGGCCACCGAGTACACCGAGAATGATGCCAGCAACCCACCGGCGCGCCCGAGTTCGGGGAAGAAGACCTTGCCGAAGACCAGCGCGACGGCCGTCCCGTAGATGAAGAAGTCGTAGTACTCGATCGTGGTGCCGATCAGCGCCGAGACGGCGATCGGGCGCAGGTCCGGTACCGCTGTCGGCGACCGTTCGGACGATGCGTCAGAAGTGCTCTCTGGTGCAGGAGTCATGCAACCCACAGTGACGGCGCGACAGTCAGCGGTGACAGCGCGCACACGGGTGAACCGGGAGCATACGAACCGTCACCCGCCGGGGTGGTGCGCCGATCCGCCACACCCGTCCGGTACGGGGAGGCCACGCCGATAGACTGAGCCCGAACCGGATTCGCCCGGTCCGGTCCCATCTGCCGCGCAACGTCGCACAGCAGCGACGTCCCGACGCCCTCCCGGCGGACCGGGGCATCAGCGGAAGGCACACGACCCTTGTCAGCCCCTGGATCCTCCGGACCCGACAGTCCCGGCCCCGACCGCTCGCCCGCCTGGTGGGCCCGGGCCGCCCGGCCGGTCAGACCGCCGATGCCCCGGACGCTGATGCTCCGGGCCGCCCTCGGGATGGCGACCCCGCTCTTCCTCGGCCTGCTGTTCGGCCGGCTCGACCTGGGCGTCTTCGCCGGCCTCGGCGCGATGCACGCGACCATGAACGACCGCGTCGAACCGGCCCGGCTGCGCGCCCCGAGGATCGCCGCCGCCCTGTTCGCCTCCTCCCTCGGCATGCTGATCGGCACCGCCCTCCAGTACGAGGGCGGCGACCCGCTCACGGTCGGCCTCGCGCTCACCGCCGTCGCCTTCGCCTCCGGAGCGATCAGCGCCACCGGTCCGCGCGGCTCGTCCTCCGGCATGCTGCTGCTGGTCTCGGCCTCCCTCGGCAGCGGCATGGCGCTGCCGCGCCCCTGGTGGGCGGCGCCGCTGATGATGCTTGCCGGCGCCGCGTTCGTGGTCCTGCTCAGGCTGCCGCACCGCGCCCACCGCAGCTTCCCCCGCTCCGACCCCCGCCGCCGGGCCCTGGCGGCCGCGTACGAGGCGCTCGGCGACACCCTCGCCGCACTCGGCACGCCGCAGGGCGCCGCCCGCCGCCAGGTGCTGACCGCCCGGCTGAACCAGCTTCAGGACCTGCTCCCGCACGCCCGCGCCGGCCGTCAGGAACCGGATCACGTCCAGCGGCTGCGCCGGATGTACGAAGCCGGACTCGCCGCCACCGAGACCGCCACCGGGCTACTCTGGGCCTGGCGTCCGGTCCCGCCCGCGGTGGCCGAACTGCCCGGCCGGCTGGCCCGCGCGGTACTCGGCGGCCCGCAGCCCGAGTACCCCGGCTGGGAGCCGGACACCCCGGCCCTCAAGGCCCTGGACATCGCCCTGCGCGCCGCCACCGACACCGTCGCGGGCCGCCCGGCCGAACCCGGCACCGCGCCCGCGCCGCCCCCGGACCCCTGGCGGCTGCGCGTCCGTCTGCTCTCCGGGGGCTCGGTCCGGTACGGCCTGCGGGTGGCGCTCTGCATCGCGGTCGCCGAACTGGCCGGCGCCCTGCTGCCGCCGGGCCGCACCTACTGGGTGCCGATGACGGTGGCCTTCGTCCTCAAGCCGGACCTCGGCTCGGTCTTCCTGCGGGCGGTCAGCCGCTCGGTCGGCACCGTGCTCGGCGTGGCGGTGACGGCGGCGCTGCTCCTGACCACCACCGACAAGTGGGCGTTGGCGCTGATCGCCTCGGGCTGCGTCGCGCTGCTGCCGTACTCGGCGGCCGCGCACTACGGGCTGAACACGGCCGTGATGACCCCGATGGCCCTGGTCCTGGTCCAGCTCGGCGGGGAGAGCGGGATGGCCGAGTTCTGGCCCCGGGTCCTGGACACCGCCCTGGCCAGCGCGATCGTGCTGGTCTTCGGCTACCTGCTCTGGCCCGAGCGACCCCCGCACCGGATCGAACCCCGGCTGGTCACCGCCGCCACCGCGCTGCGCGAGTACCTGGCCTCGGTGGCCGGGTCCCCACAGGCACCGGTCGCCGAGGTCTGGCTGCGCCGAACCGCCTACCGGGCCCTGGCCGACGCCCGCCAGGAGGTGCAGCAGGGGCTCACCGAACCCCCGCCCGCCGGCCGGCTCGCCAGCCAGTGGCTGCCCGCGACCGCCGCCCTGGAACGCCTCAGCGGTGCGGTCGCCGCCTACGCCGCCCAGATCCGCTACGGCGGCCGAACCCCCGAACCCGCCGAGATCCAGCGGGTGTTCGACGCCCTCGACCACCTCACCGCCGCTGCCCGTGCCCACCAGCCGCCGACCGGAAGGGCCGCCCGGCCGACCGGACCGCACGATCCCTCGCGCAGCGCGATCGGCCGGGCGGCCGACGAACTCGACGTCCTACTGGGCTGACGGCCGCTCAGCTGCAACTCCCGCCGGTGGAGCCGTCCTTGTGGACAGCCGGCACCCCGGCGGCAGCGGAAGTCGGGGCACCACGAACCACCCGGACCCCGACGACCCGCCGACCGGATCGAACCCGGCCGGCCCGGGCCGCCGACGGCACGGTCCGGTCAGACCTGCTCGGCCAGCTCCAGCCAGGCCATCTCCAGCTCCTCCTTCTCCTCCCGGACCTTGCGCAGCTGGGCGTCCAGCTCCGCGACCTTGGAGAAGTCGGCGGCGTGCTCCGCGAGTTGGGTGTGCAGCTTGGACTCCTGCTGGTCCAGCTTGGCGATCTGCCGCTCCAGCTTCTGCATCTCCTTCTTGGCGACCCGCACGTCCGCGGCGGACTTCTCCGCCACCGGAGCCGCCACCGTCGCGGCGGCGACCGCCGCCGTCGCCGACACCGCCTCAGCCAGCTTCGCCCGCCGGTCCAGGTACTCGTCCACCCCGCCCGGCAGCATCCGCATCCGCCGGTCCCCGAGCAGCGCGTACACGGTGTCCGTGGTCCGCTCGATGAAGAACCGGTCGTGGCTGATCACCACCATCGACCCGGGCCACCCGTCCAGCACGTCCTCCAGCTGGTTCAGGGTCTCGATGTCCAGGTCGTTCGTCGGCTCGTCCAGGAACAGCACGTTCGGCTCGTCCATCAGCAGCCGCAGCAGCTGCAGCCGCCGGCGCTCGCCACCGGACAGGTCCCCGACCGGCGTCCACTGCTTGTCCTTGCCGAAGCCGAACTGCTCGCACAGCTGACCGGCGCTCATCTCCCGGCCCTTGCCGAGGTCGACCCGCCCGCGCACCTGCTCCACGGCCTGCAGCACCCGGGTGGCCGGGTCCAGCTCGTGCACCTCCTGCGAGAGGTACGCCAGCCGTACGGTCTTGCCGACCTTGATCACGCCACCCGACGGCTGCACGTCGCCGTCGGTGGCGTAGGCGGCCTGCATGGCCCGCAGCAGCGAGGTCTTGCCGGCGCCGTTGACGCCGAGCAGGCCGATCCGGTCGCCGGGGCCGAGCTGCCAGGTGAGCCGCTCCAGCAGCAGCTTCTCGCCGGCCTTGACGGTGATGTCCTCGAGGTCGAAGACGGTACGGCCCAGCCGGGCGTTGGCGAACTTCATCAGCTCGCTCTTGTCGCGAGGCTCCGGCACGTCGGCGATCAGCGCGTTGGCGGCCTCGATCCGGTAGCGCGGCTTGGAGGTCCGGGCGGGGGCGCCGCGGCGCAGCCAGGCCAGTTCCTTGCGGGCCAGGTTCTGCCGCTTCTGCTCCTCGGTGGCCTCGATCCTGGCGCGCTCGGCGCGGGCGAACACGTAGTCGGAGTAGCCGCCCTCGTACTCGCGGACCCCACCGCGCTGGACGTCCCACATCCGGGTGCAGACCTGGTCCAGGAACCAGCGGTCGTGGGTCACGCAGACCAGCGCGGAGCGGCGCTTCTGCAGGTGCTGGGCGAGCCAGGCGATGCCCTCGACGTCCAGGTGGTTGGTGGGCTCGTCCAGCACGATCAGGTCCGGCTCGCCGAGCAACAGCTTGGCCAGCGCGATCCGGCGGCGCTCGCCACCGGAGAGCGGACCGATCACGGTGTCCAGGCCGTCCTTGAACCCGGGCAGGTCGAGGCCGCCGAACAGGCCCTGGATGATGTCGCGGATCCGGCTGTCGCCGAGCCACTCGTGGTCGGCGCGGTCGGCGATCACCTCGTGCCGGATGGTGGCCTTCGGGTCGAGCGAGTCGTGCTGGGTGAGTACCGCCAGCTGCAGCCCGCCGGACCAGGTGATCCGGCCGCTGTCCGGCTCCTCCAGCTTGGCGAGCATCCGGATCAGGGTGGTCTTGCCGTCGCCGTTGCGGCCGACGACGCCGATCCGGTCCCCCTCGCTGACGCCGAGGCTCACGCCGTCGAGCAGGGCCCGCGTGCCGTAGACCTTGGTGACGGACTCGATGGTGGCGAGGTTGACGGCCACTGCTGCTGCGCTCCTGGGAGGGGTCGGGGAATGTTCTCCGCCGTACCAGCCTAGTGGTCGCCGTCCCCCGGGTGGACTAGAAGAAGATCGCCCCGATCACACCCAGCACCACCGCCCCGAAGAGGGTCAGCATCGCCGCCGCCCCGAAGAACACGAACAGGCCGAGGAGCAGCGGTACCAGCGTCCCCCAGGGCTGCGGGTTGGCCCGCAGCGGAACGCCCGTCTCTACCTTGACCCTCCGCGGCCCGGCTGCCGGGAACATCAGCAGGAACGCGGCCCCGCAGAAGATGCCGAAGACCCCCGCCAGGTCCATCCCGGCGTTCAGCACCCCGGGCTGGACGTAGCCGCCGCCGTCCGTGCGGCGCAGCTCGGCGGGCTTGCCGACGTCCACCCGGGCGTTGGTGATGTGCGCGGCCGGGTCGGTGGGCGAACCGTTGTGCGGGACGAAGGGGCCCTCGCACTGGCGGGTGCGGCTCTTCCCCGCGCCCTCGTTGTGGCAGTGCGCGGCCGTAAAGGTGCCGGGCGTGCCGGCCATGTCGGACGTGTAGCGGAACTCGTCCGCCGGGAAGCGCACCAGCCAGCCCGCCAGCGCCAGCACCCCGATCGCGAACAGCGTGCCGACCGCCGTCAGCGCCCAGTTGGGCCCCGGGTCCCGCGCCGGCACCCCCTCCGCCCCGGCACCGTCCTCCGCACCTGCGACCTGCTGTTCCATCCCCCGTACCTCCCGCGTCTCGGCGGGAGCGTACCGGGGCTTCCTGACAGCCCCGACGCGGCCGGGGTCGAAGTGATGCCGCGATCAGGAAACCGCACGGAACAACCGTCCGCGCGCGGGCGTTCCCCGCTCATGGTGCGCTTACTGACCGGCCCGTTCGCCGTCCTGCTGATCGTGGTCCCGCTCTTCCTGGCCGCCGCCCTGAAGACGGCCGTCGCCCGCGCCCAGCGCCACGGGCTGTTCCCCGGCCGGCTGCAGGTGCACGCCGATCCCGGGACGCGCGGCGCCGGGGCGACCGCCACCGAGGAGTTGCACGCCCTGCTCTACCCGGGCAAGCGGGTCCAGCTGGAGGAACGACGGATCGCCCTGGTACTGCGCGACGACGAGCACGACGGCGCCCCGAAACGCACCGGCATCGACCTCGCAGCGGGCACCGCCAGGATCAGCAGGCCGCCCCGCCCCGAGCAGTCCTGAGCCGCCTGCGGGACGGCTCCCCGGCGAACCCCTTCGTCAGCTGACCCGGGCGCCCGGCGCCGGACCGTACGTCGCGTGGGCGGCCCGGCAAGTCCCGGACTCCTCAAGGGACTTGGCGATGGCAGCCGCCGCCTCCGCGTCCTTCGCCAGGAACGCGCAGGTCGGTCCGGAGCCGGAGACCAGGGCGCCGATCGCGCCGGCCTCGGTGCCGGCCCGCAGGGTCTCCGCCAGCGCGGGACGCAGCGAGATCGCCGGGGCCTGCAGGTCGTTGGTGAGCGCGGCGGCCAGTGCCACCGGGTCGCCGTCGGCGAGTGCGGCGAGCAGCGCCGGGTCGGCGTCCGGGGTGGGGACGTCGGCGTCCGAGGAGCCGGTGCCCGCCTCCTCGCGCAGCCGGTCGCACTCGCGGAAGACGGCCGGGGTGGAGAGCCCGCCGTCGGCGACCGCGAAGACCCAGTGGAAGGTGCCGGCGACCGGCAGCGGCTCCAGGATCTCGCCTCGTCCGCGCCCCAGTGCGACCCCGCCGACCAGCGCGAACGGCACGTCCGAGCCGAGCTCCGCCGCCAGCTCCAGCAGCGTCTCGAACGGGGTGTCCAGACCCCACAGCGCGTCGCAGGCCACCAGTGCCGCGGCGCCGTCCGCGCTGCCGCCCGCCATGCCGCCCGCGACCGGGATGGCCTTGGCGATGTGCAGCCGGACGTTCGGTGTGACGCCGTGGTGGGCGGCCAGCAGCCGGGCCGCCCGGGCTGCGAGGTTGCTGTCGTCCAGCGGGACGCTCGCGGCGTCGGGGCCGGTGCAGGTGAGCGTCACGCCCTCGCCGGGTTCGGCCGTCACCTCGTCGCCCAGGGCCACGGCGAAGAAGACGTTGGCCAGGTCGTGGAAGCCGTCGGCGCGCAGGCCGCCGACCCCCAGCTGGACGTTGACCTTGGCGGGCACGCGTACGGTGACGGTCACTCGGAGTCCTTCACGGGCTTGTGCTCGGCGATGGCCGCGAACTGTTCCACCGTCAGCATCTCGCCGCGCAGCCGGTGGTCGATCCCGGCGGCGGCCAACGCCTGCTCGGCGGCGGCCGGCGAGCCGGCCCAGCCGGCCAGCGCGGCGCGCAGGGTCTTGCGGCGCTGGGCGAAGGCGGCGTCCACCACGGCGAAGACCTCCTCGCGGCTGGCGGCGGTCTTCGGGGGCTCCCGGCGGATCAGCGAGACCAGGCCGGAGTCCACGTTCGGCGCGGGCCAGAAGACGTTGCGGCCGATCGCGCCGGCGCGCTTCACGTCCGCGTACCAGTTGGCCTTCACCGACGGCACGCCGTACACCTTGTTGCCGGGCTTGGCGGCGAGCCGGTCGGCGACCTCGGACTGCACCATCACCAGGGTGCGCTCGATGCTCGGGAAGGTGGCCAGCATGTGCAGCAGCACCGGGACGGCCACGTTGTAGGGCAGGTTGGCGACCAGCGCGGTCGGCGCCGGCCCCGGCAGCTCGGTGACCTCCATCGCGTCGGAGAGCACCAGGTTGAAGTTCTCGGCCTTCTCGGGCATCCGGGCCGCGACCGTGGTCGGCAGGTGCTGGGCCAGCAGCGGGTCGATCTCCACCGCCGTGACGTGCCTGGCGACCTCCAGCAGCGCAAGGGTCAGCGACCCGAGCCCGGGCCCGACCTCGACCACCGCGTCCTCGGGCGTCACCTCGGCGGCCCGGACGATCCGCCGCACCGTGTTGCCGTCGATGACGAAGTTCTGCCCGCGCTGCTTGGTCGGCTTCACGCCGAACGCCTCCGCCAGCTCGCGGATGTCGGAGGCGCCGAGGAGGTGACTGTCGGAGGGGGTGGGGTCAGTGCTGCTCACGCGCCAAGGATACGGGCGTGGGGGTGGTCAGAGTTCGACGGCCTTCCTGAGGTCGATCTCGACGGGGTAGGGCAGCTCGGTGCGGAGCACGTGCTCGTGCTGGGCGACCGGGAGGTAGACGCCCTTCTCCTCGTCGCGGTGGAACTCGTGGACGATCGGGAGGTCGTCGATGCCGCGCTCGACCCGCCAGTAGTACGGGATCTTCTTCTCGGCGTACTGGCCGGGCTTGCGGAAGCGGTCGGTAGCCCGCGTACCGTGCGAGACGACCTCGACCGCCAGGACCACGGACTCCGGCGGAAGGCATTCCAGCTCGAAGACATCGATGCCGGTCTTGTCGAACACCACGACATCCGGCTTGGTCGTATTGGCCTCGTCGAGCAGGACGCGGCGCTCGACGTTCGTCGCGTAGGGCGCGACCCGCGCGGTGCGGAGAGCCGAGTACAGCTCATCGCGCACCTGG
This sequence comes from Kitasatospora sp. NPDC001175, assembly GCF_053598215.1. Lineage (NCBI taxonomy): Bacteria > Bacillati > Actinomycetota > Actinomycetes > Kitasatosporales > Streptomycetaceae > Kitasatospora > Kitasatospora sp. NPDC001175. Next base: position 40,733 of record NZ_JBSFJU010000048.1, on the reverse strand, counting down.
TCATGCCACTGATTCGTCTGCCCCCGGACCACGATGACTCCGTCCACCAGATCCCATTCGAACGGCAGATCGACGTCCTTGACCTGCTCGTACGTCCAGCCCTGGGACGGCGCGTTCATCCAGTCGATCGGCTCGGCGGTCATCGCCACCTCCCTCACTGCACTCATGCTAGCCAGCATGGCAGCGCGGCAAGAGTGCCGAATCGTTTCTCCACGACCCGATCTTCGCGCGAGTCGCACCCGTGTGTCAGTACCCGAACGCCCGCGCCGTGTTCGCCGCGATCGCCGTGGCCAGCTCGTCCTCGTGCAGGTCGAGCGTCGCCGCCATCGAGCGGACCGTGACCGGGATCAGGTACGGCGCGTTGGGGCGGCCCCGGTACGGGTGCGGAGTGAGGAAGGGGGCGTCGGTCTCGACCAGGATCCGGTCCAGCGGGGTGGCGGCCAGGGCGTCCCGCAGCGGCTGGTTGGCCTTGAAGGTGACCGGGCCCGCGAAGGAGAGGTACCAACCGTGCTCGGCGCAGGTCTTGGCCATCGCGGCGTCGCCGGAGTAGCAGTGGAAGACCGTCCGCTCGGGCGCGCCCTCCTCCAGCAGGACGGCGATGACGTCCTCGTGGGCGTCCCGGTCGTGGATGACCAGCGCCTTGCCGTGCCGCTTGGCGATCTCGATGTGCCGCCGGAAGGACTCCTTCTGCAGGTCCACGCCCTCGGGCCCGGTACGGAAGTAGTCCAGCCCGGTCTCGCCGACGGCCTTCACCTGCGGCAGCGCCGCCAGCGCGTCTATCTCGGCGAGCGCCGCGTCCAGCGCCGTCATCCCGCCGGCCGGGCGCTGCTGCCCGGACCAGCCGTCGGGGTCGCCGAGGAAGATCCTCGGCGCCTCGTTGGGGTGCAGCGCCACCGCGGCGTGCACCTGCTCGAACTCCTCGGCCAGGGACGCCGCCCAGCGCGAACCGGGCACGTCGCAGCCCACCTGGACGACCGTGGTCACCCCGACCGAAGCGGCCTTGGCCAGGCCCTCGGCGGGGGTGCCGGACTGCATGTCCAGGTGGGTGTGCGAATCGGCCACCGCCACCGCCAACGGCTCGGGCAGCGGCGGCGGGGTCGACCGGTCGGCGTCCTTGGCCATCAGGCGGCGGGCTTCTCTTCGAGACGGGGGAACAGGATGTCGCCCTTGGTGACGGTGGTCCCGGCGGGCAGCCGGCCCCAGTCGGCGACGGTGGCGATGGTCTGCTCGCCCAGCGCGCCCAGCGACTCCTCCGCGCCGAGCGAGTCCCACAGCTTCTGCGAGGCGACCGGCATCAGCGGGTTGAGGAGCACCGCGGTGGCCCGCAGCGCCTCGGCCGCGGTGTAGAGGATGGTGGCCAGACGGGCCTGGCCCTCCTCGGACTCGTCCTTGGCGACCTTCCACGGCTCCTGCTCGGTCAGGTAGCCGTTGACCAGCTTGATGAAGTCGAAGACCGCCGCGATGCCGCCCGCGAAGTCCAGCTCCTCGCCGATCTTGCGATCGGCCAGCTCGGCGGCCTTGGCCAGCCCGTCACGGACGGCCTGCTCGGCCGCACCGGCGGCGGTCGCCGCCGGCAGCGTGCCCTCGAAGTACTTGCCGACCATGGCCGCCACCCGCGAGGCCAGGTTGCCGAAGTCGTTGGCCAGCTCGGAGGTGTACCGGGCGGTGAAGTCCTCCCAGGAGAACGAGCCGTCGGTGCCGAACGGGATCGCCCGCAGGAAGTAGTAGCGGTACGCGTCCACGCCGAAGTGCGAGGTCAGGTCGGTCGGCGCGATACCGGTCAGGTTGGACTTGGACATCTTCTCGCCGCCGACCATCAGCCAACCGTTGGCGACGACCCGCTTGGGCAGCGGCAGACCGGCGGCCATCAGCATCGCGGGCCAGATCACCGCGTGGAATCGCAGGATGTCCTTGCCGACCAGGTGCACCGAGGCCGGCCACAGCTGCTCGAAGCGCGCCTGGTCCGCGCCGTAACCGGCGGCGGTGATGTAGTTCTGCAGCGCGTCCACCCACACGTACAGCACGTGCTTCTCGTCCCAGGGCAGCGGCACGCCCCAGTTGAAGGTGGACCGGGAGATCGACAGGTCCTTGAGGTCCTGCTCGACGAAGCGCAGCACCTCGTTGCGGGCGGAGGCGGGCGCGATGAAGTCGGGGTTCTGGGCGTAGAACTCCAGCAGCTTCGGACCGTAGGCGGACAGCCGGAAGAAGTAGTTCTCCTCCTCCAGCCACTCGACCGGCCTCTTGTGCACGGCGCAGAGCTTCTCGTCGTCGCTCGCGCCCGGCAGCAGCTCACCGGGGAGCTTGTACTCCTCGCAGGCCACGCAGTACGGGCCGGAGTAGCCGCCCTTGTAGATCTCGCCCTTGTCGTACAGGTCCTGGACGAACTCCTGGACGCGGTCGGTGTGCCGCTTCTGGGTGGTCCGGATGAAGTCGTCGTTGGCGATGTTCAGGTGCTGCCAGAGCGGCTTCCACGCCTCCTCGACCAGCTTGTCGCACCACTCCTGCGGGGTGACGCCGTTGGCCTCCGCCGTGCGCAGGATCTTCTGACCGTGCTCGTCCGTACCGGTCAGGTACCACACCTGCTCGCCGCGCTGGCGGTGCCAGCGGGTGAGTACGTCGCCCGCGACGGTCGTGTACGCGTGGCCCAGGTGCGGGCGATCGTTCACGTAGTAGATCGGGGTGGTGACGTAGTACGCCGAGTCGGAGCGCTCGGTGGTGCTGTGGTCTTCAGTGGCCGCCATGCTCCGAAATCTTAGCCGCGCGAAGGAACCGCCCTCGACCGACTTACTCGGGGGTGGCCCCTTCGGTTGCGCGTTTCCCGCTACCGCCCTCCGCTGCGCGGATCCGCTCAGGCGGCGCGGCCGAACATGCCCCGCAACCACGCTCGGAACCCGCGCCGCACCCGGACGGGGCGGTCGATCGGCGCGTCCTCCGGCTCGGCGTGCCTGGCGTAACCGGGACCGTGGTGCCAGGGCTGCTCGGCGGTGGCGACCCGGCCCGCCCGCATGATCCGCACCTTGTGCCCGCCACATCCCGGGCAGGTCGGCTGGCGCAGCGGCGACGGCACCCGGACACCGTTCGCGTGGTACTCGAACACCGTGTGTCCGTCCTTGGCCACGTGGTGCTCGATCTCGTAGGCCTGCTCCCACCCATAACCGCAGCTCAGGCAGGCGAAGGAGTACGCCTCCCGGACGGTCTCCACGGGGGTGGGCGGCCTGCTCGTCAGGCCGAGACCGGCCGACGCGGTGTCGCGCACTGCACTGCCACTCAGAGGGCTACCGATCGTCTCGCTCATAGCCGTCTCCCAGCGCCCGCCGGACGTCCGTCCGGCTCGGGTCTTTCCCTCTCAGGGAATGCCCGGGACATGCCTTTCGCTACCCGGCTTGCCAAGTCTTGGCGCCGAATTGGAGAGGGCTGTAGAAAGCCGTCGACGACTGGTAGCTCGGGGGCGTGTCCCGGGTCTTCCTTCCAGGGTAGGACCGGGTGAACACCTCGGCACCCGCATCCTGAGCTGCGGCGTTCGGGTGAAGTCGGCCGCCGCCGGTCAGGCGCCGTGCTTGGCCGCCACCACCGCGTCGAAGACCTCCCGCTTCGGTAGCCCGAGCTCCGCCGCCACCGCTGCGATGGCCTCCTTGCGGCGCTCCCCGGCCTCCTCGCGGGCCGCCACCAGCTCGGCCAGCTGCGCCGGGCCGTACTCCTTCGGCGCGGCCGGCGGCGCGCCCGCGACCACCACGGTGATCTCGCCCTTGACGCCGTCCGCCGCCCACTCGGCCAGCTCGCCCAGCGGGCCGCGCCTGACCTCCTCGTACGTCTTGGTCAGCTCGCGGCAGACCGCGGCCGGACGGTCCTCGCCGAAGGCCGCCGCCATCGCCTCCAGGGTCTCGGCGATCCGGTGCGGTGCCTCGAAGAACACCATGGTGCGCGGCTCGGCCGCGATCTCCGCCAGCTGCCGGGAGCGGTCGCCTGCCTTGCGCGGCAGGAAGCCCTCGAAGGTGAACCGGTCCACCGGCAGGCCGGACAGCGCCAGGGCGGTGAGCACCGCGGACGGCCCCGGCACCGCGGTCACCTTGATCTCGGCGTTCACCGCGGCGTCCACCAGCCGGTAGCCCGGGTCGGAGACCGAGGGCATCCCGGCGTCCGTCACCAGCAGCACCCGCGCGCCGCCGCGCAGCGCCTCCACCAGCTCGGGTGTCCGGGCCACCTCGTTGCCCTCGAAGTACGAGACCACCCGCCCGACCGGGGTCACCCCCAGTGCCTGGGTGAGCCTCCGCAGCCGCCGGGTGTCCTCGGCGGCGATCACGTCCGCCGTCGCCAGCTCCGTCAGCAGTCTGGGCGGCGCGTCCGAAACATCACCGATGGGCGTCCCTGCGAGAACCAGTACTCCTGTCACACCCCCATCCTCCCAGAGCGGCGGCCCGGCCCTTCCCGGTGAACGGCGACGCCCGGGGGCGCGCGCGGCCGGGCCGGCGCAACCGTACGGCCTGCGGCCCCGCGGCCCGGACAGTCGCCCCCGTCCCGGGGCACCGCCCCGGCCGACCGCCGTGGAAAGCCGCCCGTGCCGCCCCCTCACCGGCCGAGTACCCCTTGCCTGATCATGCCCCGCCCCTACGATGTGGCGGGTGAGCGGCGAGAAGGCACCCGAGAGGCCCATGGGCGTGGACCACCCCGAGCAGGGCGGCCTCGCCGTACTGCCCGCGCCCGACCACCGACCGCCCGCGGCGGGCGTCCCGGCCCCGCGCGCGGCGGCCGGTCCGCGCTCGGTCTGGGCGCGCCGGCTGGCCGGGTACGGCTACCGTGCCCCGGTCCGCCCAGAACCCGCCGAACAGCTGGTCCCCCCGATGCCGGACGGCCCCGGGGTCACCCCGCACCGGGTCGAGCCCTCACCGCTCCTGGCGAGGTTCGGCGTCACTCTTCCGGCCCCGCTCTGGTCCTGGCTCTGCCGCTGGTCGGGCTGGCTCGGCCCGCTCGCGGTGGCCCTGTTCGGCGGAGTGCTGCGGTTCTGGGGCCTCGGCGAACCGAACTCCCTGATCTTCGACGAGACGTACTACGCCAAGGACGCGTACGCGCTCTGGCACGTCGGCTACGAGACCAGCTGGCCGGACGACGCCAACGCGCAGATCGTGGCCGCGCACCCGAGCGTCCCGTTCCGCACCGACGCGGCGTACATCGTGCACCCGCCGGTCGGGAAGTGGTTGATCGGCATCGGGGAGCAGCTGTTCGGGATGCACCCGTTCGGCTGGCGGTTCATGGTGGCGGTGCTCGGGACGCTCTCGATCCTGATGCTGGCCCGGATCGCCCGCCGGCTGCTGCGCTCGACCCTGCTGGGCTGCGTCGCGGGCCTGCTGCTGAGCGTCGACGGCCTGCACTTCGTGATGAGCCGCTCCGCGCTGCTCGACCTGATCGTCATGTTCTGGATGCTGGCGGCCTTCGGCTGCCTGCTGCTGGACCGTGACCGCACCCGGGCCCTGATCGCCCGACGCCTGGAGACCCGGCCGGGCGGCGAGTGGCTGAGCCTGGGCTGGCGTCCGTGGCGGCTGGCGGCCGCCGTCTGCATCGGCCTGACCTGCGCCACCAAGTGGAGCGGGATGTACGTGCTGCTGGCGTTCTGGCTGCTCGGCGCCGGCTGGGACATCGGCGCCCGGCGACTGGCCGGGGCCCGGCACTGGCTGCGGCTCGGCCTGTGGGACGCGACGATCGCGCTGCCGGTGCTCACCCTGATCTCGATCGGGGTGTACCTGGCCTCCTGGACCGGCTGGTTCCTCAGCAGCGACGTCCCCGGCCAGGGCGGTTACGGCCGGGACTGGGCGGTGCACCGCGCCGGGCTGTCGCCGGAGTACGTGTTCGGCGTGAAGATGCCCTTCCAGTTCGACATGACCTGGGTGCCGGACGCGCTGCGCAGCCTGTGGCACTACCACGCGACGATGTACAGCTTCCACGTCAACCTGCGCGACCCGCACACCTACCAGTCGAACCCGTGGAGCTGGCTGTTCCTGGGCCGGCCGGTCTCGTACTTCTACGACTCCCCGAAGTACGGCCAGTCCGGCTGCACCGCCAACGAGTGCGCCCGCGAGGTGCTCGGCATCGGCACCCCGCTGCTGTGGTGGGCGGGCATCGCCGCACTGGCGTACTGCCTGTACCGCTGGGCGCTGCGGCGGGACTGGCGGGCCGGCGCGGTGCTCTGCGGCGTGGCGGCGGGCTACCTGCCCTGGTTCATGTACCAGCAGCGGACCATCTTCCTCTTCTACGCGGTCGCCTTCGTCCCGTTCCTGGTGCTGGCCGTGACGATGCTGGTCGGCGCGCTGATCGGCCCGCCGGACGCCACCCACGACCGCCGGGTGATCGGCACCACGGCGGCGGCGCTGCTGGTGCTCGCGATCATGTGGAACTTCCTGTACTTCCTGCCGCTGTACACCGGCGAGATGATCCCGATGAGCGACTGGCGCGCCAGGATGTGGTTCACCAGCTGGATCTGACACCGGATCCGCCGCAGAGGTCGAGACCTCCGGTACCGAATGCGTCACGAGCGCGGACGCTCCGTGGGGCTGCCGAGACCGCCCGCCTAGGGTAGGTCGGACACCGTCTGAACGCGGGGGGAACCGCAGCATGCACAAGGGCGTGAAGATAGGGATCGGCGTCGTCTGCACCGGGATGCTCTCGGTCGCCGGCTACGGCGTGTACAACGTCGCCGATGCGCTGATGGACGGGAGGACCGGCCAGTCGGACGCGCAGCCGCAGGTCCGTACGGTGGTCACCAAACCCCCGAGCCCCCAGCAGGCCGAGGACGCGGCGAACGCCTTCCTAGCCGCCTGGGCGAAGGGCGACTTCCAGGCCGCGGCCGCGCTGACCGACCAGCCCGAAAGCGCCACCGCCGCGCTGGCGGCCTTCCGGGAGAAGGTGCGGCCGAGCTCGATCACGCTGGCCGTCACCGGCCCGGACCCGGCGGTCGGGGCCCCGTCGCCGAGGCCGTCCGCACCGGCGGGACAGCTCTCGCTGGGCTTCAAGGCCACCTTGCACTTCGCGGGTTCGGAGGCGGCCTGGAGCTACGACAGTACGCTCGGGATGGTCCGGATGAGCGACGGCAAGAGCGCCGTGCACTGGACCCCGACCGTGATCCACCCGCAGTTGACCGCGGGCAGGAGCATCGCCGTCCGGCCGCTGCCCGCCTCGTCCGCCGACTCGCTGACGGACCGCGACGGCCAGTCCCTGGCCGGCTACCCCTCGCTCCAGCCGCTGCTGGGTGAACTGGGCGATCGGGTACCGGCGGGCGCGTCCGGCACGGCCGGCAGCGCCGTGATGATCACCGACGACAGCGGTGAGGGCAGCTCCGAGAAACTCTTCACCGTCACCGAGCCGAAGGCCGGGCAGAAGTCCAGACTGACTATCGACGGCAAGCTCCAGGCGGCCGCCGAGCAGGCCGTACGGGATGCCTCCGCCGACGGCAGCAGGCCCGCCTCGCTGGTGGCCGTCGAGCCCAGCAGCGGGAAGATCCTGGCCTTCGCCAACGCCCCGGCCAGCGGCCAGAACCGGGCCTTCCTCGGCGCGATCGCGCCCGGCTCCACCATGAAGGTGATCACCGCCGCGGCCCTGCTGGAGAGCGGCGTCCCGGCCGACTCGGCCATGCCGTGCAAGCAGAACTACTCGGTGAACGGCTTCAGTTTCAAGAACGACGACGACGAGTCGGGCGAGGACTGGAGCTTCAGCAAGGACTTCGCCCAGTCCTGCAACACCGCCTTCATCCAGCAGGGCATGACCACCCTCACCGGCAGCCAACTCCAGGACACCGCACGGAAGTTCTTCAACATCGGACCGACCTGGAAGACCGGCCTCAAGCTGTCCCCGGCCAAGGTCCCGGCACCGGGCAGCGCCACCGAGCGGGCCGCCCAGCTGATCGGCCAGGGCCAGATCACCATGAACTCCCTCACCATGGCCTCGGTCGCCGCCACCGTCCAGAACGGCACCTTCCACCAGCCGATCCTCATCCCCGGCTACGACCAGATCCCGGCCGAGCGCAAGCTCTCCGCGTCCACCCTGAAGTCGCTGCGCCGGATGATGCACCTGACCGTCACCAGCGGCACCGCCCGCTCCGCGATGTCCGGGATCGGCGGGGACACCGGCGCCAAGACCGGCACCGCCCAGGTCGGCGGCCAGTCCTCGGACAACAGCTGGTTCACCGCCTACCGCGACGACCTCGCGGTGGCCGCCGAGGTCCAGGGCGGCGGCCACGGCTCCGAGGCCGCCGGACCGGCCGCCGCCCAGGTGCTCCGCGTCGGCAACCAGGACTGACCGGCTCTCCGCCCGGTACGCGCCGTCAGCCCTCCCCGGCCGCTCAGCTCTTCCCGTAGACGGCCTCGACGTTGTCACTGGCCGGGTGGCTGCGCCCGGCCGGGCCGGCGGCGAACGCCCGCAGCAGGTTCTCGGTGACCCGCCGGGTCATCGCTCCGGTCCTGCCGTCCATCCCGTGGTCGGCCCGGCCGCCGCCGGGCCCGTCGGCGTCCAGCGACTCCACCCAGCGCATCGTTCCGCTGGCGAACACCCCGGCACCGCTGGGCACCGTGTAGTACGCGGAGTCCGCGAAGCTGCGCCGCCCGTCGCAGACCACCAACGAGTGCGCCAGGATCTCGATCGGCCGGGGCGTCGGAAAGCCGGTGAGCACCCGGTCGTACTCGACCCCGACCAGGTGCGCGAAGCTGTCGCCCGCTCCGACCCCCGTCCCGGCGAACAGCCAGTGGCCCGGGTTGGTCACCACGTAGGGGGCGTCCACCGGGTAGCCGTCGTAGATCACCCCGAGCAGCGAGCTCTCCGGGTCGGGATCCGGCTGCTCCCGGTAGTCGGTGGTCGCGGGCTTCCCCGCCCGGTAGCCGGGGTCCTCCTGCCAGGCACCCTTGTAGCAGACCACGGTGCGGTCCGGACCGAGGGCCGAGGGCTCGAAGCGGATCCGGCGGAAGCAGCAGTTGGCGCCCAGGATCGCGAGGTTGGTCCCGGCGTCCCGGGCTGCGGTGAAGTGCTGCCGCTGCTCCGGCGACCAGTACTCGTCATGTCCCAGCGACAGCACGGCGGTTGCCCCGTGCAACAGCTCCGGCTCACGGGCCACGTCCACCCCGGTGGTGTACGCCAGCGGCAGGTCGAGCCGCTCCGCCAGCGCGACCAGCGGCGCCTCGTACACCAGGAACAGTCCGGCGCCGTTGTCGTACAGGTACGGCCGGTCGAAGGTCACCTCCAGCGAACGGGTCGCCAGCCCGCCGGTCGGACCGTTGTAGAGGCTGTAGCCGCCCCACTCGTTGTACGCCTGCCAGGTGGCCGGGGCGTTGACGATCACCGTCTTCCCCGCGGTCGTGGCCGACCGCACGGTGACCGGGACGAACCGCTGCCCCGAGCCGTCCTCGGCGTCCAGCCGGAGCAGATAACTGCCCTCCGGCCAGCCCTCGGTGTCCACCGTGGTGCTCCTGGCCCAGTCGGTGCGGACCGTCCTGGTCCGCCCGTCGACCGTCGGATCGCCCTGCCTGCTGCCCGGAAGCCGCTCGGACCGCCACACCAGCCGGCCCCGCGCACCCCCGTACCAGCCCATCCGGTACGCCGACACGGTGAAATGCGGCGCGGTGGTCGACACGTACAGACCGAACCGCTCACCCGGCAGCACACTCACCCGGTCGGCGTACCCCTCGATCGCCCGCGCCGGACCGGCCTTCGTCACCCCCCAGTCGGCGTTGCCCGGCCGGGCGTTCTCGGCCGAGGTCGCGGACGGGCTCGGCGACGGCGTGCCCGCCGGCCTTCCCGCGACCGCCGCGCTCGCGGCGGCGGCCCCACCCGGCGTACCGGCGGCGTCGCAGGCACTCAGCCCGGCCGCGGCCCCCACCGCCATTCCCAGAAACCGCCGCCGCCCAGTGCCCATGCCCGACTCCCGTACCACCCGTGACTCCCCCGCCGGCACCGCACCGCGCGGCCTGTCGATACGCATCCAACCTCCGATCGCGCCCGGGAGCATCCCCGACGGCCCACCAACGTGCCGTCGGCGCGTGCGTGGCGAACGCCGAGGGGCCGCCGGGGAGAGATCCTCCCCGACGGCCCCTCAACCCGGCACGCGGGCGGCTCCGGCCGACGCTCAGCCGGTCGTGCTGAGCTCGGTCTCGGCCCGGTTGAGCTTGGAGTGCCTGACGCTGTAACCGAAGTAGACGGCGGCCGCCAGCACGAGGGCGATCCCGAAGAACAGGAAGGTCAGCGGGTGCAGCCCGTAGATCAGGTAGACGCAGAAGCCGACGCTGAGCAGCGGGACCACCGGGTAGCCGGGCACCCTGAAGCCGCGCGGCAGGTGCGGCTGGGTGCGGCGCAGGATGATCACGCCGATCGAGACCACCGAGAAGGCGACCAGGGTGCCGAGGCTGGTCAGGTCGGTGAGGATGTCCAGCGGCACGAAGGCGGCCAGGGCGGCGACGCCGATGCCGACCACCAGGGTGTTCCAGACCGGGGTGCCGGTCTTCGGGGAGATCTCGGCGAACTTCTTCGGCAGCATGCCGTCGCGGCCCATCGAATACAGGATGCGGGTCTGGCCGTAGATCACCACCAGGGTGACGCTGAAGATCGAGATGATCGCGCCGAGCGCGAACATCAGGCCCGGCCAGCTCTGCCCGGTGATGTCCTGGAGGATCTGCGCGAGCCCGGCCTCCTGGCCGTCGAACTTCTGCCACGACTGGGCGCCGAGGGCGGCGATGGCCACACCGATGTACAGCAGGGTGACCACCACCAGCGAAATGATGATCGCCAGCGGCAGGGTGCGGCGGGGGTTCTTCACCTCCTCACCCGCCGTGGAGACCGCGTCCAGGCCGATGAACGAGAAGAAGATGCTGGACGCCGCCACCTGGACGCCGCCGAAGCCGAGCGGCATGAAGGGGCTCAGGTTGCCGGAGTGGAAGCCGGTCAGGCCGATCGCGATGAAGAGCAGCAAGATCACGATCTTGATGCCGACCATGGTCGCGTTGACCTTGGCCGACTCGCTGACCCCGCGGATCAGCAGCACGACCACCATGGCCACCAGGATCACGGCGGGCAGGTTGAAGTACCCGCCGTCGCCGGGCGGCTGCGCCATCCACTCGGGGATCCGGAAACCGAAGGCCAGGTCGGAGAACTTGTTCAGGTACTGGCCCCAGCTCACCGCGATCGCGGAGGCCGAGACCCCGTACTCCAGCAGCAGGCAGACGCCCACCCCGAAGGCCACGATCTCGCCGAGCGTCGCGTAGGCGTAGCTGTACGAGGAGCCCGACACCGGGATGGCGGAGGCCATCTCGGCGTAGCAGAGCGCCGTCAGGCCGGCCGTGACCGCCGCGAGCACGAAGGACACGATCACCGCAGGGCCCGCCTCGGGAACCGCGCTGCTCAGCACGAAGAAGATGCCGGTTCCGACGGTCGCCCCGATGCCGATCGAGGACAGCTGCCACAGCCCGATCGAGCGGCGCAGGTGGATCCCGGAACGGCCGCCCTCCTCGGGCGCCCCGGCGGGCAGGCCCTCGGGCGAACCGGCTTCGGCGATCAGGGTGTCGATGGGCTTCCGTCTGAACAGACGCGCGCTGGTGGGGCTATGGGTGGTCAACGCGTGGTTCCTTCTAGGCGGTGGAGGGTGTCCTAGCTGGCTGTGCCGCGGCCGCTCCGTGGGGAGAGTGGGCGGACCAACCGCACAAAGATGGGACAGTACCCCGCGAATCCACCAGTGGCGCAAACGGTGAACGGCGAGGTCCGCCTTATACGAATCGTCGCATGTGCTCCAACAAACCGGACAGAAAGCAGGCGGCGCGGCGGGACCCCTGCGTCGGTCCGGCAGGTCACACGGGGTGCCGGTACGCCGAAACGCACAGGTCGGCGCCGGTCGGGGCGCCACAGACCCCCGAATGTGTCCACAGGCTGTGGATCCACCGCGGGGCGCGTCGGCCGGATCCGAACCACCCAGCACCGGCTTCTCCCGACGCAGCGTCGGAAGCCCGACGGCAGGAGGCGCCCACAGGATCCTGACGAACTCTCCCCGCGCAAAACCCCGGGACCACCGTTTCTCCTTCTCCGGCAAGGCAGTTCGGGCACCCGTGGAGCATTGGTCTTTCCCAACTGATGATCCATAGGATCGAGTCCGTGACGACCATGAGACGACGATTGCCGGTCAGGCGGCCGCTGGGCCTGCTGGCCGCGCTGGCGATATCCGCCGGGGCCCTGCTCAGCGGGCTGCCCGCGCAGGCGGACGAGACCACCCCCAGCAGCCCCACCAGTTCCGAGGCCCCACGGGTCGACCTGATCCTGGATGTCAGCGGCTCGATGCGGACCGCCGACATCCAGGGCAAGAGCCGGATCTCGGTCGCCCAGCAGTCCATCGACGAGGTGATCGACGCACTGCCGGCCGAGACCGAGTTCGGCATCCGCACGCTCGGCGCGACCTACCCCGGCAACGAGCAGGCCATGGGCTGCAAGGACACCCAGCAGCTGTTCCCGATCGGAAAGACCAACAAGGTCGAGGCCAAGACCGCCGTGGCCACCCTCCGCCCCACCGGCTGGACGCCGATCGGGCTCGCCCTGCGCGAAGCCGCCAAGGACCTCGGCAGCGGCCAGACCACCCGCCGGGTGGTGCTGATCACCGACGGCGAGGACACCTGCGCCCCGCCCGACCCCTGCGACGTGGCCCGCGAACTCGCCGCCCAGGGCACCCACCTGGTGGTGGACACCCTCGGCCTGGCCCACGACGACAAGACGCGCCAGCAACTGCTCTGCATCGCGGGCGCGACCGGCGGTACCTACACCGACGTCCGCAGCCAGGAACAGCTCACCGGCAAGGTGAAGCAGATCGTCCAGCAGAACGCCGACACCTACAAGGTGACGCCCGCCAAGACCGCCGGCACCGACAAGTGCGAGACCGCACCGCTGCTGACCCCCGGCGTCTACAGCGACCGGGAGAAGTTCTCCGAGCACCGCGTCTACCGGGTGCCGGTCAAGGCGGGCCAGGAGCTGCGGGCCTCGGTCAGCGTCGCGATGGACCGCGCCGTCGCCCGTGACTACGGCGTGCTGCTGCAGGCCACCGACCCGACGGGACAGGAACTGGTCCGCGGCACGGACGCGGGCAGCGGTCGCACCGACGTCGTCTCGACCGGTGTGCGCTGGTCCGCGTCCGGGACGACCGCCGCGAAGGCCACCGCGACCGGCAGCTCGGCGGCCACCAACGCCGACCACACGGTCTGCCTGGTCGTCAGCAACTCCTTCGCCCCGCAGCCGGGCGTGTCCGCCGATCCCGGACTGCCGCTGGAGCTGACCGTGGACGTGGCCGCCGCCTCCCCCGCCCCCGACGGCCCGGCCGCCGGGCTCGGCCGTGGCTGGGTGCTGCTGCTGGTGCTCACCGGCGCCGGTCTGCTGACCGGTCTGGTCTTCGGCTGGCTGGCACGCTGGCGGATCGCCATCTGGCAGGAGAACTGACGATGCGCACGAGACTCACCACCACGCCGCACCGCCTCGCCGCGGGCGCGCTGCTCGCGCTCGGACTGCTGCCGGCCCTGGCCCCGGCCGCCTCGGCGGCCTCGCCCTCGGCGAGCCCGGCCGGCAGGAACCAGGCCCCCGCCACCACCTCGGGCACCTCCTTCCTGACCGCGACCACCCTGGCAGCCGGCCAGGAGGCCAACGTGTCGGCCTCCACCGGCGACTACCTCTACTGGGCGTTCCCCGCCTCCGAGGGCCAGACCGACACCGTGCAGGTGACCGTCGCCCTGCCTTCCGGCACGGACCGGCACGGACCGCAGACCTGGGCGGTGGAGCTCTTCGACGGGCTGCGCCGGCGCCAGTCCTGCACCGCCGGACCGCAGAACGCCGCGGCAACGCCCAAGGACACCTCGCTCTCGGTCAGCTGCACCCTGCGGCAGATCCGCTCCTGGGCCGAGCCCTGGTCCGGTGACCCGCTGCCGGGTACGTACTACATCCGGCTCACCACCAGCGACGTGGACCAGCAGGACCTCGGCCTCGCGGCCCAGGTCAAGCTGCACATCACCGCCAAGGGCGGGGCGGACGACGCCCAGCCCGAGGGCGGCGAGCTGAAGGCGCCGCTGGCGCCCCCGGTCAACGCCGGCTCGCCCTCCGCCGGCGCCTCCACCGCGCCCACCGCGGCGGCGGACGGCTCCGACGCCACCCGGGCCGCCGCACCGGCCCAGCCGAAGACCCACTGGTACTCCGACCTGTTCTCCGGCTGGAACACCCGGTGGTTCTGGACCCTCGGCGGTGGCGCCCTGGCCGCCCTGGCCGGCGTCGCGGGCTACAAGCTGACCCGTCATCCGCGCGGCAGCCGGCTCACCCGGCACCCCGGCCCGCAGGGCTGACCCGGACCGGCCCGACGACGGGCCCGGAGCCGCATCCCGGCTCCGGGCCCGTCGTGCTGTCCGGACGGCTGGCCGAAATCCATTCCTCCGCTTAGCCGTACCCGGGCACTCGATTGACGGATCGTCATCCGATCGGATTGCCTATGCGACGCCCCCGGCACGGAGGGTGACCGCTCTCCCTCCGAGCCGACCCGCCCTCCCGATCCGGAGACGACGTGCGCCTTCGCCTGTTCCTCGCGCCGGTCCTGGCAGCCGCCGCACTCCTCACCCCCGCCGTACCGGCCGCGGCCGCCACCGGCCCGACGGCCGCCCGCTCCACCACCCCCGCGGACGAGTGCTCGACCGACTTCCACGGCGGCGATGCCCGGCTCGGCCCGCAGGACCTACCCGGGACCGGCCCGGTCGGCCGCGAACTGATCGGCTACCGGCGCACCGGCGGCCTGACCGAGGAGAAGTTCCTCGCCACCTACTACAGCCCCACCGCCAACTCCGGCTCCCCTGGTTGGATCTACCCGCCGTCCGACGGCTACCTGCTGCACGCCGACGGCACCCCGGTCGAGTTCACCGTCCACCTGCTCCCCGGTCAGGACATCGACCGCTACGGCAGCGAGCACGGCGGCTTCCTCGCCCCCGAGGGCCTCCCCTACGCCTCCCGCTCCATCCCCCCGCAGAGCCTCGACGGCAGCCCAGCCGCCGCCTGCAACTACCACGACTACCGTGTCCTCAAGCCCTTCGCCGTCCACGCCGGCCCGATCGCCCCGTGGTTCGGCCAGCCCGGCTACGGCCTCCAGTACCAGCTCAACGCCGCCCTCGTCGCCGGCTCCCCGGCCCGCCTCAACGTCCTCTGGTTGGTCGACAACGGCTACCTGGCCCGCCTGAACTGACGCAGCCGCACCACTGGCACCGGCAGCGCCCAGGCACCGGACACCGGACACCGGACACCCCAAGCAAACCCGAAGGCCCTCCCGGGATCCCGCGAGCGCCTTTCGCGTCGAGCGGGATGCCGGCCCGCGCCGCGCCCCGGGTTCCAGGGGGCACGCCCCCGGGAACGGCCGTCCACCCGCCGCCGGCGCCGTGAACCGGCCGAAGTCCATGCGATCCGCCCCCGCGACAGCCGGGGCGTCCGCGTGCCACCCGAGGCGGCCCGTCAGGCACTGGGGAAAATCACCTCGGGTGATGTGGATCATGCACCACAGAACTCTGAACAGCCGCTGCACTTCACTGCCGCACATACGGCCAGAGGCCCTCCCGGTTAATCCCGGAAGGGCCTCTGACGTTGGGTGGAGCTGAGGGGATTCGAACCCCTGACCCCCTCGATGCGAACGAGGTGCGCTACCGGACTGCGCCACAGCCCCAACGAGAAAGAACTCTAGCACCTTTTCGAGGTGGCTCGTGACCACCCCCTGACAGCCGGACGCCCCGCCGCAGGTCACTGACCGGCGGCGGGGCGCGAGGGGTCGGGGCGGGCTACTCGTTGGCAGCCCGGGGGCGGGCGAGGTAGTCCTCCCCCGATGGAGGCGGGACGGCCTCGGCGTACTGGTCGAAGAGGGGCGTCCTGCGGGGTTCGGCGGGGCGGCCGGAGTCCCAGGCGTCGCGGGCGTTGAGATCGAGGCCGCGGGTGACCCGGGGGGCCACCGGAGCGGTCACGTACGTCGGCAGCGGAACCGGGACCGGCTCCCACGACTCCGGACCGGCGGCGGCGTTCTCGCGCATGCCGTCCACCCACTCCTCGTGGTCGGTCGCCTCCGCCAGCACCGCGGCCGAGCTCTCCGCGGGCTCGCGCCGCCCGCCCGGCTCGGCCACCCGCAGGTGCGGACGGTCGGAGTCGGCAGGACGCTCGAAGACCCGCTCCCCCGCCCGGTCGGCCGGCCGCTCCGCCGCGAGCTCCACCGTCGGCTCGTCCGCCCGCTCCGCAGCCGGCTCACCCCCCCGCTCAGTAGGGAACGCGTCGTCCCCCGCCGCCTCGGGGCGGCCCGCACGGGCCCGCTCCCGCTCGCGTAGGCGCTCGGCGGCCTGGGCGGCGCGGGCGCGGTCCAGCTTGACCTCGTACCGCTGGTGCTCCAGCCGCCTGAGGTAGCCGATGTAGAGGGTGAGGAGGATCGCCGGAACGGCCGGGACCCAGAGGAAGGCCACGCCCGCCACCGCGGCGGTCACCGCGCCCGCCGCGAAGGCGAGGAAGAGCGTGGTGACCATCCGCCGCCGCCGGGCCAGCAGCCGGGCCCGCCGGTCGCCCGGGTCGGTCTGCGCACCCCGCTGCGGCGAAGGCCCCGAGGCCGCCTGGGAAGGGGCGTCCACCTCGCTCCGGTCGGCGGAGGCCGAAGCGCCCGATGATCCCGAGGACGCGGAAGCCCCCGGGGACCGAGGGGACCCCGAGTCGGGAACCGGCTCCGAAGCCGGACTGTCGCCGTCGTCACCGAGGGACCGGGCCGCCCGCCGCTCCAGTGCCGATCGGCCGGCCAGCAGGCGGATCGCGGTACTGAAGCGTTCCGTCGGACGAGCCTCGTTCAGCTCGTCCTGCCTGCGGAGCCACATCGGCACCAGATAGGCAGCCCAGGCCCCTACGATGACCGCGTAGATAAGGCCGCTGCTGCTCACCTTTCACACGGTACGGGGGTCGATGAAGGCCCGGCGGCAATTTGGCACGGCGTGTCGTGCGATCAAGCTGATTCTCCGACTATTTTGCCGGCATTTGTGACCACTCGCGGGGGCGTCGATGCCATATCGATATCATCTATTCGAACATATATTCAATTACCGCACCGACCTCGGGAACTGACCGCACGCCAGCGGTTCAGCAGGCCCTCCGGCACCTCCTCGGCGGTCAGCGCATAGACCAGGTGATCCCGCCAGTCCCCGTCGATGTGCAGATATCGTGGACGCATTCCCTCCGAGCGGAAGCCGAGCTTTTCGACGACCCGGCGGCTCGGCCCGTTCTCCGGTCGGATGCAGACCTCGATCCGGTGCAGGCCGAGAACCGCGAAGCAATAGTCCACCGAAAGCGCCACGGCGGTCGGCATGATGCCCCGGCCGGCCACCGCCTCGTCGATCCAGTAACCGACGTTGGCCGAGCACATCGAGCCCCAGGTGATGCTGCCGACCGTCAACTGGCCGACCAGTTCGCCCCGGTAGAGCACCACGAAGGGCAGGATCCGCCCGGCCGCCGCCTCGCCGCGCAGGTAGCGGACCATCTGCCGGTACGTCGGCCGGGAGCCGGACATCCGGCCCGGCTGCGCGGGCGGAACGGTCGCCTCCCAGCGGCGCAGCCAGTCCCGGTTCCGCCGGTTGGCCTCCTGCCAGGCGCGCTGGTCACGGACCCTGATCGGGCGCAGCGTCACGTCCCCCAGGTGCAGCTCCACCTGCCAGCCGCTGTTCAGTTCGCGCCTCCCTCGGAACCCGCGGCGGGCCCGGCCGGCCCGCCCTCGTCCGCGGCCGGCCGGGGGTGGTCGCCGCCGCCGAGCTGGTCCACAGCGTGGGCGAGCAGCGGTTCGAGGACGGCCAGGCCGTCCCTGACGCCGCCGGTGGAGCCGGGCAGGTTGACGATCAGGGTGCGTCCGGCCAGGCCCGCCAGGCCCCGGGAGAGCGCCGAGGCGGGCACCTTCTCGCGCCCGTACGCCCGGATCGACTCGGCGATGCCGGGGACCTGACGGTCGATGACCCGGGCGGTCATCTCGGGGGTCAGGTCCATCGGCGAGATTCCGGTGCCGCCGGTGGTGAGCACGACGTCGTAGCCGGCGGCGACGGCCTCGCGAAGGGCGGCCTCGACCGGGTCGCCGTCGGGGACGACCCGCGGGCCGTCCGCCTCGAAGCCCATCCGGCGCAGGCCGGCGACCAGCAGCGGGCCGCCCTTGTCCTCGTACACCCCCGCGGCGGCGCGGTTGGAGACGGTGACCGCCAGTGCCCTCATCGCGAGGCCTCCGGCGCGTACCAGTCGCCGCTCTTGCCGCCGGTCTTGGCGAGCACCCGGACGTCCTCGATCGCGGCGCCCTTGTCGACCGCCTTGACCATGTCGATCACGGTGAGGCCGGCCACGGCGACCGCGGTGAGGGCCTCCATCTCGACGCCGGTCCGGTCGGCGGTCCTCACGGTCGCCGTGATCTCGACGGCCTCGTCGGCGACGGTCAGGTCGACCTTGACTCCGGAGATGGCGATCGGGTGGCAGAGCGGGATCAGCTCGGGGGTCCGCTTGGCGCCCATGATCCCGGCGATCCGCGCCACGGAGAGCGCGTCGCCCTTGGGCACCCCCTCGCCACGCAGCAGTTCGATCACACGCGGGGCCACCCGCACCCGTCCGGCGGCCACGGCCGTCCGTACGGTGGTCGCCTTCTCGGAGACGTCGACCATGCGGGCGGCGCCGGTGTCATCGACGTGCGTGAGACGGTCGCCGGGTCGCTCGCCGGAGGGTGCGGTCACGGGGAAACTCCAGGGGTACGGCAGACAGGCGCGGCGCGAACTCCGCGCTGTGGGTACGAATACCGCGCTACCGTACCTCCCCGCCCCGCTCAGTCCGTGAGAAGGACCACATCCACGGTGCCGCCCGGGGCCAGCGCAGTGGTCTCCTCGGGGACGATGATCAGGCAGTTGGCCCTGGCCAGCGCACCGACCAGGTGCGAGCTCTCGCCACCGACCGGGCGCACCTCGCCGTCCTGGTACCAGCCGCGGAGGTACTGCCGCCGTCCCGCCGGGGAGCGCAGCTCGTCCGGGCAGAGGGCCCGGACCACCGGGCGGTGGATGTCCGCGGCACCGAGCATGGTGCGGATCACCGGGCGGACGAAGAGCTCGAAGGAGATGTACGCGCTGACCGGGTTGCCGGGCAGCGCCAGCAGCGGCACTCCGGCACCGGCCCCGATCCGGCCGAAGCCCTGCGGCTTGCCCGGTTGCATCCTGAGCCGGCGGAAGTCGACCCCGGCGCCCTCGCCGCCCTCGACCGACTGGAGGGCCTCCTTGACCACGTCGTACGCGCCGACGCTGACTCCGCCGCTGGTGATGATCAGGTCGGCCAGGCCCAGCTGGTCCTCCAGGACGGAGCGCAGGGTGGCGGTGTCGTCCGGGACGCCGCCGACCCGGTAGGCGATGGCGCCCGCGTCCCGGGCGGCGGCGGTGAGGGTGAAGCTGTTGGAGTCGGAGATCTGTCCGGGGCCCACCCTCTCCCCTGGCTGGACCAGTTCGCTGCCGGTGGAGAGCACCACCACGCGCGGCCGCGGCCGGGCCCTGACCGTACCGCGGCCGATGGCGGCCAGCAGGCCGAGTTGGGCCGGGCCGAGCATGGCCCCGGCCGGGAGCACCCGGTCGCCGGCGGCGATGTCACTGCCGCGGCGGCGGATGTGCGCGCCCTCGTCCACCGGGCGCAGGACGCGCACCTCCTCACCCTCGACCGGGGCGGCCATGCTGTCAGCGGCCCGCCCGGTGCCGGTGCCGCCGTCGGTCCACTCGACCGGGGCGACGCCCTCGGCACCGGGGGGCATCGGGGCACCGGTCATGATCCGGGCGGCCTGGCCGGGGCCGACCTTGGGCAGCTCGTCCGCGCCCGCCGCGACGTCGCCGACCACGGTGAGCACCGCCGGGTGCTGCTCGGTGGCCCCGGCGGTGTCGGCGGTGCGCAGCGCGTAGCCGTCCATCGAGCTGTTGTCGAAGGGCGGCAGGTCGGTGGCGGCGACCACGTCCTCGGCGAGGGTGCAGCCCTGGGCGTCCAGCAGCTGGAGTTCGATCGGCGGGAGCGGGGCGATCTGCCCGAGGATGTCGGCGAGGTGCTCGTCGACCGTCCACATCCGGGGCGCAGCCGGGGTCGAACTCTCTTCGCAGCAGGGGTCGTTCGTCCCGGTCATCGCCTCACGCTCGCTTCCTCGCAGCTCGGTCGCACCCCGGCGGCCGGTCGGCCGCGGCTCAGTCCTGCATCTCGGTGGTCACGAACTCCCTGAGCCAGGAACGGAACTCCGCGCCCAGGTCCTCGCGCTCACACGCAAGTCGGACGATAGCGCGAAGGTAGTCCGCGCGGTCGCCCGTGTCGTAGCGACGCCCCTTGAAGATCACACCGTGCACCGGTCCGCCCGCGGACTCGTCCCGCTGGGCCAGCTCGCGCAGCGCGTCGGTCAGTTGGATCTCGCCGCCGCGGCCCGGCTCGGTCTCGCGCAGCACGTCGAAGACCGCCGGGTCCAGGATGTAGCGGCCGATCACCGCGTAGTTGGACGGCGCGTCGGCGGTGTCCGGCTTCTCCACCAGGTCGGTGACCCGGAACACGTCCTCGCCGAAGCCGTTGGGCTTCACGGCGGCGCAGCCGTAGAGGTGGATCTGCGAGGGGTCGACCTCCATCAGCGCCACCACCGAGCCCCCGAGCTCCTGCTGCACCTCGATCATCCGGGACAGCAGCGGGTCGCGCGGGTCGATCAGGTCGTCACCGAGCAGGACGGCGAACGGCTGGCCCGCGATGTGCTGTTCGGCGACGGAGACGGCGTGGCCGAGGCCCTTGGGGTCGCCCTGGCGGACGTAGTGCATGTTGGCCAGGCGGGCGGACTCCTGGACCCGGGTGAGCCGGTCCTTGTCACCCTTGCGGGCGAGCAGCTCCTCCAGCTCGTAGGCCCGGTCGAAGTGGTCCTCCAGGGCCCGCTTGTTGCGCCCCGTGACCACCAGTATGTCGGAGAGCCCGGCGGCGGCGGCCTCTTCGACGA
This sequence comes from Kitasatospora sp. NPDC001175, assembly GCF_053598215.1. Taxonomy (NCBI): domain Bacteria; kingdom Bacillati; phylum Actinomycetota; class Actinomycetes; order Kitasatosporales; family Streptomycetaceae; genus Kitasatospora; species Kitasatospora sp. NPDC001175. Next base: position 19,744 of record NZ_JBSFJU010000048.1, on the reverse strand, counting down.
CGTACTGGATGGCCGGCTTGTCGACAACCGGCAGCATCTCCTTCGGGGTCGCCTTGGTCGCGGGCAGGAAGCGGGTCCCCAGCCCTGCGGCGGGAACGACCGCCTTCGTGACGGGCGTTCGGGAGTGCGTCTTCGTCATGGCGTCGACCTTACTAAGGCATGGTTCCGCTGACCTGAGATCCGGGTTAACCGAACGTAAACCCGAGATCACTTTCAGATCCCGTCGTGTCCGGCGGTTGTGGCCGGGTGGGATGGGCAGCACCGATGGAGGTGAGAGGTGCCGCCCCTTCGGTGCAGGGCGCCAGATTACCGGTGCTTTCAGCGTTTTCGGGCTGATTGTTCCGATCTTCCGGTCCGTCCCGGGGGACGTCGGGCCCGGCGCCGTCGGCGCCGCGGGCGAGGGCGGCCTCGTGCGAGCGCCGCACCGGGTCGGCCCGGTGCACCGGGTCCACGGGTCTGGTGTGGCTGACCGGGCCCTCGTCACCGGTGTGCTCGGACTGCTGCGCGGAGCGCCAGCAGTCGCCCCCCGCGCTACGGGCGCGGGCGAGCGCGCGGTCGGCGGCGCGCAGCAGGACGGCCGCGTGCATGCCGTCTGCGGGCAGCACCGCGATACCGATGGCGGCGGTCAGGCCGTTGCCGCCGACCGGTCGGCGGGTCTGCGGGCCGGCGGGCGACCAGTCCAGCAGCTGGTGCCGGCGCACCGACCAGCAGAGCCGCTCGGCCACGTGCGCCGCACCCTCGGCGCCGGTGTCCGGCAGGAGCACCAGGAACTCCTCACCGCCGTACCGGCCGAGGGTGTCGGAGCGGCGGATCTCCACGCTCAGCCGCTGGGCCAGGTCGCGCAGCACCGCGTTGGCCCGGCGCCGCCCGTGCTCGGCGACCACCGCCTCGAAGCCCGTGATCTCCATCATCAGCAGCGCCAGCCGGCGCGGGCCGGTACCCGCCCCGGCCCGGCGGCAGCGCTCCACCTCGCGGTCCAGGGTCAGTTGGAGATGGCGGTAGTTCCAGACACCGGTCTGCGGGTCGTAGGACGCGGTCCGTTGCAGCGCGTCCCGCTCGGCCTCCAGCTCGGCGATCCGCTGCCGCAGCCCCGACTCCCGCTCGGCGGCGCCCGCGGCGAGCCGGCGCAGCCGCAGCCCGGACAGCGCGGCCGCGGCCAGCCCGGTGGCGCTCAGCCCGGCCAGGGCGCCGGTCAGCAGCTGGGTGGACATCCATCGCCTTCCGCATGTCAGGCTCTGAACGCCGACCGGCACAGGACAGACCCGTGGCGTCGGCGGGAGCGGAACCCAGGAGGATCCATTGCACAACGAGAAGGCCGAGCTGAGGTCACGGCTGCTCGCGGACCGACGTGCGCTGTCGCCCGAATGGCGCGAAACCGCCGCCGCCGCGCTGTCGGAACACGCCGTGGAGCTGGCCGGTCCGGGGCAGACCGTCGCCGCGTACGTGTCGGTCGGGACGGAGCCCGGGACCAGGCCCCTGCTGGACGCCCTGCGGGGACGGGGAGTTCGGGTGCTGCTGCCGGTACTGCTCCCCGACAACGACCTGGACTGGGCCGAGTACCAGGGCCCCGAGCGACTCGCCCCCGCCGGGCGCGGCCTGCTGGAGCCGACCGGGCAGCGGCTCGGCCCGGACGCGGTCTGCGGCGCCGCGCTGGTCCTGCTGCCCGGGCTCGCGGTGGACCGGCGGGGCCTGCGGCTCGGCCGCGGCGGCGGCTCGTACGACCGGGTGCTGGCCCGGCTGGCCCGCGCCCGGGCGCACCCGCTGCTGGCCACGCTGCTGTACGACGCCGAACTCCTCGAAGCCGTCCCCGCCGAGCCCCACGACCGCCCGGTCCACGCCGTGGTCACGCCCAGCGCCGTGCACCGCTTCGGCCCCCGATGACGCGAAAGGGGCGGCGCGTCCCGGGGGACCGCGCCGCCCCCCTACGGGGTTACTCCATGGGCCTACTGCGCGCTGAGGACCAGCTTGTGCTTGGTGGCCTTCTCCACCGCGTCCGCCGACCAGGCCCAGGGCAGCAGGTCACCCTTGGCCCACAGGGCGGTCTGGTCGTTGTAGTTGGCGTGGAAGGCGTGGCCCGAGGCGCCGCCGACGTTGATCCAGTGTGAGGCGTTGAAGTCGCTGAGGTCGACGACCATCCGCATCGAGGGGATCCAGTCCACGTCGTACCCCGCCGCGGCGTTCCACCCGGAGGCGTTGACCGCCGCGCTGCCGCCGGAGAGCTGGTACGGGCCTCGGTTGAGCAGCGCGTGGACCAGCCCGGAGGCGATCGAGGAGTCGTCGGTGCCGAGCGTCTGCTCCTTGAGGCTCAGCGAGTGCAGCCGGCCCCAGTTCCAGGTCTTGATGTCCTTGCCCATCTGCGCGGTGAGGTCCTGACGGGCGTCCTTGAGGGCCTCGGCGAGCAGGTTGTTCAGGCCGTGCTGCTGGATGTGGTTGGAGTCGACGTAGTCCCACCACGGGCTCTTGGGGTTGGCCAGCTGCTGCCGGACCACCTCGGTCCAGCGGTCGCCGCCGTCCGGCTGGGCGAAGTGGGCGTCGCGGGTGCCGCACTCGGTGACCGGGTGCGTGTCCGCGCCGACCGCGCCGTCGGGCAGCGTGCTGTTGCTCTTCTGGCGGACCAGCAGGCAGTCGCCCTTGGCCCGGAGGTCGGCCGGGAACTTCTGGCCGAACGCGAGGGTGAGCAGCTGGCGCCAGACGCCGTTGTAGTACGCGGCGGCGGCGGAGTCGGCGTCCTGGCGGTAGTTCCAGGTCTTCAGCAGGTCCTGCGCCTCGCGGACGTACGGGTCGGTGATGTTGACCTTGAGCAGCAGCGGGACCAGCGTCTCCGCCATCACGTTGGTGTTGTCCAGCTGCATCGACTGCATGTCGTCCGGCGAGATCTTGCCGCCGTTCTTCAGCTTGCCCTCGATCAGGTCGGTGATCTGCTTGGCCCGGGTGCCGTACTCCCAGTCCTTGGTGAGCGTGTACTGGTAAGTGGGGCCCACCACGGCCTGGTTGGCGGTGACGATGTAGCCGTTCTTGGGATTGAAGCTGTACGGCAGGGCCTGGAAGGGCACGAAGTCCTTCTGCCAGCCGTAGCCGGAGTCCCAGCCCGGGACCGGGTAGGTGCCGTCGCCCTTGGTGCGCTGCGGGATCATGCCCGGCGCCTGGTAGCCGATGTTGTTGCTGGTGTCGGCGTAGATCAGGTTCTGCGCCGGGACCGCGAAGTCGGCTGCGGCGTTGCGGAACTCGTTCCAGTTGGTGGCGCGGTCGAGCATGAAGACCGCGTCCATGGTCTTGCCCGGGGTGAGGGCGGTCCACTGGAGTGCCACGCCGTAGCCCTGGGCGCGGTCGGGTGCGGCATTGCCCGCGGGGGCGTACTTGCCGACGCTCTGCTCCTCGGAGCTCTGGTCCGAGATGAGCGGGCCGCGGTTGGTGGTGCGGACGGTGATGGTCCGGTCGGCTCCGCCGGCGACCTTGATGGTCTCCTTGCGGGTCTGGAACTTCACCTGCTGGCCGTCGACCAGGTAGGTGTCGGGGCCGGTCACCTTCTCCAGGTAGAGGTCCTGGACGTCGGCGCCGAGGTTGGTGAAGCCCCAGGAGACCTTCTGGTTGTGGCCGATCACCACACCGGGCATGCCGGCGAAGGTGAAGCCCGAGGTGTCGAAGGCGCACTTGGCGCTGACGGTCCGGCAGTGCAGGCCCATCTGGTACCAGACCGAGGGCAGGCCGGGGCCGAGGTGCGGGTCGTTGGCGAGCAACGGCTTGCCGGTGGTGGTGTGGTCACCGCTGACCACCCAGGAGTTGGAGCCGATGCCCTGGCCCTGCGGGCCGAGCAGTTGCGGCAGCGCGGCCATCTTGTCGGAGATGTCGGTGAACAGCGACTTGGTCGTCGCCCGGCCCTGGGCGGCGGCGGTGGCGGCAGCCGGAGCGGTGGAGCCGTCGGCGGGCTGGTAGTTGCCGTCCTTGCCGATCGTGCCGGTCTTCACGATGGTGCCGTTGCGGTCGTACGGGTAGTCCGGGTACAGCTGGGCGATCTGCTCCGTCGAGAAGTCCTGGGAGAGCAGCGACCGGTCGATCTCCTCCTGCAGGTTGCCGGAGAGGTTCCAGGCCATCGCCTTCAGCCAGGCCACCGAGTCCACCGGGTCCCAGGCCTCGGGCTTGTAACCGCTGTTGACCGCGCCGAGCACGGCGTACTCCAGCGAGGCGCTCTGGCCGCCGGGGTGCTGGTTCAGCCAGGCGTTGACGCCGTCCGAGTAGGCCTTCAGGTACTTCTTGGTGTCGGCGGAGAGCTGGGTGTCGTACTCCTGCTGCGCGACCTGGCGCCAGCCCATGGTGCGCAGGAAGGTGTCGGTCTCGACCTGGCTGGACCCGAACATCTCGGAGAGCCGCCCCGAGGTGATGTGCCGTCGAACGTCCATCTCCCAGAACCGGTCCTGGGCCTGGACGTAGCCCTGGGCGCGGAACAGGTCCTCGGGGGTGTCGGCGTACAGCTGCGGAATGCCGTTGGCATCGCGCTTGACGTCGACCGGCGCTGACATGCCGGCCACCGAGACGCTGCCGTCGACGTCGGGGAAGGAAGCGCGGACGGCGCTCACCGCCCAGTAACCACCGCCTCCGACGGCGGCCACGAGCAGCACGACCAGCACGAGCACAAGCAGCCGGGCGCGCCGGAACTTCTTCGAGCGGGGCATCTGGGTCCTTGGCTGGGTTGCGTTGACGGCCGTGACAGGTCACCACATTAGGGCGACTCGGTTGGCGGACATGCACTGGGGACGTCCACGGTCGGCCGAGGTGGACCCTATCCGGTCTCGATGGGCGGAATCAGACAATCAAAGATCAGGTAAAATGTTAGACTGAGTAACAAGTCGTCGAGCGAGCCAATCGTTTCCGGCCACTCTCTGCCCCCGACCGCCCCCTTGACGTGCCGAGGTGCTACTGCGTGACTGTCGACCACCTGAACCGCTTCCTGCTCGAGTTCTCCGCGATACTCCTATTCGCGGTGGTGGCCGTGCGATTCTCGACCCGATCAGGGCTGCCCAGTCTGCTGATCTACCTGGGCATCGGCGTCGCCATGGGCCAGGACGGCCTCGGAGTCACCTTCAACAACGCCGAACTCACCCAGGTCCTCGGCTACGCGGCCCTGGTGGTGATCCTCGCCGAGGGCGGCCTCAAGACCAGTTGGCAGGCGATAAAGCCGGTCCTGCCGGCCGCCTCGGTACTGGCCACCCTGGGCGTGGCGGTCAGCGTCTTCGTCACCGCGGCCGGCGCGCACTGGCTGGCCGGATTCGACTGGCGGGTCTCGATGCTGCTCGGCGCGATCGTCTCCTCCACCGACGCCGCAGCGGTCTTCTCGGTGCTGCGGACGGTGCCGCTGCCGTCCCGGCTGACCGGTCTGCTGGAGGCCGAGTCCGGCTTCAACGACGCCCCCGTGGTCATCCTGGTGGTCGCCTTCGCCACCACGGGGCCGCTGGACTCCTGGTACGCACTGGTCGCCACGATCGTCGCCGAGCTGGCCATCGGCGCCGTCGTCGGCCTGGTCGTCGGCAAGCTGGGCGCGTACGCGGTCAAGCACGTCGCGCTGCCCTCCTCCGGCCTCTACCCGATCGCCGTGATGTCGCTGGCCGTCCTGGCCTACGCGGGCGGCTCACTGCTGCACGGCTCCGGCTTCCTGGCCGTCTACACCGCCTCGGTGATCCTCGGCAACGCCAAACTGCCGCACGGCCCCGCCGTCCGGGGTTTCGCGGACGGACTGGCCTGGATCGGGCAGATCGGCATGTTCGTGGTGCTCGGCCTGCTGTGCACCCCGGAGACCATGGGCTCGGCGTTCGTCCCCGCGCTGGTGATCGGCGCGGTGCTGGTCTTCGTCGCCAGGCCGGCCTCGGTCTTCGCCACCCTGACGCCGTTCCGGCTGCCCTGGCGCGAGCAGGCCCTGCTGAGCTGGGCCGGACTGCGCGGGGCGGTGCCCATCGTGCTGGCGACCATCCCGCTGGTGGCCGAGGTGCCGCAGGCGCAGCAGGTCTTCAACATCGTCTTCATCCTGGTCGTGGTCTTCACCCTGGTCCAGGGCCCGACCCTGCCGCTGGTCGCCCGCGGCCTGCGGATCTCCGAGGGTGCGATGGGCCAGGACCTGGGCATCGAGTCCGCGCCGCTGGAGCACCTGCACGGCCGGCTGCTCTCCGTCGCGCTCGCCGCGGAGTCGAAGATGTCCGGCGTCGAGGTCGGCGAGCTGCGGCTGCCCGCCGGGTCCGCGGTCACCCTGGTGGTCCGGGACAACAGCAGCTTCGTGCCCGACAAGGCCACCGTGCTGCGAGGCGGCGACGAACTCCTGGTGGTCACCACCGAGGAGGTCAGCGAGGCCGCCGAGCGCAGGCTGCGGGCGGTAGACCGGGGCGGAAAGCTTGCCGGCTGGCTGCACGGCCGCTAGATTCCTACCTTTTCCACGCTGTTCACCATGCATTGATCGCGTGGGACCGGTCCGCAATGCGTACTATGGACCGACATACCTGTTTCGATCACCGAAAATCCGCAACATCTGTCTGATGCAGAGTTGGCGCGACCGCTCGGCGGCCGTGGTCCCTCCTCTGCCGGCCCGCTTCCGCGATTCCCCCGGCCGGCGTGGACCCGGTATCTACCCCGGTCAACGCACGAGAGGACAACTCTCGGCGCTACCGGGCCGCCCCATGCCCGGTGAGTGCTACCAGGCAGCAGGAAGGACCGACCGTGACGGCGCGCCGAACGGTCGCAGAGCCCACTCCCACCCGCGTCGGCTACGGCACCCTGCTCCGCACCCCCGGAGCCTGGACCTTCCTGGTCCCCGCCTTCGCGGCCCGACTCCCCTACGCGATGCTCAGCGCGGGCATCGTCCTGCTCATCCAGAGCGCCTACGGCTCGTACGGCACGGCCGGCCTGGTGGTGGCCTTCGCCGCCGCGACCCAGGCGCTGATCGGCCCCCAGACCGGCCGGCTCTCCGACCGGTACGGCCAGGCCGCCGTGCTGCTGCCCACCGTCGCGGTGCACGCGGTCTCGGTGGGCGCGCTGCTCGCGCTGGCCCTGGGCCACGCCCCGACCTGGACGCTCTTCGTGTCCGCGGGCGTGGCCGGTGCCAGCGTGCCGCAGATCGGCGCGATGGTCCGGGCCCGCTGGGTGACCAGACTCTCCGACTCGCCCAAGACGCTGAACACCGCGTTCGCCTTCGAGTCCGTGACCGACGAGTTCACCTTCGCGATCGGACCGGTGCTGGCCACCGGCATCGCCACCCTGGTCTCGCCCTCGGTGTCGCTGATCACCGAGGCCGCGCTGACCGTGATCGGCGGCCTGGCCTTCGCCGCGCAGCGCGGCACCGCGCCCGCTCCGCACCCGTCCGTACCCGGCGCCGAGCAGGCCTCGGCGCTCTCATCGCCCGGTGTCCGGCTACTGGCGGGCTCCTTCCTGGGCGTGGGCTCCGTCTTCGGCGCCATGACCGTCACGGTGGCGGCCTTCGCCAGGGCCGAGGGCCAGCCCGGCCTCAACGGCGTGGTGTACGGCATCTTCGCGGGCGGCAGCATGCTGGCCGGCGTGCTGTACGGCATGATCGCCTGGCGCCGCTCGGTCAGGCAGCGGATGCTCGGCAGCTACACGCTGCTGGTCCTGGGCTGCTCGACGCTCTGGGCGATGCCCAACCTGACCGCGCTGGCGATCGCCGGCCTGTGCTGCGGTCTGGCCATCGCACCGACCCTGATCAGCGGCTACACCCTGGTTGAGACGCTGGTCTCGGCCGGCGCGAAGACCGAGGCGTTCACCTGGCTGACCGGTGCGATCGGCCTCGGCCTGGCCGCGGGTTCGATCGTGGCCGGACTACTGGTGGACTCGCACGGTGCCAGGGCGGGCTTCGTGGTACCGGTCGTCGGGGCCGGGATCGGCCTGGTCGCACTGGTGTCGCTGCGGCGGCTGCTGGACACTCCCGCCGGGCCCGGCCGCATCGCGGCGCAGGGCGGGGCCAAGGTGCAACTGGCCGGCGCTTCCAAGGGCTGAGACGCGTCCGCTGCCCCGGCCCGAACCGGGCCGGGGCAGCGATATCTCACACCCGATGTCGCTGGACTGATCCAGCGGAATGCCGCATCATTGACCGTCGTTAGCACTCATCAGGCGAGAGTGCCAGGAGGAAGACAAGTGCCCACGTACCAGTACCAGTGCACCGAGTGCGGCAACGGCCTGGAGGCGGTGCAGAAGTTCACCGACGAGGCGCTGACCACGTGCCCCGACTGCCAGGGGAAGCTCCGCAAGGTCTTCTCCGCCGTCGGCGTGGTCTTCAAGGGCTCGGGCTTCTACCGCACCGACAGCCGGTCCTCCTCGAGCAGCTCGGTGAGCTCCTCGTCGTCGTCCGCCTCGTCCTCGTCGTCCGCCTCGTCGGCTCCGGCCGCCTCCCCGGCTCCGGCGGCGAGCACCAGCACCGCGAGCTGACGCCGGCACCGCCGTCCGCGGCATCCGCACGAAAGGCCCGGGTTCGGTTCCGAACCCGGGCCTTTCGTATGACCGCACCAGCCTTGCGGGTGAACGAAGTTGTCCACAAGGCCGGGTTTTCCACAGGAATTCGAGGGGGCATTCCGCGGCAGGTGCGGTGCGCTCACCCTGATGCGCATGACGACGTACCTGGCGAACCAGCCGCACTGCCACCCGACCGCCACCACGACCGCCACGGCACCCTCGGCCGTACCACCACGGCGCACCGTTCCGCCCTTCCCACCGATCCGGCGCGGGGGCGGGGGGCGACACCGGCTCCAGCAGGCCGTCCGGCACCGGCCCGGGCTGCTGGCGACGGGGCTGCTGGCCGCCGCCACCGCGATCACCGCCGGTCCGCTGCGGCCCGGCCCACCGCCGCCCGCCGCCCCTTCGACGGCCTCGGCAGCGGCCGGGCCGACCGCCACCCCGCGCTGCACCGGAACGGCGCCGCCCGACGGCTGAGATCCGCGCAGCCCCGGCGCGGGGCCTCGGTCAGCGGTCAGTCACCGTGGTGCGGCGGCCGCTGGCTCAGATACCAGTCCAGGCCGCGCCCGCCGCTCTCCCCCGACTCCGGGCGCTCGCCCCAGCCCCGGTCGGTATCGTCCCCCGTCTGGCGGTCCAGCGGGTCGCCGAAGACCAGCTTCGCCTTCGGCCGGGTCGGTTCTTCCTGCTCGGCCATCTCTGCTCCGATCCTTGTCAACTGCATCCAGCGTAGGCGGCACGGCAGCAGCGGCTTCGGACAGCGGGGCCCCGGTCCGGCCGGCACCGGACCGGGGCCCCGGGAGAACCGGGTGTCAGGCTGCCTCGAAGCCCGCGTGGTCGGCGATCTTCTTCAGCTCGGCGAGCGCGTGCTTCTCGATCTGGCGGATTCGCTCCCGGGTGAGTCCGTGCTGCTTGCCCACCTCCGTCAGCGTGCGCTCGCGGCCGTCCTCCATTCCGTACCGGGAGCGGATGATGGAGGCCGTCCGGTCGTCGAGCCGGCCGATCAGGTCGTCCAGCTCCTCGCGGCGGAGCATGACCATCACGGCGTCCTCCGGGGAGACCGCGCCGGTGTCCTCGACCAGGTCACCGAACTGGGTCTCGCCCTCGTCGTCCACGGACATGTTGAGGCTGACCGGGTCACGGGCCCAGTCGAGCACGTCCTTGATCCGGTCCTCGGTGGTGTCGAGTTCGGCCGCGATCTCGGCGGGCTCGGGCTCACGGCCCAGCTCCTTGGCCTTTTCACGCTGCACCCGGCGGATCCGGCCGAGCTCCTCGACCAGATGCACGGGCAGCCGGATGGTGCGCGACTGGTCGGCGATCGAGCGGGTGATCGCCTGGCGGATCCACCAGGTCGCGTAGGTGGAGAACTTGAACCCCTTCGCGTAGTCGAACTTCTCGACCGCTCGGACCAGGCCGGCGTTGCCCTCCTGGATCAGGTCGAGCAGGGGCAGGCCGCTGCGGGGGTACCGCCGGGCGACCGCGACCACCAGGCGGAGGTTCGAGCGGATGAAGACGTCCTTCGCGCGCTCGGCGTCGTCGGCTATCGCCTCCAGCTCCTTGCGCGTGGTGCTCTCGGGAATGGCGTCCTCGTCCAGCAGGTGCTGGGCGTAGACACCCGCCTCGATGCGCAGCGAGAGCTCGACCTCCTCGGCGGCATCGAGCAGTGGCGTCCGGGCGATCTCGTCGAGGTACATGCCGACAAGGTCGCGGTCGGCCTCAAGGTTGTTCGGGCGAGCCGAACGAGGGTGGTCGGCACTGCCGCGAACGACGGCACGAGTGGCCATGCTTGCTCCCTTGCTGCTGGTGCCGGTCTGCCTTGGTCTTCACCCCCGACGGGGCGAGCTAGGGCCGAAGAGAGGAGGCAGAGAGATGAAGGCAAAGAGATGCGGGCCCCTGAAGGCTCACACGTAACGATCCAACGCACAGATTTCGGACAACATTCCCAACTAGCCCAGATTCTTCGCGCGATGCAGTATCCTGCGCAATTTGGCCCATGATCGCGCACATTATGCGATCGAGCAGGTGCGGACAGTGTCGGCAATCACCCCGTCCACCGGATCAACGAACGAGATCCGACATCCGCAGCTTCTCCTCACAAAAGATGCAAAATTGCTATCGGTACGGTGCGGGGCCATCTCGACCCCTGGGAAGGTGTCAGCCATGCACCTGTCCATCGACGGCGCCACCGCCGCCACCGCACGGCACCGCCGTGGCCGATTGATCGAGTCCGCAGCGCTGACTCTCGGCTGCGCCGCCCTCCTGGGGTTGCTCCTGGCCCTGGCGGAGAGCCACTGGGGCCCGCTGGCCCGGCTGGATCGCGACTGGGTGGATTCGCTACACGACTACGCCCGCGACCACACCGCCTGGACGGCATCCATGCAGATGGTCTCCGACCTCGGCGGCCCGACCGTCACCCGTGCCCTGCTGGGCGTGACGGCGGTCTGGCTCTGGGCGATCGGCGCGCGGATCCTGGCCGGCTGGGCGGCGGCCCAGATCCTGCTCGGCTGGCTGGCCAACTGGGGTGGCAAGGCGCTGGTCGGCCGCGCCCGGCCACACTTCGTCGACCCGGTCTCGTCCGCCACGGGTGCGGCCTTCCCCTCCGGGCACGCGATGGCCTCGGCTATCACCGCCGCCGCCCTGGTGATCCTGGTCTGGCCGCACGCCAACCGGGCCGGACGGGCGGTCGCCTGCACCATCGCCGCACTCGCCGTCCTGACCATCGGCTGGACCAGGATCGCCCTCGGCGTGCACTGGCCCAGCGACGTCCTGGCCGGATGGCTGACGGCGGGCCTGGTGGTCGGCGGGGTGACGGTCGCGGTCGAGCTGTGGCGGCCCCGCGCACTGAGCCGGGACGTGCGCCGGGTCGACTGGCGGACCAGGCCGAGGGTGCAGCGCGTCCTGGCCTCCGGAGCGGGGGCCGGAACCCGTCGCGAAAGTGGATCCGCCGCCACTCCTGACAGTCAGTGAGAAAGGTCACATCTCATTGGGGTGACCTTCGGGGAGGAATCGGTAGAGTGCCGCGCCCGCCGAAGTCCCTCGCATCAGAGCCGGGAAAAACCGCTGCAAATCCGGTCATTAGGGACCGACTTCCGCCGGGTTCGTTCGGAATACGGGCCAATCAGTGCCACTGGGAGATCTCGGGCACGCGGCACACCGCTCCCCATCGGGTACCGAGTTAAGGCAGACTTCTCCGGCTGGGTGCACCCGCGCCCAGCCCGGGGGAACCAAGCACGACGGCGCGGACCGAGCCGGTCGTACGAGGCAGTACCGGCTCCGTACACCAAGGGACCGCCGGACAGCGGTCTGCGGAAGCCCCGTGACCGCGCACTGCCCAGGCACCGAGTGACGGGGGTCCGATGACCATGCACACGACGGGCGAGCCCTCCGGCTCGTACGGCGACCCGCCCACCATGCCGCTGCGTCAGATCACTGACGAGCAGTTCATGTCGCCCGAGCAGTACCTGCCACCCGTGTCCCAACAGCAGCACGGCTCACATCCGACCATGCAGCTGGGCACCCAGCTGCCGCCGCCGCGCCAGCCGGTGGAGCAGCCCCCGGCGGAGGCCGAGAAGGCGCCGGAGGGCAAGGAGTCCTCCGCCGCCCGCAACGGGCTGATCATGGCTCTGGGCTCGCTCACCTCGCGCGCGCTGGGCTTCGTGCGGGCCGGCGTCATCGCCGCCGCGCTGGGCACCCAGCAGCTCGCCGACGGCTACGGCGTGGCGACCCTGCTGCCGACCACCGTCTACATGATGCTGATCGGCGGTGTGCTCAACTCGGTCTTCGTCCCCGAGTTGGTCCGGGCCGCGCAGACCCACAAGGACCGCGGCGTCGCCTACACCAACCGTCTGCTGACGGCCTGCGGTGTGGCGCTGATCGCCATCACCCTGGTTGCCTGGCTGTTCGCGCCGCAGATCGTGGACTCCTACACGAACTACACCCCCAAGGACCACGTCCAGCGGGATCTGACCATCGCGCTGGCCCAGTACTGCCTCCCGGCCATCTTGTTCTACGGCGTCTTCGGCCTGCTCAGCCAGGTGCTCAACGCGCGTGACCGCTTCGGTGCGATGACCTGGGCGCCGGTGATGAACAACGTCGTGGTGATCGGCGTCTTCAGCCTCTACATCGGGGTCTGCAAGCACGCGGAATCCGCCGACCAGATGACCAGCGGCGCCACCATGCTGCTGGGCGCGGGCACGGCGTTCGGAATCCTGGTGCAGGCGCTCTCCGTGCTGCCCTCGCTGCGCGCCTCGGGATTCCGCTTCCGGCCGCGCTTCGACTGGAAGGGCGCCGGTCTCACCACCCCGCTGCGGGCCGCCGGCTGGGCGCTGATGCTGGTCGTGGTGACCCAGCTGTCCTTCAACGCGATCACCAACATGGCGACCGGCGCCGGCACGCAGGCCCACAACCTGCATCTGCAGGCGGGGCTGGGCTACACCCCGTACAACAACGCGTACCTGCTCTTCGTCGTCCCCCAGGGCATCATCACGGTCTCGATGGTGACGGCGATCCTGCCGATCATGTCCCGTGCGGTGAGCTCGGGCCGGTTCGAGGACGTCGGCCGGGAGCTGGCCCAGACGCTGCGCAGCTCGGCCGGGATGATCGTCCCGGCCATGGCGGTCTTCCTCTCGATGGCCAACCCGATCATCGGCCTCGCCTACGGGCACGGCAGCCAGGTCCGGCCCGCGGACGTCGATGTCATGGCCCAGGTCCTGATCGCCTTCGCGATCGGCCTGCCGGCCTTCTGCGCCCAGTACGCACTGGCACGCGGGTTCTACGCGATGAGCGACGCCCGGACCCCGTTCTGGCTGACCACGGCGATCGCGGGTAGCAACGTCGCCTTCTCTGCCGTCGCGTACTACACCCTGCCGGTGCGCTGGATCATCATCGGGATGGCTTTCGCCCAGACGCTGGCCACCACGCTCGGCGTGATCATCACCGGTCGGGCGCTGGGCAAGCGGCTCCGCCGGGAGGCGGCGGCCGTCGTATCCGCCGACGCCACGCTCGAGATCGGCGGCGGGCGGCGCGGCCGGATCCGCAGCGGCCTGGACGGTGTCCGGGTGACCACCCTGCACCTGGGCCTGGCACTCGCCTGCGCCCCCGGCGCCCTGGCGGCGCACTGGATCGCCGGTCAGGTGGGCGGTGCGCTCGGCCACGGCATCGTGGGCAACTTCGCGGCACTGGGCGCCGGCGCACCGGCGGTGCTGCTCTCCGTCCTGGTGCTCGCCAAGCCGCTCGGTGCCGCGGGCGCCGTGGCCCCGCTGGCCCGCAAGCTCCGGATCCCGTACCCGGAGCCGACGCCCGCCAACAGCGGCAAGCACCGGCGGTAGCCCGCACCCGCCCGCCGGGCGGGGCGGTCTCCTCGGACGGTGCCGGTCTCCTCCGGCCGTAGCGGTCAGACGCTCTCCGCCCCGGGCAGCACCTCGCGCAGCAGCCCGCGGGGGAAGCCCCAGCGGCGGTACTCCCTCGGGTAGCCGATCGAGACCTCCTCGAAGCGGACGCCGTCGTAGACCGTCGTCCGGGGGATGTGGAGGTGGCCGTAGACCACCGCGGCGGCCCGGAACCGGCGGTGCCAGTCGGCTGTCCGCTCGGTGCCGCACCACTGGGCGAACTGCGGATAGCGCAGGACCGCGGTGTCCTCGCGGACCAGCGGGAAGTGGTTGACCAGCACGGTCGGCAGCCCTGGGTCGACGGCGGCGAGCCGCTGACCCGTCCAGGACAGACGCGCCTCGCACCAGGCGGCGGCGTCCGGGTAGGGCTCCGGGTGCAGCATGAACTCGTCCGAGCACACCACGCCCGACTCGTAGGCCCGCTCCATCGCCTCCTTACGACTCAGGCCCGGCTCGCGGAACGAGTAGTCGTAGAGCAGGAAGAGCGGTGCGACGGCCACCGGACCGCCCTGGCCGCGCCAGACGGCGTACGGGTCCTCCGGCGTCAGCACGCCGAGGCGGCGGCAGATCTCCACCAGGTGCCGGTAGCGTGCCTCACCGCGCAGCTGTACCGGGTCCGTCGGCGGCGTCCACAGCTCGTGGTTTCCGGGGGCCCAGATCACTTGGGCGAAACGCTCCTTGAGCAGGCCGAGCGCCCACTCGATCTGGCTGACGGTCTCGCTGACGTCCCCGGCCACGATCAGCCAGTCCTCGGGCGAGGTCGCGAGGAGCTCCTCCGCCAGGATGCGGCGGTTGTCCGCATGGTGGACGTGCAGGTCGGAGACGGCCAGCAGACGGCCGGGCCGTTCGGTGCTCTCGCTCATCGCGCCATCATCTCGCTCGGGAACTGACCTGTGGATCAACGAATGTGAGTGGTGGTCAATTCCCGGGCCCCGCCCGTCTCGCAGCGCCCGAGGGCGCGGGGAGCCGTGGCGGACGGGCTTCGCGGCTGGCGATCCGGCCGGGAGCGCCGAGTCGACGGTCTCGGCACCCCCGGCAGAACGGCGGGCGGGGGCGGCGCGGCGACTACATGTTGATCATGTGCCCGGCCAGGCCGTGGATCGCCTCCTTGACGGCCTCACCCAGCGTCGGGTGGGCGTGGACGTTGCGGGCGATCTCGGTGACGGTGAGGTCCCACTGCTGGGCCAGGGTCAGCTCGGGCAGCAGCTCGGTGACCTCGGGGCCGATCATGTGGGCGCCGAGCAGCTCACCGTACTTGGCGTCGCTGATGATCTTGACGAAGCCGACCGTGTCCCCGAGACCGTGGGCCTTGCCGTTCGCCATGAACGGGAACTTCGCGACCTTGACGTCGAAGCCCTGGCTGCGGGCCTGCTCCTCGGTCCAGCCGAAGCTGGCGATCTGCGGCTGGCAGTAGGTGGCGCGGGGGATCATCACGTAGTCGAGTTCCATGGTCTCGGCGCCCGCGATGGTCTCGGCGGCGATGACGCCCATCGACTCGGCGGCGTGGGCCAGCATCAGCTTGGCGGTCACGTCGCCGATGGCGAAGATGTGCGGCGCCGAGGTGCGGCAGCGGCCGTCCACCTCGACCGCGCCACGCTCGGTCAGCCGGACACCGGTGTTCTCCAGGCCGTAGCCGGTGACCCGGGGAGCGAAGCCGATCGCCTGCAGGACCTTGTCGGCCTCCAGCACGCGCTGCTCGCCGCCCGCGGTGACGGTGACCTTGACCTTCTCACCGGAGTCGTCGATCGCGTCGACCCGGGTGGAGGTCAGCACCTCGATTCCCAGGCGCTTGTAGCGCTTGAACAGCTCGGCCGAGACCTCGGCGTCCTCCAGCGGGGCCATCCGGTCCAGGAACTCGACGATGGTCACCTTCACGCCGTAGTTGTGCATCACGTACGCGAACTCGACGCCGATCGCGCCGGCACCCGCGATGATGATGCTCTCCGGCAGCTGGTCGGCCAGGATCTGCTCCTCGTACGTCACCACGCGCGGGCTCAGCGAGGTGCCGGGCAGCAGCCTCGGGGTGGCGCCGGTGGCCAGGATGCAGTGGTCGAAGGTGACGGTCTGCACGGAGCCGTCGGCACCGGCCACCTGGAGGGTGTTGGCGTCCGTGAAGTGCCCCCGGCCCTCGAACTGGGTGATCTTGTTCTTCTTCATCAGGTAGTGGACGCCCTTGACCCGGCCGTCGGCGACCTGGCGGCTGCGCTGGAAGGCTTCCTTGTAGTCGAAGGTGATCCGACCCTCGACCTGGATGCCGTAGGTCTTCGTCTCGTGCGTCAGGATGTGCGCGAGCTCGGCGTTCCGCAGCAGCGCCTTGGAGGGGATGCACCCGACGTTGAGGCAGACCCCGCCCCAGTAGCGCTCCTCCACGATGCCGACGCTCAGGCCGAGCTGCGCGCTGCGGATGGCAGCGACGTACCCGCCAGGGCCGGCACCGAGGACAACGACATCAAAGTGGTTGGTCATTTTCGCCTTCGATTCGGTTGGTGACCGTGTCCGTGTTCATCCGGACAGCCGGCTCCGGAGAGACCGACCGCCCCCAAGCCTGGCCTATGCGGGCGCGGCAGGCACCGGGGACCCCAGAATCGGCCGGCGAGTCCCGGGGAGGGACGGTCAGGATCGGAGAACGCTAATAGGAGACAGGAATATTTCTCATTAGCAACGCCTGGCGTGGCCGGGGCCGGCGGCCAGGCATGATGGAGCCATGAGCAGTCCCACGGCATCGGCGGTCGACGACCTGCCCCTCACCGGCGAGTCCCTCGCGCTCGACCTGGTGAACACCACGTTCATCCAGGGCGGCGCCCGCGGCGCCCTGGTGGACGCCCTGCGGGAACCCGCCGATCTGGACCACTGGCTGCGGACCCGGTCGGCCGACTTCGGCGAGCCGCTGCGTCCGCTGCTCGACGACGGCGCCCCGGCCACCCGGTTCCACCTCGACCGCTACCGCGAGTTGCGCGCCGCGCTGCGCGACCTGGCCGCCGCGACGGTCTCCGGTACGACTCCGCCGCCCGGCACGGTGGCCGCCGTCAATGCTGCCGCCCGACTCTCGACCGGCTGGCTGGAGCTGGACCCGGACCGTCCCGGCGTCCGGATACCCCGCTGGACCGAGCCCGATCTGCACCTGGTCGCGCTCGGTGAGGTCGCGGCGGCGGCCGTCGCCCTGTTCACCGGACCGTCGGCCGGACAGGTGCGGGCATGCCCGGCTCCCGACTGCATCCTGTACTTCGTCAAGAGCCACGCCCGCCGCGAGTGGTGCACCAGCGCCTGCGGCAACCGGGTGCGGGTCGCGCGGCACAGCCGCCGCCATCGCGAACCGGGGGCGGGGGAACCGCCGGCGGAACCCGCCACCGGGCGGCGAACCGAACCCGCGGCCTAGCAGGACTGACCGGCGACCGGGCGGACTCCCGAGCCCCGGGGGGCGCCCAACCGGGAACGGCTCAGCGCCCGGCGCCTCCGAAACGGTGCTTCAGATTGGGGTCGTCCAGCCACCACGGGCGCGTGCCCTCCGGCTCGTCCTCCTCGACGGCGGCTCGCGCGGCGACGGGCACCGCCTCTCCCGCAGCCGTCTCCCCCGTGGCCGTATCCGCCGCAGCTGCCTCTGCCGCAGCTGCCTCCCCCTCGGCCGCCTCCCCCTCGGCCGCCTCCCCCTCGGCCGCCTTCGCCGCCCGCCGCTCGGCCATCTGCGCCTCGTACTCGGCGTCCAGTGCGGCGTCCACCGCCGCCGTCTCGGCCCGGCCGGTCACGATCATGCGGCGGATCAGCGCACAGAGGAAGGGCAGGCCGATCAGGTCGCCCAGTACCCAGATCACGTTGCCGCCCCAGGTCTGGTCCTGCAGCAGGGTCGGTCCCCAGGTGCGGCCGAGGCCGGCGTAGTGGGGCTCGGCGATCAGGTGGTGGCCGTAGATGAGGATCAGGGCGAGGCCCGCGTCGAAGATGACCTCGGCGAAGGTGATGACCAGGCTGACCAGCAGCGGGTACTCGTGCGCGACCGGGTCGAGCTGCAGTCGCGGCCAGTAGTAGAGCAGGCCGAGGGCGACCAGTGAGAGATGCAGGCCGATGTTCCAGGCACCGCTGGTGAGGGTCTTCTCGTACCAGGGCGTGAAGTAGAGCAGCCACGGCGGCGCCATCAGCAGCACCGTGGACACCGCGGGGAACATCAGCACCCGGGAGGGTCGGCTGCGCAGCACTCGCATGATCCGCGCGCGACGGGCCTCGGACGCGGTCTCGACCAGCAGCGAGACCGGAGCACCGAGGACCAGGAGGAACGGCACCAGCATCAGCAGCAGCACGACCTGGACGGCCCGGTCGGTGAACAGGATCCGCTCGTACACCCCGAGGCCCGAGCAGGTCACCCAGACCCAGACCAGCAGGCCGCCGAGGAACGCGGCCGTGCGATGCAGGGGCCAGCGCGCAGCGCCGCTCGCACCACCGCCTCCGCTGCCGCTCACAGCACCGCTGCCGTTCCCGCCGTCACTCCCGCCGCCGCGGTGGAACGCCCGTACGCCCAGCAGGTAGGCGCCCGCGAGCAGTACGGCGAGTGCCAGGACGACGGGCTCGGCGGTCCAGTTGGTGGCCAGGTCGGCCCAGTGCCAGGGTGGCGGGCCGTCGTGCCCGAGGGCGAGTGCTGCGGTCGGCATCCGGTGGTTCTCCTGTTCCGGCTGGTGCGGGCAGCCGGTCGGTGCAGGGCAGCCGGCCGTCGCGCGGCCGGTCGCCGTGCTGCGGCGCTTGCGGCTCCTCGGACATGATGACCGACGCCCGGACGATCACCGGAGCTGGGTCCGGAACCCCCTGCGCTCCCACCGACGTCACTCTCGTGCGAGGATTCGTCGTCTACTACATCACTGTCGAAGCCGCCGAGGTGGGGAATCCGTGACAGACAGCCCACGAAGCTCCGGGCGCAGGCTGGCCACCCGGCGCCGCAACCTCGAACTCTTCATGCTGGCTGCGGCGGTCCTGGTCTGCCTGGTGGGCTACGTGACCGCCAACGAGGCGATGAACCACGCGCTGCCCAAGGGCCTGCTGGTCTACGGCCTCAGCCTGCCGCTGCTGGCCCTGGGGTTGCACCTGGCGGTCCGGCGCTTCGCCCCGTACGCGGACCCGCTGATCCTGCCGCTGGCCGTCTTCCTGACCGGCTTCGGACTGGTGCTGCTCAACCGGCTGGACCAGTCCTACGCGCTCTTCCACGCCGCCAAGGGCGACTACCAGAAGATCCCGGCGGCCCCGAACCAGGTGATGTGGGTGTGGATCGCCTTGGCGGTGGCGGCCGGGTTGATCATCCTGGTGAAGCACCACCGGTTCTTCCAGCGCTACGTCTACCTGCTCATGACCGGAGCGATGATCCTGCTGGCGGCACCGGCCTTCTTCCCCTCCAGCCCGGAGGACTTCGGTGCCAAGCGCTGGATCAAGTTCCCCGGGATCCAGCTCGAGCCGGACGAGTTCGTCAAGGTCGCCATCACCGTCTTCTTCGCCGGCTACCTGATGGCCAACCGCGACGCGCTCGCGCTGACCGGGCGGAAGGTCTGGGGCATGAACCTGCCGCGCGGCCGCAACGTCGGCCCGGTGCTCGCCATCTGGGTGGTCAGCCTGCTGGTGCTGATCTTCGAGCGCGACCTCGGCACCTCGCTGATCTTCTTCGGCATCTTCGTCGTGATGCTCTACGTGGCCACCGAGCGGACCAGCTGGGTGGTCCTCGGCCTGCTGATGGCCGTCGGCGGCGCCGCCGTCGTCGGCACGATCGAACCGCACGTGCACGGCCGCGTGGAAGCCTGGCTGCACCCCCTGGACATCTACAAGCCCGTCCACAACCCGGCCCTGATCTCCGACCAGCCCGCCCAGGCCATGTTCAGCTTCGGCACCGGACACCTGCTGGGCACCGGCCTCGGCCAGGGCCGGCCGTACCTGATCGGCTTCGCCGGACG